>CAXTMS010000366.1:0-2005 GCA_964245345.1 uncultured Acetobacteraceae bacterium | reverse complement strand
GGTGCCGCGCCGTCCTGGGTGTTCCTGGCCGCGGCCGCGGGCGTGGCGGTGCTGGCGGACTGGGTGCGGCGGGCCACCGAGCAGGTCGCGGAGCATGTGGGGCCGGCGGTCGGCGGCCTGCTGGCCGTCAGCCTCGGCAGCCTTGCGGAGATCATCCTGGCGATGTTCGTGCTGGCCGGTGGCGAGGTCGCCGTGGTCCGCGCGCAGATCACCGGCTCCATCATCGGCACCGGGCTGCTCGGCCTCGGCATCGCCTTGCTGGCCGGCGGGATCGGCCGGGAGCGGCAGAGCTTCAGGCGGGAACGCGCGGGGCAGTTGTCCAGCCTGCTGATCCTGGTGGTGATCGCGCTGCTGCTGCCGGCGGTGTTCAACCTTGCCGCCGGCGCCGCCGCGCCGGGCAAGCTCGCCGTCGCCGACGAGCAGCTCAGCATCGGGGTGTCGCTGGTCCTGCTGGCGATCTATGCGGCCAACTTGGTGTACACCCTGGTGACCCGCCGCGACGTGTTCGCGTCGGGCGAGCCGAAGGACGGCGGCGGCGAGGCGGGCTGGCCGCCATGGCTCGCCGTCACGGTGCTGGTGGGGGCCACGGCCGCAATCGCCCTGGAGGCGGAGCTGGTGTCGGGCGCGCTGGAGGCCACCGCCGGCTCGCTTGGCCTCTCGCCGGTCTTCCTCGGCGTGATCGTGCTGGCGGTGGTCGGCACGGCGTCCGACCTGTTCGCCGCAGCGTGGTTCGCCCGGCAGGATAGGATGGGGCTCGTGCTCAACATCTGCATCGGCTCGACGATCCAGGTGGCGCTGGTCGTGGCACCGCTGCTGGTTCTCGTCTCGTGGGCCATCGGCAAGCCGATGACGCTGGTGTTCGGCTCGCTGGACCTGTTCGCCATCGCCGGGACCGCCTTCATCGTCAACTCGATTGCTGCGGACGGCGAGACGAACTGGTTCGAGGGCGTGTTGCTGATCGGCGTCTATGTGTTGCTAGGCCTGGCGTTCTTCTTCGTCGGATAAGAAACCGCGACTCCTTCATTGTGCACGCCGGAAAGCAAGAGTTTTCCTGATTACGGATGAACCTCAGCCAGTTTCAGCAGCCTGTATGGCATTGGCGGAGTTCGTGTGGCGGCCCAGGTCAGGCGCGGGATCATGGCGGCGAGGTCGTATCGCCGGTTGAAGCGGTATTCGAACTCGGCGAGGTAGCGTGGCACGTGCTTGGTGTTGATCGACCGGTAGGTGCCGGTGATCGCAGCCTTGATGTTGCCCAGCGCCGTGTTGACCCACTTGAAGCAAGCCGATTGCGCCGCCGCCGGCCCGCTGCCGGTGCGGACGACTTCGTGCGTGCACCCTGCCTCTCTCACCGCGCCGAAGCAGCGCAGCCCGTCGCTGACGACGACGCAGGCGGGATCGAGGCTGGCGCGGGCGAACGCCTCGATGGACCGGCTGGAGAAACTGCCGACCCGGCGCAGCTTGAGGCGGGTCGGCTTGCCGTCCGGCGTGGTCTCGGCGGCGGCAACGAACGGCGTCTTGCCTGGCGCGCCGCGCCCGCGCCGGCCGCCGCCACGCTCGCCGCCGACATAGGCGTCGTCGATCTCGACGCGCCCGCACAGGTGTTTGGCTGCATCGCGCTCGAGCATCACCTGCTTGAGCTTGTGCTTCATCTTCCAGGCCGTGGTCTGGGTGACGCCCAGGCGGCGGCCGAGTTCAATGCTGGAGATGCCCTGCTTGGTCTGCGTCATGTGGTAGATCGCCCGGAACCAGGTGCGCAGCGGCAGCTTGCTCGACGCGAAGATGGTTCCGGCAATCGCCGACGTCTGCAGGCGGCAGGTGCTGCACTGGAACAGCTGACGGGTCGTAACCGCGCTGTGCTTGGCGCCGCCGCATCCCGGACAGCGAAAGCCGTCGGGCCAACGCGACGCGATCACCGCCGCGCGGCACTGCTCCTGCGTGCCGTATTGCCGCTCGAACGCCGGCTCGCTGAGGCCTTTCTGAAACTGCACCTTGTTGCGCGCCATCG
>CAXTMS010000365.1:0-2032 GCA_964245345.1 uncultured Acetobacteraceae bacterium | reverse complement strand
CATCAGAAGCCTGGGCTCGGCCCGGAGCTCGGTCGCCTCACGGGTCGGGATGCTGGCTCGACCGGCGGACGCGGGAGAGGAAGCTTGCCGGCAGCCTGCCGGATTGCCCCGTCCAGGCGGCTGGGCAGCGTCCCCAGCTGTGGGGTCGCCTGTCGGAGGCTGCTGGTCGCCTGCCGCTGCGCGACGATGCTTTGCTCCAGCCCGCCCAGCTGTCCCGCCACGGCACGGTGGACATCGGCATCCGCACGCCGTGCGGCGATCTCCGCCGACAGGCTGGACGCCGTCCCCTGCCGCTGCACCCGCTCGCGCCCGGCAATGAAGCTCCGGCTCGCCGCCTGCTGGTCGCGCCGCACCTGCGCGAGCAGGTCCATGCCGAGCGGCTTGTAGGGCTTCTCGCTCAGGTTCCGGCCGATGCGGGCCCAGAGGTCGTCCGCCGTCACCGCCCGTGGATCCCCGAGCGGCCGGGCCGCCCGTTCTGCCTGGTGCTCGGCGGCCTCGCCGACCATGGTCCAGACCTGCGAAACGTGCCGGCTCTCGGCGACATACGCCTTGAACGCCGTGACCCCGGCCGAGCCGCGCGGCATGGCGTTGATGTGCTCGCCCGACGTGACGCCCTGCGCGCTGTCGATGGTCAGGCAGTGCCCGAAGCCCAGCAGCAGCCGGCCGCTGTCGCGCTCGGTGAGCCCCTCCCATGGCACGTGCACCACCGGGGCCGCACGGCTGCCGACGGCGCGCAGCCGCAGCCCGCCTGCATCCCGGCCCATCACCTCGACCACCTGGCCGTTGCTGCCGAGGTGGGTGCGGCGGCCCTCCGCGGTGCCGGACGTCTTGCGGAACAGCCGCAGCCGGTCGCCGGTGGCGATCGGCAGGTCGTAGCGCGCGCCGCGCAGATCCACCGCCGCGTGCATGACCTCGTCCCGGCCGAGCTCGCCGCGCCCCCGCAGCCGGTCGCGGATCGCCCCGCTGATCGCCGCCGCGTCGGCGTTGGACGGCGCCGACACGGTGACGCCCCGCCTGGAGCCGCCCGCCCGCAGCGCGTCGCGTCGGGTGAGGTAGTGCTCGGCGATCCGCTCGACCACCTGCTCCTCGTCGCCGCCGACCAGCATCGCGGTGCCATCGGCGCGCTTCATCGCCAGCGCCTCGGCCGCCTTGCCCTCGCGGAACAGCCCAGCGATGCGACGACCATGCTGCGTGTCCTGGCGCACCGTCGACAGCAGCTCCGGCATCGCCGCCCGGGGCAGCACCCGGCGCAGGATCTCCATGGTGTCGCCAGCCTCGATCGCCTGGCACTGCTCCGGATCGCCGAGCGCCTTGATCGTGCAGCCGGTCGCGCGCTGCAGCTCCAGCAGGGCCAGGAACTGGCGCGGCCCGACCTGGCTCACCTCGTCGATGGCCAGCACGGTGCGCCGGTTGATCCGGACCTCGCCCTTGGCGACGGCGTCCAGGAACGGCGCCACGGCATAAGTCGTGCGCATCCCGGCCTCCTGCAGCGCGTCCGCCTGCCGCCAGGCCAGCCCGAGCCCGATCACCTCGCGGCCGCGCGCCTGCCAGGCCCGCACCAGCGGCGCCATCAGCGCGGTCTTGCCGGCGCCGGCCACGCCGACCACCACGCCCAGCCTGCCGCCCTCGCCAAGCGCGTGGATGGCCGCGCGCTGCGCCGCCGCATGCTCCGGCTCCCGCAGCGCGTCGAGGCCGGAGGCGGCGATTGCCCGCGCGATCTCTTGCGACGACAGCGCGCCGGCGCGGTCCGCCGCCGCAGCTGCGGCGAGCTCCGCCACCCCCTGCTCGATCGCCACCTGCCGGGTGTTGGTCACCTGCAGCGTGCCGTCCCGGGTGCCGGGGACGAGCCGTGTCCGCTCGCCGTCCAGCACGATGCCACGCGCATGCAGCGCCTCGACGACCCGGTCGATGTCCTCCGGACCGTCCAGTCCGGAGCCAATCAGCGCCCGCGCCGCATGCGTCCGCAGCACATCCATGCCGAGCACAGCCGTGGTCCGGAACGCCTCGGCGACGTGCCGCGCCGCGTGACCAT
>CAXTMS010000364.1:0-2055 GCA_964245345.1 uncultured Acetobacteraceae bacterium | reverse complement strand
GATGCCCGGAGGTTGGTTACGGCCGGTCCCGGTTGCAGCAGAAGCAGCGACGCCGGAAGCGCCATGGCCGACACGGCGTAGGCGGCCAGAAGCGGCAGGCGCCATGGCTGGGGCAGGGAGTCCAGCACGCGGCGCAGCACGGTTCCGAGCCGGCGGATCAGCAGCACGGCGACAACCGCGGCCAACAGCACCGCAAGGGTCCGGCCGGTGCCGGGCCGGGTCCAGAGAAAGGCCAGCACGGGCAGGACGAAGCCGAGGCCGACCACGAGGCCGACGACGCCGATCGCGCGCCTCTTCGCCTGCGACGGCGGGAGCGCGTCCGGTGCCTGGGGATCCGGACCGTTGCCGGTCATGCCGCCCGGAGCGGCTGCATCCGGGTGCGGCGCCCGCGGGCGGCGTCCTCGTCGAACAGCTCGGACAGCTTGGCCAGCATGGTGCCGCCCAGCTCCTCGGCGTCGGTGATGGTGACGGCGCGGCGGTAGTAGCGGGTGACGTCGTGGCCGATGCCGATGGCGATCAGCTCGATGGCGTGCGCGCGCTCGATCTCGGCGATCACCTCGCGCAGGTGGCGCTCCAGGTAGGAGCCGGAGTTGACCGAGAGCGTGCTGTCGTCCACCGGCGCGCCGTCGCTGATCACCATCAGGATGCGACGGCTTTCGCGGCGGCCGAGCAGGCGGCGGTTGGCCCAGGCCAGCGCCTCGCCGTCGATGTTCTCCTTGAGCAGGCCTTCGCGCAGCATCAGGCCGAGGTTGCGGCGGGCGCGGCGCCAGGGCATGTCGGCCGCCTTGTAGACGATGTGGCGCAGGTCGTTCAGGCGGCCCGGGTCGCGCGGCTTTCCGGCGGCGATCCAGCGCTCGCGGCTTTGCCCGCCCTTCCAGGCGCGCGTGGTGAAGCCCAGGATCTCCACCTTGACGCCGCAGCGCTCCAGGGTGCGGGCCAGGATGTCGCCGCACATGGCGGCGACCGTGATCGGGCGGCCGCGCATGGAGCCGGAATTGTCGATCAGCAGGGTCACCACCGTGTCGCGGAAGTCGGTGTCGCGCTCGTGCTTGTAGGACAAGGACAGCATCGGGTTGACCACCACCCGGGCGAGGCGGCCGGCGTCGAGGATGCCTTCCTCCTGGTCGAACTCCCAGGCGCGCGTCTGCTGCGCCATCAGCCGGCGCTGCAGGCGGTTGGCGAGCTTGGACACCACGCCCTGGAGGTTGAGCAGCTGCTGGTCGAGCTGCTGGCGCAGGCGGGACAGCTCCTCGGCGTCGCACAGCGCCTCGGCGGCGATCTCCTCGTCGAACTGGCGGGAGAACACGCGATACTGCGTGCCCGGCTCCGCCTGGGTGGGCTCGCGCTGGTGCTGCGGTCCGCCGGCGCGGTCCTCGCCTTCGGCACCGCCGGCTTCCTGGTCGGTCGCTTCCTCCGGCTCGCCGGTGCTGGCGGCCTCGGCCTGGGCGCCCGGCGTGTCCTCGGGCGTGCCGTGTTCCTGTTCCGGTTGCGGCGCCGGCGGCGGCTCCGACGGCTGCTCCTGGTCGCCGCTCGCGTCCGGGCCGGCCTCCTCGTCTTCCGGCTCGGTCTCGACGTCCATCTCCGCCAGGTCGTAGGCGGCGAGCAGGCGGCGGGCGGCGCGGGTGTAGGCGGTCTGGTCGTCCTGGGCGGCGGCGAGCTCGTCGAGGGCGCGGTCGGCGCCAACGGCGAGCGTGCTGCGCCAGTGTTCCAGCACCGCGGCGGCGGCCGGCGGCGGCG
Source organism: uncultured Acetobacteraceae bacterium (assembly GCA_964245345.1). Lineage (GTDB taxonomy): Bacteria > Pseudomonadota > Alphaproteobacteria > Acetobacterales > Acetobacteraceae > Lichenicola. Next base: position 318 of record CAXTMS010000364.1, on the reverse strand, counting down.
CCTCGCCCGACAGCCGCTCGCGGGCCAGCAGGGCAAGGGCGGCGGCCATCGGCAGCTGCTCGCGACGGGTCATGCGCTCGTAGCCGGCCTGCTCGCACTCGGCCTCGAGCTTCTGCCGCAGGTTGGCGGCGACGCCGTTCATGTGCCGGGCGCCCACCACCTCGATCCGGGCCTGCTCCAGCGCGTCGTAGACCTCGCGCGCGTCGCGCGGCGTCGGCGTGCGGGCGGCATGCACGGCCGCGTCGTGATGACGTAGGCGGAGGGCGGCGGCGTCCGCGGCGCCGCGCAGGCGGGCGATCTCGGCGGCGGGCAGCGATC
>CAXTMS010000363.1:0-2067 GCA_964245345.1 uncultured Acetobacteraceae bacterium | reverse complement strand
TGCCGGGTGAGGGATTTGAACCCCCGACCTTCGGTTTACAAAACCGCTGCACTACCGCTGTGCTAACCCGGCAAAGGCGGCGTTTCCGTCCGGGCGGCTGCCCGACGTACGGCAGGACCGGATAAGGGTTGCCGTTCGTCAGCGCGCGGCCGCGTCGGGTGTTCTTGACTTGCTTCGGGTGCATCGTCAACCCGACGCACGAAGCTCCAGGCCTGGTTCCCAGGCGGGGACGATACCGACAGCGTCACCGGCAAGAATAAACGCACGATGTCGGAGGAGCCTATTGCTGCAGGTTAGGTCGCCGATCCTTGCGGTGTAGTAGCATCGGATCAACAGCATTCGGATTATCTCGGCCAGTCAACCGGGACCCCTGGACGTGAACACCCTCGTGGCGACTTGCAAACTCGCGTCCTGCCGCGCATCAGGTCATGGAGGCGCAACGCTTCCGGCATCACCGCCCGACCCGATCGAAGGACATCGAGCATGGCTCGCACGACGACACCGACCCGCTCTTCTTCCAGACGTGCAGCCGAGCCGGCACCCAAGAAGCGCCTCGGCCGGCCGCCCGGGTCGAAGAACCGCGTGCCGGCCAAGGCGAAGGCGGGGGCTGCGCGATCCGTGCGCAAGAGGGCGGTCCCGGCCGCACCGCGGCTGAACAAGGCGGAGCTCGAGGCACAGCTTGCCAAGCTGGAGCGCACGGTAAAGCGCCTGCGCAAGCAGAACGCGGAGCTGAAGCAGGCAGCGCGGGAGGCCACCGCGGCGCCCGAACCGGATCCGGCACCGGCCCGCAAGTCCAGGCGGACGGCCGCTGCACCCAAGGCGGGACGCACACGCCGGAACGCGTCGACCGATATCGGTTCGGCGCCAGCGGAGTCGGACCAGGCCGCAGAAGCCTGATCCGGCGTTGAGCATCGCGACCCGACTGCAAGGACGGCTCGACCGTCTTGGGCTCGAGCCGGAGCAGGCCGCACGCGTCTCCGGCGTGCCGGCGGCCCTGCTGCACCGCATCCTGCTGGACCAGGCGCCCCTGCCGCGCGGCCAGCGCCTGGTGAAGCTGGCGGACGCGCTGGAAACCTCCGTGTCCTACCTGATCGGCCTTGATCCGGACGCGCCGGTTCCGATCGAGTTCCTGCAGGAGGACCAAGGCGCGCTCGGGCTGCTCGCCGTTGACGAGGAGTCGATCCTGCGCGCGTACCGGCGGCTGGACGTGTCGTCGCGCGCCGCCCTCCTCCGGGTGGCGCTGAAGATGGCGCCGGAGCCCGAAGAAATGGAAAGGAAGCCGCTACAGCGCACGACACGAAGCTAGGCGGTGTGGGCAGATAGGAGGCGGTAGGCGCGGGACTCAAAGACTCCGAGCGAGTGATCCACAACAGGCCGGCAGGGGAGGCCGACCATGCTGACGAGGATGACCGAGCGGAACTGGACGGTGGTCCTGGAGGTGTTCCGTGGCTGTCTGTCGCATCGGCGACAAGGGGCGCGACGACCGGCTGTTCCTCAAGGCGATGCACTACTTCGCCGTCCACATCATCACCTGGCGCGCGTTGCCGCCTGGGTATGGAAACTGGAACAGCATCTGGAACAACCAAGATCCACCTCAAGAGCGACTTCGACGGCCAGCCGCTCGCGTTCGATCTCATCGGCAGCGAGGCGAGCGACAGCCGCCAGTTCGAGACCCTACTCGACATCGAGCCGGACATCACGCCGCGTGCCGTCCTGACCGACAAGGGCTACGGCGCCGCGAGCAACAGGAAGGCGGCCGAACCACACGGCATCTGCCCGATCATCCCGCGCACCAGCCTGTGCCAAGCCGTACATCTGCACGAAGCGCCGAGAGATGTCCCAGGCGAAGCGGGGGTCGCCGGAGGCGGCTTCCAGCCCCTTCACCGTGTCGTCGTTGAGACCGAGGCTGCGCATGTCGGCGCAGCCCTCGTTACGGCCAACTCCGAAGCTGTAGATCCATTGCATCATGATGCCGCCTTCACACCGTTCCACGTGGCCTCCTGCGGCTGACCACACCAAGCTCAGCAACGTGACACTTCCCGACAAGGGGATCGGCTTGAGGCAGGC
>CAXTMS010000362.1:0-2067 GCA_964245345.1 uncultured Acetobacteraceae bacterium | reverse complement strand
TGCACCCGCTGGTCTGCACCGCCTTCAACGCCGACTTCGACGGCGACCAGATGGCGGTGCACGTGCCGCTGAGCCTGGAAGCGCAGCTCGAGGCGCGGGTGCTGATGATGAGCACCAACAACATCCTGAGCCCGGCCAACGGCAAGCCGATCATCGTGCCGAGCCAGGACATCGTGCTGGGGCTGTACTACCTGTCGCTTGAGACGGCGGAGTTCCGGCAGACGCCGGACCAGAACGAGTACGACGACAAGGGGCGCGTCACCGTCACCGGTGCGCCGGCGTTCAGCTCGATCGGCGAGATCGAGTTCGCGCTGACCGAGAAGGCGGTGCGGCTGCACGACAAGATCCGCGCGCGCTACGAGACGGTGGATGCGGAGGGCAGGAAGGTCCGCAGCACCGTGGTCACCACGCCCGGCCGCATGCTGATCGCGCAGATCCTGCCCAAGCACCCGGCAGTGCCGTTCTCGCTGCTGAACAAGCAGCTGACCAAGAAGAACGTGTCGGACGTGATCGACGCGGTGTACCGCCACTGCGGCCAGAAGGAGTGCGTGATCTTCGCCGACCGGCTGATGGGGCTGGGCTTCGGCCAGGCGGCCAAGGCCGGCATCTCGTTCGGCAAGGACGACATGATCATCCCCGACGCCAAGAAGCCGCTGGTGGACAAGACCACGGCCGAGGTGAAGGAGTTCGAGCAGCAGTACCAGGACGGGCTGATCACCGCAGGCGAGCGCTACAACAAGGTGGTCGACGCCTGGTCGCGCTGCACCGACGAGGTGCAGGCGGCGATGATGAAGGAGATCTCGCGCCAGGAGGTCGGCAAGCAGACCAACTCGGTGTGGATGATGAGCCATTCGGGTGCCCGCGGCTCGCCGGCGCAGATGAAGCAGCTTGCCGGCATGCGCGGCCTGATGGCCAAGCCGTCGGGCGAGATCATCGAGCAGCCGATCATCGCCAACTTCAAGGAAGGCCTGTCGGTGCTCGACTACTTCACCTCCACCCACGGCGCCCGCAAGGGCCTCGCGGACACGGCGCTGAAGACCGCGAACTCCGGCTACCTGACCCGCCGCCTGGTCGACGTGGCGCAGGACTGCATCATCGTCGAGGAGGATTGCGGCACCGAGCGCGGCCTGACCGTGCGCGCGGTGATGGATGGCGGCGAGGTGGTGTCGTCGCTGAGCGAGCGCATCCTGGGCCGCACCGCGGCGGTGGACGTCGTCTCGCCGGTGGACGGCAGCGTGGTGCTGCCGCGCAACACCCTGATCGGCGAGGCGGAAGCCGAGCTGGTGGAGAACGCGGCGGTCGAGAGCATGCTGATCCGCTCGGTGCTGACCTGCGACAGCCGGGTCGGCGTGTGCGGGCTGTGCTACGGGCGCGACCTCGCCCGCGGCACGCCGGTGAACATCGGCGAGGCGGTCGGCGTGATCGCGGCGCAGTCGATCGGCGAGCCGGGCACGCAGCTGACGATGCGCACGTTCCACATCGGTGGTGCCGCGCAGCGTGGTGCGGAGCAGTCGAGCGTGGAGGCGTCGCACGAGGGCACGGTGACGGTGCGTAACCGCAACGTGGTCACCAACAGCCAGGGCGTGCCGGTGGTGATGTCGCGTAACTGCGAGATCGTGCTGGTGGACGACAAGGAGCGCGAGCGGGCGCGCTTCCGCGTGCCGTACGGTGCGCGGTTGCTGGCCGACGACGGCATGACCGTCACGCGTGCGCAGAAGCTGGCGGAGTGGGACCCCTACACGCTGCCGATCCTCACCGAACTTGCCGGGCAGGTGGAGTACCTCGACCTGATCGAGGGCATCACCCTCGTCGAGCGGATGGACGAGGTGACGGGCCTCACTTCGAAGGTCGTGGTGGACTACAAGCAGACCGCCAAGGGAGTGGATTTGCGGCCGCGCCTGCAGCTGAAAGCGCCGAGTGGCGAGGTCATCAAGCTGCCGAACGGTACGGACGCGCGTTACTTCCTCTCGCCGGATTCCATCCTGTCGGTGGAGAACGGCGCCACCCTGCACGCCGGCGACGTGCTGGCGCGCATCCCGCGCGAGGGCAGCAAGACGCGCGACATCA
>CAXTMS010000361.1:0-2084 GCA_964245345.1 uncultured Acetobacteraceae bacterium | reverse complement strand
GAGCACCGCTGCGTCGGCGGCGACCTACACCGATGCCGACATCCTCAACTTCGCGCTGAACCTGGAGTACCTGGAGGCCGAGTTCTACCTCCGCGCGACCACGGGCCAGCCGCTCAGCGCCTTCGTGGGCGTCACCGGCACCGGCAACCAGGGTTCCGTCACCGGCGGGTCGCTGGTCCCGTTCCAGACTCCGGCCGTGGCATATTTCGCCCTGCGCATCGCCAACGACGAGTTGGCGCACGTCAAGTTCCTGCGCGATGCGCTCGGGTCGGCCGCCGTTGCCGAGCCGCAGATCGACTTTGCCAGCGCCTTCACCACCCTGGCGCAGGCTGCAGGGCTGGTCCCTCCAGGCACGCCGTTCGACCCGTTCGCCGACGAGGTCGGCTTCCTGCTCGGCTCCTACATCTTCGAGGATGTCGGCGTGACCGCATATGCGGGTGCGGCTAACCTGCTCACCGTGCCGGCGAACCTGTCCTACGCCGCCAGCGTCCTCGCGGTTGAAGGCTTCCATGCCGGCGCGGTTCGCGGCTACCTGTCGCAGATCGGCGGCGGCGTCGCGACCAACGCGATCTCCGCGCTGCGCACCAAGCTGGGCGGCGTGCCCGACAACGGCACTGACGTCACCGGCAACCCCTACAACTTCAACAACGTGGACTATAACGGGCAGGTCTACCGTCGCACGACGCAGGAAGTGCTGAACATCGTCTATGGCGGCGCCTCGGCGACCGGCGGCCTGTTCTTCCCTGCCGGGGTGAACGGCCTGTTCAACAGCACCGCAACCTGATCGACCGTTACAGCCCCCTCAACACGTCCAGGCACGCGCGAAATGGCGCCATGACCGCATCCATCCGATCGCGGCAGGCACCTTTCGCAGGAGATCATTCCATGCTCGACACCACCATCCAGCCCGAGACCAGCGCAAGCGTGGTCCCGGAAGACAACGCCACCAACGGACGTCGCGTCGTCATGCGGCGCGCCGGTTTCGGCCTTGCCGGGATCGCGGCGACCACCCTGCTCGCCAGCAAGAGCGCCAGCGCCGCGACCATCACCGACGCTGACATCTTCAACTTCGCGCTGAACTTCGAGTACCTTGGCGCCGAGTACTACCTGCGCGCAGTGACCGGGAACGGGCTCGGCACATATGTGGGGGCAGCGGGGCTGGCTGGCACCGGAACGCAGGGTCAGGTGACCGGCGGCTCGCTGGTTCCGTTCCAGACCACGGCGGTCGCCTACTTCGCGCAGCAGCTCGCCAACGACGAGCTGGGCCACGTCCTGTTCATCCGCGAGGCGCTCGGAAGTGCCGCCATCGCCGAACCGGCCATTGATCTCGCTGACGCCTGGACGGTGCTCGCCACCGCGGCTGGGCTGGTCGCACCAGGCGTTTCGTTCAATCCGTATGCGAACGAGATCAACTTCCTGCTCGGCGCCTACGTGCTCGAGGACGTCTGCGTCACCGCGCTCGCCGGTGCGGCCGCCCTCCTGACCAGCCCGGACAACATCGCCTACGCCGCCGGCCTGCTCGGCGCCGAAAGCTACCAAGCTGGCCTGATCCGCTCCTACCTGTCCGAAATTGGCGGCGGCGCGGCGACCAACGCCATCTCCGCGCTCCGGGCGAAGCTGTCCGGCGTTGGCGACAACGGGACCGATGCCAATGGCAACCCGTACAATTTCACCAATGTCGACATCAACTCCCAAGCTTATCGTCGCACCCCCAGCCAAGTGCTCACGATCGCCTACGGCGCTAGCGCGCCTGGCACCAGCAGCGGCCTGTTCTTCCCGGCCGGCGTGAACGGTGCCGTGACCACCGTCTGATCAGGAACGACCGCGTCCGCGGCGCCATCACGGCGTCGCGGACGTTGTCCCTGACCTGTCCAGGCTGCCGGTCCGCACGAGGCCTGTGAGCATCCCCTGCAAACGCCGTCCGATGCCGGGCCATTGTCGATCCGTAACCCATAGCCGTGACGTCGCCTGCATCGTCGTCCGCAACGCCACATCCTCCAGCAGTCGATCAATCCCGGCTGCCACATGCTTGATCTCAATCCCGTCGAAGCGATGGACAGCGCTGCCCAACTCCTCGAACAGCG
>CAXTMS010000360.1:0-2115 GCA_964245345.1 uncultured Acetobacteraceae bacterium | reverse complement strand
TTCCAGCAGGCGGGGATCCACTGCCAGGGGGCGCGGCGGGCTGGGTGGCGGGTGGTCCGGGCCTTGGGCGTTGTTCATGCGGTTGTGTCGCACCAGGGAGCGGGATTTGGAAGATGGCGGCGTTACGCCGAGTGCGGCCGCCCGTCCTCGTCGGTTTCGTGCCCGGCCATCTCCAGCAGGGCCTGCAGGGTGCGGGCGCGCTCGGACAAGGTGGGAGCTTCCAGCAGCGCCTGCTTTTCCGCCGGCGGGAACGGGCAGATCATGCTGAGCGTGGTGAGCAGGGTGTCGTCGTCCATCTGCTCGATCGCGTTCCAGCGCGCCTCGAAGCCGCGATGGGCGAAGTAGCGGCGCAGGGTGTCCAGCAGCGCGTCGCGGTCGAACGGCACCTCGCCGGGCTCGTCGGTGTCGCGCTTGAAGCCGTCATAGGACACGGACAGCAGACGGTAGGGATGCGGGCCGTCGAGCTCGGCCAGCACGCGGAAGCGGGACACGCCGAACAGCGAGATGCTGCAGGTGCCGTCCTCCCGCTCGGAAAAGCTGCTCAGCCGGCCGACGCAGCCGACCCGGAACAAGGCGGGCGGCGCGTCGTGGTCCGGAGCGTCCGGATCGGCATCGTCCTGGGAGTCGCTGGGCTGGATCATGCCGAACAGGCGGTCGCCGGCGAGCACGTCCTCGATCAGGGCGAGGTAGCGCGGCTCGAAGATGTTGAGCGGCAGCCGGCCGCGCGGCAGCAGCAGGGCGCCGGCGAGCGGGAACACCGGCAGCCGCTTCGGCAGCGCGTCCGCGCGCAGGTCGCGCAGGGAAGGAACGCGTCTGGCGATCCGTGGGCTCATGCGCGTTCTCCTGGACGGGTCCTGGTGCGGGCCTGGATCGACCTGCGGTTCAGCTGAACAGCAATGCCGACATCCGGCGGCGGGCGGCCAGGGTTTCGGGCTCGCCGGCCCCCCAGGCCTCGAAGAAGCGGATCAGCTGCAGGCGGGCGGCGCCGTCGTTCCAGCTGCGGTCGCGCTTGAGGATCTCCAGAAGCGCGTCGGCCGCCTCGGGTCGTCGGCCGAGGCCGTTCAGGGCGGTGGCGAGCTCGTAGCGGGCGTCGTGGTCGTTGGGGTCGGCGTCGAGCCGGGCGCGCAGGCTGTCGAGCGCGTCGGCGGCGCGCCGTCCCTCGGCGGCGAGGCTGAGCGCCGCGCGGGCGCCGGCGATCTCCGGATGGTCGGCGAGCCTGGCCGGAACCTCGTCCAGCGCCGCCTGCGCCTGCTGCTCGTCGCCCAGCGCCAGCAGGGCGCGCACCAGGCCGCCCCAGGCGTCGGGGGAGTCCGGCTCCTGTTCCAGAAGGGCGGAGAACAAGGAGGCGGCGTCCTCGGGCCGCCCTTCGTCCAGCGCCGCCCGGGCGTCGGCCAGCAGGTCGGCGGCGGGCATGGCGCCGCCCGCGGCCTTGAGCAAGGCCTCGACGAAGCGCTTGATCTCGGATTCCGGCAGCGCGCCCTGGAACAGGTCGAGGATCTGTCCCTGCCAGAACGCGGCCACCGTCGGCACCGACTGCAGCGGCAGGCCGAGCTGGGACAGCTGGGAGATCAGCGCGCGGTTGGCATCGACGTCGATCTTGACCAGCTTGATCCGGCCGCCGGCGGCGCGGGTGACCTTTTCCAGGGCGGGCGTCAGGGTCTTGCAGGGGCCGCACCAAGTGGCCCAGAAGTCGACCAGCACCGGGACGCGTCGGCTGTCCTCGATGACGTCGGCCATGAAGCTGTCCTGGTCGCCGTCGACGATGATGGCGGGCTCGGCGGACGGGCCGGCGGGCGGCAGCACCTCGGCCGCGGGCCGGGCTCGTGGTGCGGGGGCGCCAGGCCGGGGCTGGCCGATGATGTAGTCCATGGGTCGTTGATCCTGCACGCTGCACGCAGCGTCCGCCGCGCCGTTGGAACCGTTAACATTGTCGCCTGTCCGCCCGGGCGCAAGCGTCGGGCCGGCCGGGAGCGCCTGCGATCCTCTTGCACTTCGTCGGGAAGCCTTCTAAAAGCCCGCCACCGCACCGGAGCGCGGGCGTAGCTCAGGGGTAGAGCACAACCTTGCCAAGGTTGGGGTCGAGGGTTCGAATCCCTTCGCCCGCTCCAGGCTCAA
>CAXTMS010000359.1:0-2124 GCA_964245345.1 uncultured Acetobacteraceae bacterium | reverse complement strand
TACCCGCTCCAGCAGGCTGCGGAGGCGGGCGGACCGCGAAAGACAGCAGAACCCTCGGATGAGCCCCGATCCTCGCCGGCTCGGTTGAGTGTGTCATTCCTGCAGGTGGAAGACCTTCGGCGGACCAGCCAACGTGCCGGCGAACTCCTTCTTGAACGCGTTGAAGCTCGCTGTCTCCCGGAAGTCGATCACGTGTCCGGCGAGATCACGCCAGTCGACTTCGAGAACATAGGTGCCCGGCGTCTCGGATTGGCGTCTGAGCCGGTGGCGGAGATGCGCGGGCGAGGCATCGAGCACACGCTCCGCCCGTTCAAACCCCGCCTCAAACTCGGGGCCCTGACCATCGCGCACCTGAAGCGTGCAGATCTCGGTCACCGCACCGGCCTGATGTTGCCGCGGAGACTGCTGCAGGAACGTGGTCCCGCAACGATCGATGAACTGCCGCAACAGGGTTTCCATTCCCTCCATGCGCGCTGCTCCGAAGACGTAGAAGTCCGGTCGCACGATCGCCACGTCGACACCGGCCGTTTCGAACCACAGCCGGTAGGTTCCCTCGCCATCCTCGGTGACCCCGGCCTGTCCCAGCTCGATGACCCGCAGGCCGCGACGGGCCGCGTCGTCCAGCGCGCGCCGGTCGACCGGTCGGTCCGCCAACCCGCCACGGATCACGAGCTGCCATCCCGGTTGGAACACGTCGTCGAACAGCAGGGTCCGGCCTTCGAAGCGGACAAGACCTTGCGGGAACAGGTATCCCGCGTGCTCGTCGTCGGATGCGAGGAGACCGGCCTGACCCAGGCGCGGCTGCGGCGGTGGCCGGACCGCCCCCGCCGGTTCCGCCATGGCCGCCAGCATCTTGCGGTCGCGCGCCTCGGCCTCGGCGGGATCGAGGATGCAGATGTCGCGGCCGAGCGTCACCGCGTTCTCGATCAACTCCCGGCAATGCTGGATGCGTTCGGGACCGTAGCTGTCGAGCACCCAATCGTGTCCCGACAGCGCATACGGCAACCGCCAGGCCAGGGCCAGGGCATCCCGCAGGCCGGAACACAGGCCCTGCGCCAGGAAGGGCGGCATCAGGTGGGCGGCATCGCCCGCCAGCATCACCCGTCCCTGACGCCACGCGTCCGCCCATCGTCCCCGGAAGGTGTAGACGACGCTGCGCTCCAAGGACGCGTTCTCCGGCGTCAGCTCCCAGGGTCTGATCAGGCGCCACGCCATTTCCGGCCGGCTCAGCTCTTCGGTGGATTCGCCCGGCAGGCGCATGAACTCGAAGCGGCGACGGCCGGGACCACTGCCGACCACCGTGGCAGGCCGTTCCGGGTCGCATTTCTGGATCACGTAGGGCGACCATTCCCGCGGTTGATGCGGGACAACGTCGACCACCAGCCAGTCGTACTGGAAGCCGAGATCGGTCTGCGTGATCCCGAGCCCGTTCCTGACGACGCTGTTGGCTCCGTCAGCCGCCACGAGGTAGCGGCTCGAGCGCGAGAACTCCTCGCCCGCCTCGGTGCGAAGTTGCACCTGGACGCCGACCTCGTCCTGATCCACGCCCTGGACCTGGACACCGCGCACCACCTCCACGTTCGGCAGCTTGGCTATGCCACGCTCCAGCGCCGCCTCGAGCTGTGGCTGGTTGAAGGTGCTCATCTGCGGCCAGCCGCAGGGGCCGGGCTTGTTCCACTGGATCTGAAGCAGACGCTGGCCGGCAGCATTCTGGAACTCGTAGGTTCGATCTCCCGTGACCGGCTCGAAGATATGCTCGATCCCGGGCATCAGGCGGGCACTCTGCAGCGTCCGAAGCGCCTCGTGGTCCAGCCCGCAGGCTCGGGGGCTGGGTAGGTTCCCCGACCAGCGCTCGAACACCGTCACGGTCACACCCGCCCGACCGAGCAGCAGCGCTGTCAACAAGCCGACCGGGCCCGCACCGACGATGTTCACCTCTGTCATCGACATGCATCGGGTCCTTTCAGGAAAGAGTAATGAAGGGCGCTGACCGAATCGGTCTGGCCTGAACCAGCGGCGGCTGGGAGGACCACGCCGTGTTGCGCAGAATCATCTCGTCCGTGCGCGCGGCTTGCTTCAGCATCACGGTTCCCCTGGTCGTGCCGCCGAAGACCTCCTCAGCGC
>CAXTMS010000358.1:0-2128 GCA_964245345.1 uncultured Acetobacteraceae bacterium | reverse complement strand
TGCGGGCGTGGTCGCCGCGCTCCATGCCGCCGATCTGCGGCACGGTGACGTGGCTTTCGTCCACGATCAGCAGCGCGTCCTCGGGCAGGTACTCGAACAGGGTGGGCGGCGGCTCGCCAGGCTTGCGGCCCGACAGGTAGCGGGAATAGTTCTCGATTCCCTTGCAGGCGCCGGTGGTCTCGATCATCTCGAGGTCGAAGGTGCAGCGCTGCTGCAGCCGTTCGGCTTCCAGCAGCTTGCCGTTCGCTGTGAACTCGTCGAGCCGGCCGCGCAGCTCCTGCTTGATCAGCACGGTGGCCTGGTTCAGCGTCGGGCGCGGGGTCACGTAGTGGCTGTTGGCGTAGACGTGGATCTCGTCGAGGTCGGCGGTCTTCTCGCCGGTGAGCGGGTCGAACTCGGTGATGGTCTCGATCTCGTCGCCGAACAGCTCGATGCGCCAGGCGCGGTCCTCGTTCTGCACCGGGAACACGTCCACGGTTTCGCCGCGCACGCGGAAGGTGCCGCGGGCGAAGCCGGCGTCGTTGCGTCGGTATTGCTGCTCGACCAGCGCCTTGATCAGGGTGTCGCGGGCGATGGCGCCGCCGCGCTGCATCTTCACCACCATGCGCGAATAGGTTTCGACCGAGCCGATGCCGTAGATGCAGGACACGCTGGCGACGATGATGACGTCGTTGCGTTCCAGCAGCGCCTGGGTGGCGGCGTGGCGCATGCGGTCGATCTGCTCGTTGATCGCGCTGTCCTTCTCGATATAGGTGTCGGAGCGCGGCACGTAGGCTTCGGGCTGGTAGTAGTCGTAGTACGAGACGAAGTACTCCACCGCGTTGTCGGGGAAGAACTGCTTCATCTCGCCGTAGAGCTGGGCCGCGAGGGTCTTGTTCGGCGCCAGGATCAGGGTCGGCTTCTGCACCGCCTCGATCACCTTGGCCATGGTGAAGGTCTTGCCCGAGCCGGTGACGCCGAGCAGCACCTGGTCGCGCTCGCCGGACTCGATGCCTGCGACCAGTTCGCGGATCGCGGCGGGCTGGTCGCCGGCCGGCTCGTAGGGCGAGACCACCTTGAGCTGCCGCGTCTTGGGCTTGGCGGCCTGACGCTCCGGCAGGAACATGTCGGTGTCGAGGTTGGTCGGCCGCGCGGCGCGGTCGGCCTTGGCGGAGGGCTTGCGGGCGGGCTTCTGCAGCGTCGTCGACATGCAGCGCAAGGTGGCGATCGGGCCCGTCGGCGGCAAGGCGTTTCGCCCCTGCCCGGCCCGGAACCCGGCGCCGGTCCCGGCGCTGTGCGTTCAAGCGCCCGAGTCGCAGCCGGATGGAGCCGATGGACCTCAAGAACAAGCTGCTGGAGATCCATCACCGTCTGTGCCGGGCGTATGGCTGCCCGGTCAGCTACTTCCACGCGCTGGACCCGCTGAGCGAGCTGGTCAGCTCGCTGCTGTCGCACCGGACCCGCAACGCCGACAGCGGCGCCGCCTTCAAGGCGCTGCGGGCCCGGTTCCCGGACTGGGCCGCCGTGGCGTCGGCGCCGGTCGACGAGATCGAGGCGGCCATCGTTCGCGCCACCTGGCCGGAACAGAAGGCGCCGCGCATCCAGGCGATCCTGCGGGCGATCGCGGCCGAGCGCGGCGCGCTGTCGCTGGACTTCCTGGCCGACATGACGGTGGAGGAGGCGCGGGCCTGGCTGGAGCGGTTGCCGGGGATCGGGCCCAAGACCAGCGCCGCCGTGCTCAGCTTCAGCACGCTGCGCCGCCCGGCGCTGCCGGTGGACAGCCACCACCACCGGGTGGCGATCCGCACCGGGCTGATCCCGCCCACCCTGGCGGTCGGGCCGTCGCACCGGGTGTTGTCGGCGCAGCTGCCGGAAGACTGGGACGCGCAGCAGATCTACGACAACCACGAGGTGCTGATGCTGCACGGGCAGCGCTGCTGCTTCCACCGGGGGCCGGCCTGCGGGCGCTGCCCGCTGCTGGACCTGTGCCCGTTCGGGCAGAAGCTGCAGCGGGACGGCCGTGGGGCGGCGAACGCCGCGGTGGAGGACGACGCGGCGGCGTGAGCGGCGGGCCGGACGGCGTCCTCAGGGCCGGCCGATCTCCGGGGTGCGGCTGCCGGCCCAGGTCAGGCGCCACAGGCTGCCCTGG
>CAXTMS010000357.1:0-2133 GCA_964245345.1 uncultured Acetobacteraceae bacterium | reverse complement strand
GAGCACCGCTGCGTCGGCGGCGACCTACACCGATGCCGACATCCTCAACTTCGCGTTGAACCTGGAGTACCTGGAGGCCGAGTTCTACCTGCGCGCGACCACCGGCCAGCCGCTTGCCGCCTTCACCGACATCGGAACCCCGGCCGCGGTCAACGGCGGATCGGTGGTCCCCTTCCAAACGTCGGCAGTGGCCTATTTCGCGCTGCGCATCGCCAACGACGAACTGGCCCATGTCCGCTTCCTGCGTGAAGCGCTCGGATCAGCCGCCGTCGCCGAGCCGACGATCGACTTCACCAACGCCTTCACCACCTTGGCACAGGCCGCCGGCCTGATCGCTGCCGGCCAGACCTTCAACCCGTTCGCCGACGAGATCAGCTTCCTGCTCGGCGCCTACATCTTCGAGGACGTCGGGGTGACCGCCTATGCGGGTGCGGCCAACCTGCTGACTACGCCCGCCAACCTGTCCTATGCCGCCAGCGTGCTGGCCGTCGAAGGCTACCACGCCGGCGCGATCCGCGGCTTCCTGTCGCAAATCGGCGGCGGCGAGGCAACCAACGCGATCTCGGCGCTGCGCGCCAAGCTGGGCAGCGTGCCCGACAACGGCACCTCCGTCACCGGCAACCCCTACAACTTCAACAACGTCGACTATAATGGGCAGGTGTATCGGCGCACCACGCAGCAGGTGCTGAACATCGTGTACGGCGGCGCGTCGCCCACGGCCGGGCTGTTCTTCCCTGCTGGCGTGAACGGCCTGTTTGCCAGCACCGCGACCTGATCGGCCGGTCCCACACCTTTATCCCATGTCCAGGCACGCGCGGAACGGCGCCGCGACGGCATCCAGCCGGTCGCTTCGGGCTCCTTCCGCAGGAGATCATTCCATGCTCGACACCACCAACCCGCTTGAGACCAGCGCAAGCCCAGGGCTTGATGCAAACAGGGTCCCGGAGGAGAACGCGTCCAACGGCCGGCGCGTCGTGATGCGCCGCGCCGGCTTCGGCCTCGCCGGCGTTGCCGCGGCGGGGCTGCTCGCCAGCCGGAGCGCCAGCGCCGCCACGACCACGGCCAACATCGACGTCGACATCTTCAACTTCGCGCTGAACTTCGAGTATCTCGGCGCGGAGTACTACCTGCGCGCTGTGACCGGCAACGGCCTCGGCACCTATGCGCCGCTGACCGGCACCGGCAACCAGGGACAGGTAGTCGGCGGCTCGCCGGTCCCGTTCCAGACCACGGCGGTCGCCTACTACGCACAGCAGCTCGCCAACGACGAGCTCGGCCACGTGCTGTTCATCCGAGAGGCGCTCGGAAGTGCTGCCATCGCCGAGCCGGCGATCGACATCGCCGACGCATGGACGGTGCTCGCCGCTTCCGCCGGCCTGGTGGCACCGGGCGTCACGTTCGACCCGTATGCGAACGAGATCAACTTCCTGCTCGGCGCCTACGTGCTCGAGGACGTGTGCGTCACGGCGCTCGCCGGCGCCGCAGCCCTGCTGACCAGCCCGGACAACATCGCCTATGCCGCCGGCCTGCTCGGCGCGGAAAGCTACCAGGCCGGCCTGATCCGCTCCTACCTGGCTGAGGTCGGCGGCGGCGACGCCACCAACGCGATCTCGGCACTGCGGGCCAAGCTGTCCGGCGTTGGCGACAACGGCACCAATGCCAATGGCAACCCGTACAACTTCACCAACACCGACCTCAATGCCCAGGCGTATCGACGCACCCCCAGCCAAGTGCTGTCGATCGCCTACGGCAACAACGCGCCTGGCACCTCCAGCGGCCTGTTCTTCCCGGCCGGCGTGAACGGCACCATCAAGTCGGTCTGATCCGACCGCAGCTCCGCGACGCCATCACGGCGGCGTCGCGGAGCCGCCTTTTCTGGCCTGGTTGAGCTGCCTGGTGCGCGCGAGGCCGGTCAACATTCCCTGCAGCCGGTGTCCGATCCCGGGCCATTGCCGCCCCACAACCCAATCGCGCGCGGCATCCTGCACGCCTTCCCGCAGCGTCCGGTTCTCCAGCAGGCGATCGAGTCCGGCCACCACGTCCTCGACCTCGATCCCGTCGAAGCGATGCACCGAGACGCCCAACTCCTCGAACAGCGTGATCGGCGTCACTGCCACCGGCACGCCGGTCGTC
>CAXTMS010000356.1:0-2142 GCA_964245345.1 uncultured Acetobacteraceae bacterium | reverse complement strand
AGCATCTGCTCGGGCAGGTGGATCTGCGTGATCTTCCACTGCCAGTGCTCAAGCCGCATGGACACGCACACCGGCTGCGCCGACGGATCGTCCGACATCCGGATCGCCGCCTCGAACCGCGCCGGACCGAGAAACGCGACCCGCTCCACCCGGCCAACAACCGCGCGCACCGCCGCGACCACGCCGGCGCCGGTCTGGCCGATCCCGCCCGTGTCCGTCCGCGACAGCATCGCCATCATCCGCTCGGGCGTGACCTCGTTGTCGACCGCGCGGGACACCAGCGTGCTGGCGAACGACTCCCCGAACCCCGGCAGCTCGTCATCGGCCTGGGACACCTTGGCGCTGGCCAGGCTGACCGGCAGGCCGCCGCCGAAATCGGCCTTCAGGCCGAGGCGCACCGCGCGCCAGTCGAGCGCGCCGCGCAGCGCTGCGACGTCCTCGTGGCGCAGCCCGTTCGCCACCGACAACAGCGTCGCCAGCGGCGACACGACATAGAACAGCAGGGCCAGGACCAGGCAGGTGGCGGAGAACGCGGCGGCACGGGGCCGCAGCTCGATCGCCCGGAAGGCCATGGTGCACGCTCCCTGTTCGACAAGCCGTTCTTCGATGCGGCATCATCCTCTACCGCTCGACCCCTGGTCAAGCGCGATCGACGCGCGCATCTCCCGATCATGCGCGAGCTTCCTGAACCGGACGTGAAGAACCGGCTTCCGCCGTCCGGATCATCCCCCGGCCTGCAGTTCTCCGAACACGAGGTGCAGCGTTATTCCCGCCACATCCTGCTCGGCGAGGTGGGCGGCATCGGCCAGGCGCGGCTGCGCGACGCGCGCGTGCTGGTGGTGGGGGCAGGGGGCCTCGGCGCGCCGGTGTCGCTCTACCTCGCCGCCGCCGGCATCGGCACGATCGGGCTGGTGGACGACGACGTGGTGGAGCTGTCCAACCTCCAGCGCCAGGTGGTGCACGCCACCGCGCGCGTGGGCGCTTCCAAGGTCGCCTCCGCCGCCGAAACCCTGCACGCGCTGAACCCGCTGGTCGAGGTCCGGCAGCACCCGTTCCGCCTCGACGCCGACACCGTGCTGCCGTTGATCGCCGCCTACGACCTGGTGTGCGACGGCAGCGACAACTTTCCCACCCGCTTCCTCCTGGCCGACGCCTGCGCGCTGGGGAAACGCACCCTGGTGTCCGCCTCGGTGTCCCGCTTCGAGGGCCAGCTGTCCACCTTTGCGCCGCATCGCGGCGGTCCGTGCTACCGCTGCCTGTATCCCGAGCCGCCCGGCCCGGGCGCCGCCTTGTCCTGCGCCGAGGCCGGCGTGTTCGGCGCCGTCACCGGGGTGATGGGCACGCTGCAGGCGACCGAGGTGCTCAAGGAGGTGCTCGGCCTGGGCGAAGGCTTGGTCGGACGGGTGCTGGTGTGGGACGCGCTGGCGATGCGCTTCCACGCCATCCGCTTGAAGCCCGACCCGGACTGCCCGTTGTGCGGCTGCTCCCCGCGCATCCACGACCTGTCGGCGCATCGTGGCTGAGCCGGAAACGCTCGGCATCCTGCTCCTGAGCGGCTGCTACCGCCGGGCGCACACCGCGCTGCTGATGGCGGCGTCCGCCGCGGCGCTGGACCGGCCGGTGGTGCTGTTCGCGACCCAGGACGGCCTGCATGCCCTGTGCCGCGACTGGTCCGGCCTCGTCGGCAGCGACGCGGACGACGAGGTCCAGGCGCGCGGCGTCGCCGGGTTCGCCGCGCTGCGGGACACGCTGTCGCCGCTGGGCGTGCGGCTGATGGCGTGCGAGTCCGGCCTCAAGGCGATCGCGCTGTCCCCGGACGCGCTGCTGCAGGAGGTGGAGCGGGTCGGCGTGCCGACCTTTCTGGACGCGGTTGGCAACGGCCAGTTGTTGTCGATCTGACGCGCCGCGTTCCCGGACGCCACCCCTTGCCCTGCGGCCTGGGCCTTGGCAGGGATGACACCATGCCCGCCCGTCCTCCGTGCCGTTCGATCGCCGCCCGTTTCGGCGCCGTGGCGATGCCGTGCGCGATGCTGCTCGCCGGCCTCCCGGCCAGGGCGCAGGAGCCGGCAGCGACCAGGCCGCATCCCCATCCGGTGCTGCACGCCCGCCAGCACGCCCACGCGATCCTGCACGCCCACGGCA
>CAXTMS010000355.1:0-2154 GCA_964245345.1 uncultured Acetobacteraceae bacterium | reverse complement strand
ATGTAGTTGCCGAGCGTCGACATCTCGCCGTACTTGCCGCCGAGCAGTTCCTGCAGGGCCGCCGCCGCGTTCGGGTTCGGAGCCTTGGGCTCCGGCAGCTCGGCCTGCAGCCGATCGATTCTCATGAACATGACGGTGGTCCTTCGAACGTGTATCCAGCCGCCACTACGGTGTCGGGTGCGATTAGTTCGCCCGGACGCGCATCACCTGCTGGTCATGTCGGCGCCTGCCAGCGCTCGATCTCGACCCCGACGGCGTCGAGCTCGGCGAACACGTCCAGCTTCTCCACCCGGACCCGCACCACCCTGACCCGCGCCTCGGCCAGCACCCCGGCCGCGACCCGCTCCGCCAGGGTTTCCACCAGGCGCACGTGGCCCTCGCCGATGACCCGGCGCACCAGCTGCACCACGCGCTCGTAGGACACGGTGCGGCTGAGGTCGTCGCGGCCGACGCCGCTGCCGCCGGCCGCCTCGTCCTCCACCCCGAACTCGATGTTCACCCGCACCCGCTGCCGCGTCGCCTCCTCGTGCGGATACACGCCGATCTGCGCCAGCGTCACCAGGTCGCGCAGGAACACGCGCCGGAGCGGCGGTTGCTGCGGCCAGGGCGGGAACACGCTCACCGGCGCTATTCCTCCGCTCCGCCCGCGCCGGCCGGGGCGGGATGCCACTGCATGTGCTGCCCGCCGTCGAGTGCGAGCATCTGCCCGGTCACCGAGGGCAGGCACAGCAGCGACAACGCCGCCCGGGCCACCTCGCCCGGGCTGGTGCCGCGCCCGAGCGGCACGCCGTCGCACTGCCTGCGGAATTGCGCCTCGTCCTGCCGCGCGCTGGGAAGCGCCGGGCCGGGACCAAGGGCGTTCACCCGGATCCGCCTCGGCGCCAGCGCCAGCGCCATGGACTGTGTCAGCGCCCACAGCCCGGCCTTGGACACGCTGTACGACACGAAATGCGGCGTCAGCGACCATACGCGCTGGTCCAGCATGTTCAGCACCATGCCTTCCGCATCCTCCGGCAGCCGGGCGGCGAAGTCCTGCATCAGCCGGAACGGCGCGCGCAGGTTGGGCTCCAAATGCCGGTCCCAGGAGGCGCGGTCGGCGTCGTGCCACTCGTCGCGCTCGAAGGTGCTGGCGTTGTTCACCAGCACGCCAAGCGGCCCGACCGCCGCTTCCGCGTCCGGCAGCAGCCGCGCCACCTCCCCTTCCCGGGACAGCTCGGCCAGCAGCAACGCGCCCTTGACGCCGCGATCCCTGAGCGCGCGCAGGGTGTCCCGGGCGTCGTCGTCGTCGCGACGGCCGTGCACCGCCACCGCGAAGCCGCACTCGGCAAAGGCCAGTGCCATCGCACGGCCCAGGCGCCTGGTGCCGCCGGTGACCAGCACCGCACGCGGGATGGCGCGGGGGATCGGCCAGATCACGCTCAAGCCCGCCGCCTCACGACCGGCGCGCCATCAGCGCCGCCGCCAGGGTGCCGTCGTCCAGCACGTCCAGCGCGCCGCCCATCGGCACCCCCTGCGCCACCCGGCTCACCGTCACGCCGAGCGGCCCGAGGCGTTCGGCCAGCCAATGCGTGGTGGTGGCCCCTTCCACCGTGGCGCCGAGCGCCAGGATCACCTCGCGCACGCCGCCTCCCTCGATCCGGGCCAGAAGCGGGGCCGTGGACAGGTCCTCCGGCCCGGTGCCGCCCAACGCCGACAGGGTGCCGCCCAGCACGTGATACAATCCCCGATGCACCCCCGCCCGCTCCAGCGCCCACAGGTCGCCGACCCCTTCCACCACGCAGACGATGCCGCGGTCGCGATGCGGGTCGTCGCAGATCGCGCACGGATCGCGGCTGTCCAGGTTGCCGCACAGCGAGCAGGTCCTGACCGTGCGCGCCGCCTGCTCCATGGCGCTGGCCAGCGGCAGCAGCCGGGTGCGCGGCTGTCGAAGCAGGGTCAGCGCCGCCCGCCTGGCGCTGCGCGGCCCGAAGCCGGGCAGGCGTGCCAGCAGCTCGATCAGCCGCTCGATCTCCGGACCGCCCATGGCGGGAGAACTAGAACGGCAGCTTCATGCCGGGCGGAAGGTTCAGGCCGCCGGTGACCTTCTGCATCTCCTCGGCGGTGCGCGCCTCCAGGTGACGGCGCGCCTCGGCGTGGGCGGCGACGATCAGGTCC
>CAXTMS010000354.1:353-2155 GCA_964245345.1 uncultured Acetobacteraceae bacterium | reverse complement strand
ATCACGGGCAGGGCGTCGGCGATCGGGCTGGGCCAGGGCAGGGTGTCGCCGCGGATCAGCGGCGCTGCCAGCCGGAGGTGCCGTACCCCGCCCACCACCAGCTCCGCCGCGGCGACCAGGGCGCGCGACCGCGGGTTTAGCGCCTCGACACCGTCCTCGCCGATGCCGAGGATGGCGAGCCACGGCGTCATGCCGGCAGCCGGAAGGAACGCAAGCGATGACACGGGTGCTGATCCTGGGCGGCACCTCGGAGGCGAGCGCGCTGGCCGCGGCGCTGGAACGCGACGAACGGTTCGCCGCCACCCTGTCCCTGGCCGGCGTCACCCGGTGTCCGCGCCTGCCGGCCCTCGCCGTGCGCATCGGCGGGTTCGGCGGCGCGGACGGGCTGCGGCGCTGGCTCGAACAAGCCGGCACGGACGCGCTGGTAGACGCCACCCATCCCTTTGCGCAGCGCATCAGCTGCAACGCCCTTGCGGCGGCGACCGCCGCCGGCGTGCCGCTGCTCCGGATCGACCGGCCGGCCTGGGAGCCGGTGGCCGGCGACCGGTGGACGATCGTTTCCGACATCGAGGCGGCCGCGTCGGCGATCGGCCACCGGCCGGCGCGCGTGCTGCTCACGGTCGGCAAACAGGAGCTGGCTCCGTTCCTGGCCCAGCCGCAGCACCACTACGTCATCCGCAGCGTGGATCCGCCGCCCCCGGCGCTTTGTCCGCCCGACAGCATCGTGCTGGCCGCACGCGGGCCGTTCGCGCTCGCGGACGAGCGGGCGCTGCTGCTCCGGCACCGCATCGAGCGCCTGGTCACCAAGAACTCCGGCGGCATCGCCACCGCCGCCAAGCTGGTCGCGGCACGGGAGGCCGGGCTCGCGGTGGTGATGGTGGCCCGTCCCCCGCCTGCGCCGGGCTTGAGCGTTCCAGACTGGCGGGACGTTCTGGAGTGGCTGGAGCGGCGCCATCACGCGTCCGACACGCTGCGCGCGGTGTAGAGCCAAGGCGGGGCGCCGTCGCGGGGGATCAGCCGGGTGCCGGCGCAGCCGACCAGCACCAGGGTGCGCATGTCGGCCAGCGCCGGATCGGCCCGGCCCAGCGTGGACACGACGATGCGCTCGTCCGGACGCGACACCGCGGTGGCGAAGGCCACCGGCACCGCGTCCGGCAGCACCGCGCGCAGCGTGTCCAGCGCCGCGCCGAGCTGCCAGGGACGCGCCTGCGACAGCGGGTTGTACAACGCCAGGACGAAGCCGGCCTCCGCCGCCGCGCGCAGCCGGCGCAGCACCACCGGCCAGGGCTTGAGGTTGTCGGACAAGGAGATGGCGCAGAAGTCGCCGCCCAGCGGCGCGCCGAGCCGGGCCGCCACCGCCATCATCGCAGAGATGCCGGGCACCACGCGCACGTCGAGCGCCCGCCAGGCCGCCTCGCCGTGCTCGATCGCCTCGAACACGGCGCTCGCCATCGCGAACACGCCCGGATCTCCGGACGACACCACGCACACGCTGCGCCCGGCCGCCGCCAGCTGCAGGGCATGGCGCGCCCGGTCGAGCTCGACCCGGTTGTCGGATCCGTGTCGCACCACGTCCGGACCCGCCTCGACCCGCTGCAGATAGGGTGCGTAGCCGACCAGGTCGGTCGCCCCGGCCAGCGCCGCGTCGGCCTGCGGCGTGCGCAGGTCGAGCCCGCCCGGCCCCAGTCCCACCACCGTCAGGCGACCGGGCCCGCTCATCGCACCCGCTGCCGCCCGGGAACCAGCACCATGGAGAAGTACGGCGCGTCGCGCCCGCCGGTGTCGGCCACCGGCGACAGCAC
>CAXTMS010000354.1:0-343 GCA_964245345.1 uncultured Acetobacteraceae bacterium | reverse complement strand
AAGATACGCCGCGCGCTCGACATAGACCGCGCGCTCCGACAGCCCGGCCCGGTCGAGCGCGCGGCGTATCTTCGGCAGGTTGCGCCCGACCTTCATGATCACCGCGGCGTCGCAGGCCTCCAGCCGCGCCGTCAGCCGGTCCTCGTCCAGGGTGCCGGGCAGCACGCACAGCACGTCGTCGCCATGCGCGATCGGCAGCGCCGCCGCGGTCCAGCATCCGCTCATGCCGGTGACGCCCGGCACCACCTGGTGCGGGTACTCGGAACAAAGCCGGTCGAACAGGTACATGGACGAGCCGTAGAAGAACGGGTCGCCCTCGCACAGCAGCGCCACGTCCCGCCCG
>CAXTMS010000353.1:0-2159 GCA_964245345.1 uncultured Acetobacteraceae bacterium | reverse complement strand
CCGGACAGGTGCGCACGCCGGCTGGCCTCGTCGGGAAAGGTTTCAAAGATCTCGAACACCCGCCGGCTCAGCCGCGTGCCGTACCAGGGCAGGGTGCCGGGTTCCTGCCTGGCGCGGTCCAGGATCCGGAGCAGCAGCCGTTCCACCTCGGCCTCGCGGCCTTTGCGTGCCTCGAGGCGGATGTGCAACGCCTTGGCGGTGCTGGAGCCCTTGCGCCCGTCGATCCGGGCCGGCCGGTGCCCGCCGCCGCCGCCGAACCACCGCGACAACAGGAAGCTGGTGCCGGCCAGGATGGCCCCGGCGGCGAGCGGATGCAGCCGGGCCTCGGTGTAAAGGCTGCGCGTCTGCACGAGGCCCTCGTAGTTGCCGCGCTCGGACAGTTCGCCCGTGGCGGTGTCGAGGTTGCTGCGGTCCCGGGGACGGCGCGGCGGACGGCCGGTCGGAGTGCCGGGAATGATCGTCTTTTCCATGAACCAGTCGGTCAGGCCAGGGGCGATGTGACCAAACGCCGCCACCACCCGTCCGCCGCCGCCCACGAACACGTCGCGCACCGGGTTCTCGGCGGCGTGCAGGATCGCGCGCGCCACCGCGTCGGGCGCATAAACCAGCGGAACGTGCTGCGGCTCGGAGTCGAGGTAGTTCCGGGCGTTGGGAACGAACGGCGTGTCGATCTGGGCCGGCTTGATCAGGGTGACGGACACGGGCGCGCCCTCGTCCTCCAGCTCCATGCGCAGGGACTCGGTGAAGCCCTTGATCGCGTGCTTGGAGGCGCAATAGATCCCCTGCAGCGGCACCGAGCGCTCGGACACCTCGCTGCCGAGGTTGATCAGCGCACCGCCGCCGCGCTGCTTGAGGTGAGACACCGCAATCCGGGAGCCATGCACGATGCTCCAGAAGTTGGTCTCGAACAGGGCGCGCATGTCTGAAACCGACACCGCCTCCGTGGCGCCGTAGAGGCCGACGCCGGCGTTGTTGATCCAGGTGTCGTAGCCGCCATACGTGTCGATCGCATGCTGCGAGATCGCCTCGATGCCAGCCTCGGTGGACACGTCTGCCACCACTGCGCTGGCGGTGCCGCCCGCCTGCCCGATCTCCGCCGCCAGGCTCGCCAGGGCGTCGCCGCTTCGCGCGGCCAGCACCACACGGGCGCCGCGCTTGGCCGCCATGCGTGCGGTGACGAGGCCGATCCCGGAGGAGGCGCCGGTGACGACAACCGTCTGCTGCTTCAGCGCCTTGAGCGGAACGTTCATCTTCATGGTGCGGTCATCCTGGTCCGGGCGAGAGGTTCGCGGCGAGGCGCGCTATTCGGCGTCCTCGAAGGTGATCGCCACGTCCGCGTTGGCGGACAGGCGCACGGTGCCATCCTCGACCTCGGCGATCAGGCTGGTCGGGATGGTGTGGTGCTTGCCGTCGCTCGAGTCGTTCCTGGTCAGCTTGATCCGGTCGCCCTGGAGATGGTCGACCGTGCCGACATGCACGCCGTCCGCGCCGATCACCTCGGCGTGCTCCTTGATCTGGGACAGGTCGGCCATGGCTTGAGTCCTTCGGGTTGATGCCGGCCCCTAACGCGTGATGCACGGGTCCGGTCGATCAACCTGTCGTGTCGGCGCCACCGGGCAGGCGGACACGGGCCAGGGCGGGCGATTCGCCGGTCGATGGGCGGGACCGGGCCGTCCGGGATCAGCGGGCGTCGGCGAGCAGGCTCGGCCTGGCCTGGCTGTTCTCGTTCAGGTCTGCGAGGCTGATCGGATATTCCCCGGTGAAGCAGGCGTCGCAGTAGAACGGCTGGGTGGCGTTGCGGCCTTCCGGCCGGCCCAGCGCCCGGTACAGCCCGTCCAGCGAGATAAAGGCGAGGCTGTCGGCGCCGATCAGCCGGGCCATCTCCTCGGTGTCGTGGTTGGCGGCCAGCAGCTTGCCGCGCTCGGGCGTGTCGATGCCGTAGAAGCAGGAATGGGTGGTGGGCGGCGAGGAGATGCGCATGTGCACCTCCGACGCGCCGGCGGCACGCACCATCTCCACGATCTTGCGGCTGGTGGTGCCGCGCACGATGGAATCGTCCACCAGGATCACCCGCTTGCCGGCGATCATGGCGCGGTTGGCCGAATGCTTCAGCTTGACGCCCAGGTTGCGGATCTGGTCGGTCGGCTCGATGAAGGTGC
>CAXTMS010000352.1:0-2174 GCA_964245345.1 uncultured Acetobacteraceae bacterium | reverse complement strand
GTTGCAGGAGGTGCCGACCACCTGGTTGGCCGCGACCGTGCTGGCGCGGCGGGCGACATGCCCGGTGGTGAGCAGGTCGAACACCGGCCAGACGGACGGGGCGAACCACACCTGCTCCCGGTGTCCCATCTCAAGCGTCACCGCACGGGCGGCATCGTGCACCGCCACATGCAGCCGACCGTCCTTCATGGCCACCACGGCGGCACCCCGCGGCAGTCGCGCGACCCGGCACAGGTCGACCGCGATCAGCAGCACCAGCAGCGCAGGCAGGCCCCACGGCCGCCGGCCCACCCGCGAGCAACCCATCCGGTGGATCGGGATCGGCGTCTCCCAACGCAGCAAGCCCCCGGAACGCCGTGCCGCAGGCCGGCGCCCGTCGCCGGCCTCCGACCGGCTAGTCCGCCGCCTCGGCGGCGGCGGCACGGGCCGCGCGCTGCACCGCCTTGGCCATGGAGGCGATGCCGTTGCCGCGGTTGGTGGACAGCGCTTCCAGCAAGCCAAGCTCCTTCAGGAACACCGGATCGGTGGCAAGGATCTCCTGCGGGCTCCGGCCGGAATACACGCGCAGCAGCAGCGCCACCAGGCCGGACACGATCGCCGCGTCCGACGCGCCGGCGAACCGGATCCGGTCGCCCGCCACCGCCGACTCCAGCCACACCTGGCTTTGGCATCCCGGCACCCGGTGCGGATCGTCCGCCCACTGCGTCGGGAACGGCGGCAGGGTCCGGCCCAGCTCGATGATGTACTGGTAGCGCTCCATCCAGTCGTCGAACACCGCGAGTTCCTCGCCGATGGCCGCGATCGCGTCCCTGGCGCTCGCTTCTTCCGGAACAACGAACGGGTCGGGCGAGGCCGGAAGAGGTGTTGGCATGCAACGCATGTGCGCAACCCGGTTGGGACAGTCAAGCTGATCCCGACCACGCCATTATTTCGACCACGGTTGAACTATCTGCCATTTGGCAGCATATTGAGCGCCAGGAGGCATCATGCACGCGATCCAGGACAACCGGCCGACCGTGATCCCGATCCCGGCCACCAGCCTCAACCTGTCGGAGCCGGCGACCCGCCTGCGCCTGACGCCGTCAGCGGTCGAGGGCATGATCCGGCTTGCCGAGTTGTGGCGGCTGAGCACGGAGGAAACCTGCCTGCTGCTGGGCGACATGTCGGAACGCTCCTGGTTCCGGCTGAAGAAGCAGGGACGCGCGGACCGGGCGCTCAGGCTGTCGCAGGACATGCTGACCCGGATCAGCGTCCTGGTCGGCATCTTCAAGGGCCTGCGCCTGCTGTTTTCCGAGCCGCTCGCCGACGACTGGATCCGCCTGCCGAACCGCGGCGCCCTGTTCGGCGGCCG
The DNA here is from genome assembly GCA_964245345.1 of uncultured Acetobacteraceae bacterium. Classification (GTDB taxonomy): domain Bacteria; phylum Pseudomonadota; class Alphaproteobacteria; order Acetobacterales; family Acetobacteraceae; genus Lichenicola. The sequence continues at coordinate 823 of CAXTMS010000352.1, read as the reverse complement.
GTCGCCGCTGCTGGTGGCGATCGAGCGCGGCATCCCCGGCATGCTGGACATCCGCAACCACGTCGACGCGCTCCGCGGCGGCCTGTAGGCCATGGACATGCTGGAGCCGGACACCGGGCCGGAGCTGCGCCGCGAGCCGCCGGTGCCGCCGCTCACCGACATCGCGCAGCGCGACACGGTGCGGCTGATCCCGAGCGGCCGGCTGAAGCCGCCGGTGCTGGCGCCGCTGGCATCCACGCCGGAAGCGCTGGACGACCTGGCGGCGCTGGAAGGGGTGACCAACGGCCGCATCCAGGCGTCCGACAGCGGCCTGCCCGGGCTCGATCCACGCGAGCTGGTGTTCGGGCGCCCGAACGACAGCTTCGTCAACGCCGCCTTCACCCATCCCCGCCCAAGCGGCAACCGCTTCAACGACGCCCGACGCGGCGCCTGGTACTGCGGCTGGGACGCGCAGACCTCCCTGGGCGAGGTCGCCTACCACCTCACCCGGGAGCTGGACGCGATCAACCGCTACGACACCCACGTCGACTACGCCGAGCTGATCGCCGACTTCATCGGCCCGTTCCACGACCTGCGGAACGCTCCGGACCGCGACCGGCAGCCCGGAAGCGTGCTGGGCTGCGACACCGCCACAGCCTATCCCGCCGGCCAGGCCCTGGCGCGCCGCCTGCAGGCGCTGAACAGCAACGGCTTGATCTACCCGTCGGTGCGATACGCCGGCGGCACCTGCCTGGCCGCCTTTCGCCCCAGCCTGGTGCAGAACCTGCGCCAGGGCAGCCTGTGGCGCCTGACCTGGGCCGGCAGCCGCACCCCGGAGATCGGC
>CAXTMS010000351.1:0-2176 GCA_964245345.1 uncultured Acetobacteraceae bacterium | reverse complement strand
CAGGCGCAGCAGGCAGCGGCCGAGGGTGGACTTGCCGCAGCCGGACTCGCCCACCAGCCCCAGCGTTTCCCCTGCCTCCACCCGAAGCGACACCTGGTCCACCGCCCGCAGCACCGACCGGCCGCGCAGCGCGCGGCCGACCTGGTAGTGCTTGCTCAGGCGCTCCACCTGCAGCAGCGGGACGGCGCTCATCCCGGAATCACCGTCGGCTCGAACGCCGGCTGGATCCGCGGCGGCAGCGGACGGCCTTCGCCGGGCAGCACGCAGGCGACCTCCTGCGCCCCGAACGGCGTCAGCAGCGGCCGCACCGCGCAGGCGTCGTGACGGTAGGCGCAGCGCGGCTGGAACGGGCAGCCGGCCGGGCGCTGCGCCGGGCTTGGCGGCGCGCCGGGAATCGACGGCAGCCGCGCCGGCCGCTGGCCGTGCAGCGGCGGGATGCTGTCGAGCAGGCCCGCGGTGTAGGGGTGGGCAGGCTGGCTGAACAGCGCCGCGGTCGGTCCCTGCTCGGCGGTGTTGCCGGCATACAGCACCATGGTCCGGTCGCAGGTCTCGGCGACCACGCCCATGTCGTGCGTGATCAGCAGCACCGCCGAGCCGAAGTCGCTGCGCAGCCTGCGCAGCAGGTCCAGGATCTGCGCCTGAACGGTGACGTCCAGCGCCGTGGTCGGCTCGTCGGCGATCAGCAGCGACGGGTTGCAGCTCAGCGCCATGGCGATCATCGCCCGCTGCCTGAGGCCGCCGGACAGCTGGTGCGGATAGCGGTCCGCCGCGCGCCTGGGATCGGGCACCCCCATCTCGCCCAGCAGCTCCACCGTGCGCGCCCGGGCGCCGGCGCGGCTCAGCGCCCGGTGCGCCCGAAGCTGCTCGTCGATCTGCCAGCCGATCGTGTACACCGGGGTCAGCGCCGTCATCGGGTCCTGGAAGATCATGGCGATCTCGTTGCCGCGCAGCGCCCGCATCCGCTGCGCCGGCAGCCCGACCAGCTCCTGGCCTCGGTAGCGTGCCGAGCCGGTGATCCTGGCCCCCGGCACGTCGATCAGCCCCATCAGCGCCAGCGCCGTCATGCTCTTGCCCGAGCCCGACTCGCCCACCAGCCCCAGGATCTCGCGCGCGCCGAGCGAGAACGAGACGTTCTCCACGATCCGCACCAGTCGTCCCCGCCCGGCCGGCAGGACGACCGACAGGTCGCGCACCTCCAGCAGCGGCGCGTCAGCGGCCATCGCGCACCCGCGGGTCGAGCACGAGGTAGACGAGGTCGACCACGGCGTTGGCGAGCACCACGAAGACCGCCGAGTACATCACGGTGGCCATGATCAACGGCAGGTCGAGGTTGATCAGCCCCTGGTAGGTGAGGCGGCCCACGCCCTGCAGCCCGAACACCACCTCTGTCAGCAGCGCGCCGCCGCCGACCAGCTGGGCGAAGTCCAGCCCGAACAGGGACACGAAGGTGACCAGCGAGGTGCGAAGCCCGTGCCGCAGCAGCACACGCGTCTCGGTCAGCCCCTTGGCGCGGGCGGTGCGCATGAAGTCCTCGCCGGAGGCCGCGACCAGGTCGGCGCGCAGCACCCGGCCATAGATGCCGATGAACAGCACCGCCAGCACGCACCACGGGATCAGGAGGTGCGCGGCCCAGCCGAGCGGGTCGATGTGCAGCGGCACGTAGCCGAGCCCCGGCACCCAGGAGAACAGCCAGGTGTCGTGGTAGCGGCTCTGCGTCACGAGGTTGGCGACCTCGCCCAGCCAGAACACCGGCATGGAGATGCCGACCAGCCCCAGCATCATCAGCCCGCGGTCGAGCGCCGAGCCGCGCGTGGCGGCGGCGATCGTGCCCATAGCGATCGAGGCCACGATCCAGATCACCGCTGCCCCGCCCACCAGCGACAGCGTGACCGGGGCCGCCTGCATCACCTCCGGCACCACCCGCTCGCCGTGGTCGACGAACGAGGACAGGTTCCGGGTGACGAACAGCGCGTCCATCATGCGCAGGTACTGCACCGGCAGCGGCCGGTCGAAGCCGTAGGCGTGCCGCACCGCCGCCATGGTCTCGGGGCTGGCGTTGCGGCCGGCGATTCGCGCGGTCGGGTCCGAGCCCGGCGTGGCGAAGAACACCACGAACACCAGCACGCTGATGCCGAACAGCACCAGCACGGTCTGGCCGAGCCGGGCGAGCAGGGCG
>CAXTMS010000350.1:0-2181 GCA_964245345.1 uncultured Acetobacteraceae bacterium | reverse complement strand
AACAGCAGGTTGGTGGTGACCAGGATCGAGGTCTGCTCGTAGAGGCGGCTGATCAGGTGGAACAGCAGCTGGCCGCCGCTCTGGGCAAACGGCAGGTAGCCGAGCTCGTCGAGCACCACGAGGTCCAGCCGGGTCAGCTGCTCGGCCAGCCGCCCGGTCCTGCCGGTGCGCGCCTCGGCCTCGAGGCGGTTCACCAGGTCGATCACGGTAAAGAACCGGGCGCGCCGTCCCAGCCGGATGCAGTTCAGCGCGATCGCCACCGCGAGGTGGGTCTTGCCGGTGCCGGTGCCACCCACCAGCACCGCGTTGCGCTGGCCGTCCAGGAACGACCCGGTGGCCATCTCGCGCACCAACCCCTCGTTGATCGGGGTGCCGGCGAACTCGAACTCGGCCAGCTCCTTGATCAGCGGCAGCTTGGCCACCGTGACCTGGTAGCGGATCGAGCGCGCCTGTTTCTCGGCGATCTCCGCCTGCAGCAGCGAGCCCACGATCTGCGGGGCTGGATGCTGGCGCTTGAGCGCGTTGCCCAGCACCTCGTCGTAGGCGGCACGCATGCCGACGAGCTTGAGCTCGCCCATCAGCGCGAGGACCTCATGTCGTTCCATGGATGGGGCTCCTGAGGGTGTCGTAGCGCGCGCAGTCCGCCACCGGCTCGTGGCGCAGCCGCAGCGCATCGGGGGTGGTGATGGTCGGTGCGGGGGTGGTCAGCCGCTGCCGCGACAGGACGTTGAGCACCACGTCGGAGCTGCACAGCCCGGCGGACAATGCCTCGCCGCACGCCGCCTCGACCGCCGGCAGCCCGTCCAGCGGCACGGCGGTGAGGATGGCGACCATCTGCCGGTCGCCGTCGGCGGAGCCGCGCAGCTGGTTCTGCACCCGGCCCAGCGCGCCCGGCAGCACCCAGCCCTTGAACGGTGCGCCGTTGCGCAGCGCGCCCGGCTTGCGCGCCAGCACCGGCACGTAGTGCCAGGGGTCGTAGATGGTCTGTCCGTTGCCAAAGCAGCGGGGATGATCGGCGACCACCTCGCCGTCCTGGCGCACGGTGATGCGCTCGGCATAGGCGTGCACCTCGACCGGACGCCCCACCGCCTGCGCCATCACCGAGTACTTGTTCTTGTCGTAGCTCACCAGGCAGGTCTTGGAGACCGCCGTGGTGCGGGCGTTGAAACCGTCGAAGCGCCCGGCATACGGCACCAGGCTCGACCGCTCCTGCTCGAACACCTCCCACACCGGGCTGTCCTTGCGCTCGGGATGCGGGTGGCCGCGGGCATACAGCACGCACTGCTCCAGCAGCCAGGCGTTCATGTCGCCGAAGCTGTCGAACCGCGGCCGCGGCTTGAAGAACCGGCCGCGTACCACGCCGACCTGGTTCTCCACCTGACCTTTCTCCCACCCGCTGGCAGGCGTGCAGGCGACGGGCTCAACCAGGTAGTGGCTGCACATCTGCGCAAAGCGGCGGTTGAACTGCCGCTGGCGGCCGATCAGCAGCGCATCCACCGCCGTGCGCATGTTGTCGTAGATGCCGCGCTGGCAGGTGCCGCGGTAGAACGCGAACGCCTTGTCGTGAGCGTCGAACACCATCTCCTGGGACTGGCGCGGGTAGGCCCGCACGAACGGCATCCGGCTGTGGCACAACCGGACCTGGGCCACCTGGATGGGCGTGGTGACGCCGCGGATCAGCACGATCTCGGTCGACCAGTCGAACTGGTAGGCCTCGCCCGGGCCGAAACTCAGCGGGATGTAGGCATCCGACAGGCCGGTGCCGCGCTTGCGCAGCCGGTTCTGGGCGTAGCGCCGCACGGTGTCGTAGCCGCCCGTGAACCCCTCGGCCTGCAGATCCTCGAAGATCCGCACCAGATCCAGACGCTCCCGGCCGGGCAGCCGCTCGTTGGCGCTCAGGCGCTGCTCGAGGCGCTCCGTCCAGGCGCCGAGCTTGGGGCGCGGCTGCACCTCGCGCGCATACACGAACGCGGTCTCGCCCGAGCGCAGCACCCGGCGCACCGTGTTGCGCGCCAGGTCGAACTCCCGGGCGATCTGCTTGATCGACTTGCCATCGACGAAGTGCGCCCGCCGAACCCGGGCGATCGTGTCCACTGCCAGCATCTCCCCCACCACCCGTCTGCACGGGCAGCATCATCGCCGATCCGGGGGGTCAATTTTGGACGCCGATCACCCCACCAA
>CAXTMS010000349.1:0-2190 GCA_964245345.1 uncultured Acetobacteraceae bacterium | reverse complement strand
TCCACGCGCTCGACGTGCCGCTGATCGGGTTGAACTGCGCCACCGGGCCGCAGGAAATGTCCGAGCACGTGCGCTGGCTGGCGTCCAACTGGCCGCGGCTGATCTCCGTGCAGCCGAACGCCGGGCTGCCGGAGCTGGTGGACGGCAAGACGCACTACCCGCTGACGCCGCACGAGATGGCGAGCTGGATCGAGCGCTTCATCGTCGAGGACGGGCTCAACCTGGTCGGCGGCTGCTGCGGCACCTCCACCCCGCACATCGAGGCGCTGGACGCGATGCTGCGGCGCCGGGCCGGCAACGTCGCCCGCCCGGCCCCGGTGGCGCGCCGCCCGGTGTGGATCCCTTCGGTCGCGAGCCTGTACAGCCAGACCCCGCTCAGGCAGGAGAACAGCTACTTCTCCATCGGCGAGCGCTGCAACGCCAACGGCTCGAAGAAGTGGCGCGAGCTGCAGGAAGCCGGCGACTGGGACGGCTGCGTCGCGGTCGGGCGCGAGCAGGCCGCGGAAGGCTCCAACGCGCTCGACCTGTGCACCGCCTTTGTCGGCCGCGACGAGGTGGGGGAGATGGACGAGGTGGTGCGCCGCTTCACCGCCTCGGTGAACGCGCCGCTGGTGATCGACTCCACCGAAACGCCGGTGATCGAGAGCGCGCTCAAGCTGCACGGCGGCAAGCCGATCATCAACTCGATCAACTTCGAGGACGGCGAGAACCACGCCCGCGACCGCCTGGTGCTGGCGCGCAAGTTCGGCGCCGCGGTGATCGCGCTGACCATTGACGAGGTCGGCATGGCCAAGACCCCGGAGGACAAGCTCCGGATCGCCACCCGCCTGGTCGAGTTCGCCTGCGACCGGCACGGGCTGCCGCAGTCGGACCTGCTGATCGACCCGCTGACCTTCACGGTCGCCACCGGCGTCGAGGACGACCGCAAGCTGGGGGAGTGGACCATTGAAGGCATCCGGCTGATCCGCGAGCGGTTCCCGGACATCCAGATCATCCTCGGGCTGTCCAACATCTCGTTCGGGCTGAACCCGGCCGCGCGCGCGGTGGTGAACTCGGTGTTCCTGGACCACGCGGTGCGCGCCGGCATGAGCGGCGCCATCGTCCATGTCAGCAAGATCCGCCCGCTGCACCTGCTGGCGGCGGAGGAGATCCAGGTCGCCGAGGACCTGATCTTCGACCGGAGGCGGGAGGGCTACGACCCGCTCAAGCGGCTGCTGGAGCTGTTCGCCGACCGCAAGGCGTCGGAAGCGGTCAAGAAGGTGCGCGCCGACACCGTGCAGGGCCGGCTGCGCGACCGCATCGTCGACGGCGACCGCAAGGGGCTGGAAGCCGAGCTGGACGAGGCGCGCGCCGTCATGGCCCCGCTCGACATCATCAACACGGTGCTGCTCGACGGCATGAAGACGGTGGGCGAGCTGTTCGGCTCGGGCAAGATGCAGCTGCCCTTCGTGCTGCAGTCGGCGGAAACCATGAAGGCGGCGGTGGCGCACCTGGAGCCGTTCATGGAACGCGTGGAGGGCCAGACCCGCGGCACCATCGTGCTGGCCACGGTGAAGGGCGACGTGCACGACATCGGCAAGAACCTGGTCGACATCATCCTGACCAACAACGGCTACCGGGTGTGCAACCTCGGCATCAAGGTGCCGCTCGCCGACATGATCGCGGCCGTGCGCGAGCACAAGGCGGACGCGATCGGCATGTCCGGGCTGCTGGTGAAGTCCACGGTGGTGATGCGCGAGAACCTGGAGGAGATGGCGCGTCAGGGCCTGGAGATCCCGGTGCTGCTCGGCGGTGCCGCGCTGACCCGCAACTACGTCGAGGAGGAATGCGTCGCCGCCTACAACGGAGGCCGCGTCGCCTATGCCCGGGACGCGTTCGACGGGCTGAACCTGATGGACAAGGTCGAGAGCGGCGAGCTCGACACCTATCTCGGTGCGATCCAGTCGCGTCGAAAGGGCAAGGGACGGACGGTCAAGCGCGCGCCGGAGCAGGCGGAGCTGCGCGGCTTCCAGACGGTCGACCTCGCCGCGGCGCAGGCCCGGCGGCGCCGGCTGAACGACGAGGCGGTGACGCCGCCGCCGTTCTGGGGCGCGCGCGTGATCGAGGCCACTCCGAACGCGGTGATCCCGTTCCTGAACGAGCGCAGCCTGTATCAATTCCAGTGGGGCTTCCGGAAGCAGGGCCGCTCGC
>CAXTMS010000348.1:0-2231 GCA_964245345.1 uncultured Acetobacteraceae bacterium | reverse complement strand
TGCAGGTGATCGCCGGCAACGTCGCCACTCCCGAAGCGGCGCGGGCGCTGATCGAAGCCGGCGCCGACGCGGTCAAGATCGGCATCGGGCCGGGCAGCATCTGCACCACCCGCGTGGTGGCCGGCGTCGGCGTGCCGCAGTTCAGCGCGGTGCTGGAAACCGCGAGCGCCTGCCACGACCACGACATCCCGGCGATCGCCGACGGCGGCGTGCGCACCTCCGGCGACCTGGTCAAGGCGATCGGCGCCGGCGCCGACGTGGTGATGGTGGGCTCGCTTCTCGCCGGCACCGAGGAGGCGCCGGGCGAGGTGTTCCTGTACCAGGGCCGCTCCTACAAGGCGTATCGCGGCATGGGCAGCCTGGGGGCGATGGCGCGCGGCTCGGCCGACCGCTACTTCCAGCAGGAGATCAAGGACACCCTCAAGATGGTGCCGGAAGGCATCGAAGGGCGGGTGGCGTTCAAGGGCGGCATGGCGGCGGTGGTGCACCAGCTGGTCGGCGGCCTGCGCGCCGGCATGGGCTATACCGGCAGCGCCACGATCGCCGAGCTGCAGACACGCACGCAGTTCCGACGCATCACCGGGGCTGGCCTGCGCGAAAGCCACGTGCACGACGTGGCGATCACCCGGGAAGCGCCGAACTACCGTCAGGATTGAACCGTCGCGGGCTTTGCCCGCACCCACCAAAGGGCGGTCGCCCTTTGGAAACCCCATGATCGATGCCCTCGGCGGGTCCAGGGCGGCGCCCTGGCCTTGACGCCCGGAAAGTCAAGATGACCCCAAGCGCCCGTCTCCTCGCCGCCATCGACCTGCTGTTCGCGATGGAAGCGTCACCCAAGCGCCCTGCCGACGCGGTGGCCAACAGCTTCTTCCGCGAACGACGCTACATCGGCGGCGGCGACCGCCGCGCGGTGTCGACGGAGGTGTGGTCGGTGCTGCGCGCCTGGCGCCGCCTCGAATGGTGGCTGCAGCGCGCCGGCGGCAGCGCGCAGCCTCGCCTGCTGGTGGCGGCGCTTTCGGTGCTGGGCGGCCGCCCGGTCGACAGCCTGCAGCGCGCGTTCTCCGGTGGACGATACGCGCCCGACGTGCTGGAGCCGTTCGAGACCCGCGTGCTGCGGGCGCTGGAAGGCCACACGCTCGACCATCCGGAGATGCCGGAAGCGGTGGCGCTGGAGGTGCCGGACTGGCTGCTGCCGCTGCTGTCCGCCGAGTTCGGCGAGGCGCTGCGCGCCGAGATCGCCGCGCTGACGGCGCCGGCGACGCTGGACCTGCGCGTCAACCTCCTGCGCACCACCCGCGAGGCGGCGGCCGCGGCGCTGGCGGAGGAAGGGATCGCCACCGACCCGACCCCGCTTTCCCCCTGGGGCCTGCGCGTGCCCGGGCGCCTGCCGGTGACGAGCACCAAGGCGTTCGCAAACGGGCTGGTGGAGATCCAGGACGAGGGCAGCCAGCTGGTGGTGCAGGCGGTGGGGGCGGGCCCCGAGATGCGGGTGCTGGATTACTGCGCCGGCGCTGGCGGCAAGACGCTGGGCCTGGCGATGACCATGGACAACCGCGGCCACGTGGTGGCCTGCGACGTGTCGGAGCCGCGTCTGGACGGCGCGGTGCGTCGCCTGCGCCGGGCGGGCGTGCACAACGTCGAGCGGCACCTGCTGGTGGACGGCGACAAGTGGGCCAAGCGCCGACGGGACAGCTTCGACCGGGTGCTGGTCGACGCCCCCTGTACCGGCACCGGCACCTGGCGGCGCAACCCGGACGCCCGGCTGCGCCTGACCCGGGCCGACCTCGACGAACTCCTGGCCAAGCAGTCGGCGATCCTGGACCGGGCGGCAACGCTGGTGCGTCCCGGCGGCCGGCTCGTTTATGCCACCTGCTCGGTGCTGCGCGAGGAGAACGCGTCCCAGGTCGACGCCTTCCTGTCGCGCCACCCCGGCTTCGCGTTGCTCGACCTGCGGACGTCGGACGCCACCCGCCGCGCGCCGCTCGCGGCACACGCGCTGCAGGCGGGAGGGGGCGTGCTGCGCCTGACGCCACGTCAGCACGGGACCGACGGGTTCTTCGCCGCGGTGCTGGCGCGCCCGGAGGCCGAGCCGGCGCACTGTATGGGTTTTGAGAAGTAGTCGGTTCCGGACCTGTTTACCGTCAAGCTGCGGCAGTCCTGAAACAACGGTCGGCAACGTGATCATCGCCTTCCGGTGGGACATCACCCAGGACCAGTACAACCTGGCTCAG
>CAXTMS010000347.1:0-2241 GCA_964245345.1 uncultured Acetobacteraceae bacterium | reverse complement strand
TCGCCGCGACGTCGGCGGCACTCGGCTCGGTGTTGTTCATCACCGCGAGCTGGAAGCGCTGGTTGCGCATCACCAGGCCGAGCGCTGCCGCCATGTAGCCGAACACCGGTTCCGTCGCGGTCACCGGCAGGCCGGCATACCGGGCACGCAGGACCGCGATCTTCCGGTTGATCGGCACGAGCGACCGGTTGAAGCGGTCGAGCCGCGCGGCGTAGTCCTGGCGGTGAGCGGGATCGTCGGCAGCGAGATCGGTCGAGATCGCGCTCGCCACCGCGGGCATGGTGGCGGGTTCGTACCAGAGGTGCGGATTGTCGCCAACACGGTGTCCGGTGAGATTGGCCGCGATCACGGTTTGCCGCCGGTTTGAACCGGCGGCCGAGAGCAGCCTGTCCATCCAGGGGTCGTAGTCCACGCCGTTGAACACCACGATGCGTGCGGCAGACAAGTCCCTGGCGATCGAAGGACTTGCCTCGAACAGGTGCGGGTCCTCGTCAGGGTTGCTCAGGATGCTGGTCACGGCCCAGCCTGGCCCGGCGAGTTGTGCGGCAACGTCGCCGTAGAAGTTCTCCGCTGCGACGATCCTGCCGGTGGGGGCGGCCCCGCGCCCGTGGGCGCCCGCGACCGGCACCAGGACGGGCAACGCGGCCGAGACCGCGAGGGCCCTGACCGCTGCGCGCCCTGTTCCACGAGGTTTCGCCATGTGTCTTCCCATGCCAGCAGCGCATTCTATCGGACGTTATAATATTTTGTATAGGCCGTGCTCGGTGGCGCAGCCTTACTTTTCGCCTGTTCGAGGCTACGTTATGGTCCTGCTGATCGGAAGGTGATCCGTGTCGACGCCCGCGTTCTCCAGGAAGACGAACACGCTGCTATCGCAGGCAAGCCAGCTGTGTGATCGGCGGGGCGCGCAATTGACCGAACTGCGCAGGAAGGTGCTCGGGCTGGTTCTCGAGAGCAGGAAGCCGAGCGGCGCGTATGACCTGCTCGATCAGCTTCGCACACTCCACAAGGGAGCGGCACCGCCGACGGTTTATCGCGCGCTGGACTTTCTCCTGGAGCAAGGCCTCATCCACAAGGTCGAGCGGCTTTCGGCGTTCATCGGCTGCGTTCACGGTCATGGAGCCGATCGCGATCATCACCATGCGGCTCAGTTCCTGATCTGCAATCGGTGTGGCGAGGTGACGGAACTCGAGGACAACCGGATCGACAGGGTTCTGGTTGAAGCTGCACGTGAGAAGGGCTTTCGCCTCAACAGCTCGACGGTGGAAGCGGAGGGGCTGTGCGCCGCGTGCGGCGCAAGCGCGACAAGCGCGGCCCCGGCGGCATGACCACGCATCGGCAGGACAGGCTGCGACCATTCCGCATTGCGCAGCTGGTGTGATGTTATAGCAACAAGCTTGGTTGGAAACTGCGGTGTCGGTTGAACGCCGATGGACAAAACTGCCACGTCCTCGTAGCGGTACTTTATAACGTACTAATGGCGGGCTGCGGCGTCGTTGCTGTTCAGCGACAGCCGACACCGAAAGGATCCCCCCGATGTCGAGGTGGCCTGCGTTGCTTTCCGGGACGATCCTGGGCGTCCTGGCTGTTCCAGGCCTTCCGGCCTTGACCGCTGCGCAGACCGTGAATGCCGGACCGTCGGCGAGCATCGGCGTGCAGACGCCCGATCCCGACGCGCAGGCCACGCCATCCGGACGGACGGCGGTCCCGGCCGTCCAGGGCACGTACGCGAATGACAGCGTCGACGCGGCCACCGGCATCGAACAGGTCACGGTGCGGCTGGATCGCGCCCGGAGCGAGCTCGAACCGGACCTGGGAGCAACACTATATCGTTTCAGTCGCGGCAGCCTCCAAACTCTACCCCAGGGCGACAATGCCCCGCTCAACCAGGTGCTGCTGCAGGCGCCGGGCGTGGCACAGGACTCGTTCGGCCAGATCCACGTGCGCGGCGACCACAACGAGGTGCAGTTCCGGCTCGACGGGGTGCAGCTGCCCGAAGGCCTGTCGGTGTTCGGACAGGCGCTGGAAACGCGGTTCGCCCACTCGCTGTCGCTGATCACCGGCGCGCTGCCGGCGCAGTACGGCTTCGACACGGCCGGGGTCATCGACATCACCACCAAGAGCGGCACCACCGATCCGGGCGGCGAGATCTCGATCTATGGCGGCGAGCGCGACGACTTCCAGCCGTCCTTCTCCTATGGCGGCCACACCGGCAACGTGGACTACTTCGTCACCGGCGAC
>CAXTMS010000346.1:0-2272 GCA_964245345.1 uncultured Acetobacteraceae bacterium | reverse complement strand
TGGCGTCCGGCAACTACATCCAGCAGCCGCCGGCCCCGGTGTTCGTGACCCCGGCACCTGTCTACGTGACCCCGGCGCCGGTCTACGTGGCTCCGGCTCCGGTTTACGTCGCGCCGCCGCCCCCGCCGCCGGGACCGCTGCCCGGCTATTCCTATTGACCCGGGCCGGTTGACCCGGCCAATCCGGCCGGTCAGCCCGACAAGCGGGTGAAGCCGCCCGCCGAGGAGGCGAAGTAGGCGTCCACCGCCTGCGCCATGGCGCTCGCCACCATCGTGCGGTGCGCCGACTGGCGCAGCGCCGCCTCGTCCAGCCGGTTGGACATGAAGCCCATCTCGACCAGCACGCTCGGGATGTCGGCCGCCTTCAGCACCACGAAGCCGGCATGTCGGGACGGGTTGGTCAGCAGGTTGATGCGCGGCCGGAACGCCGACACCACGCTGCCCGCCATGTGCGCCGACCCGGCCCTGGTTTCCTCGCGCACCAGGCTGGCCAGGATCCGCTGCACCGCCGGCGTGGTGCCGTGGAACGACGGCCCGGCGTAGCGGTCGGCGCTGTTCTCGGTGTGCGCCAGCGCCGCCGTCTGCGCGTCCGAGGCGCCGTCCGACAGGGTGTAGACGCTGGCGCCGCGCACGGCGGGATCGTGCAGCGCGTCGGCATGCACAGACACGAACAGCGCCGCCTGCCTGCCTTCGGCGATCCCCACCCGGTCCTCCAGCGGGATGAACACGTCGCTTCCGCGCGTCAGCTCGACCCGGTAGCGGCCGGACCGGAGCAGCTGGCGTTGCAGCTCCCCGGCCGCCGCCTCGGCCACGTGCTTCTCGAACGTGCCGGACACGCCGATGGCGCCGGGGTCCCTGCCGCCATGGCCGGGATCGAGCATCACCAAAGGCCGTTCCGGGCGGGCGCGTCCGATCACCGGCGGGGCCGCAAGCCCCCGGTGCGGACGAACGGCGGCCCGCGCCAGCCCGGACGGCAGCACGGCCGCGGCGCAGGCGGCCGCTGCCAGCGCCGCACGCCGCGTCGGCGCCGCCGGACCCGTTGTCGTTGCGGCCGGCATCGACTCCGGCTGCGTCCGGCTCCCGGACCTGTCCCGCATTCCCGTCGCAGCCATGGCTTCCGTTCCGCCTGCCCGTGTCGAGGCTAGCACGACGCCGGGGCCGATGCAGTGACGTATCGAAACATGTCTCGTCGCCCGCATGAAACCACCGCCGCGGACGGCACTGCTTGCGGAACGGCCGGATCTTCGTCACACTCTTGACTGTGGCATGGTTGCTTCCACAGTCGATCGCTGCCGAACAGGCGGGATCGGCGCGGGTGCATCCGTCCGGCAAGTCGCCTTCCGCATGACGGCGCGCACGCCGATGGGCCGGATCACGATCCGCCCGGACCGGCGAGCGCCGCCACGCTCCCGCACCTGCCGTGCCAGCGGACCGACCTTTTCGTCGCCCGGCGCCACAGACCGCCCGAACGGGGCGTGCCGGTTTCGCCGTGCATGTCCCGTTTCTTGAACGCCTAAGGACCCGATGACCGCCGTCACCAACCCCCACAACGCCGGCAGGACGAGGGCGGACGCCAGCCCCTGCGCGCCCGCCGGCGCCGGGCCAGGGACGGCAGCACCGGGCATCCCCCCCATCGCCGCGCACGCGACGCCCTGCCTGCTTCCCGCCTCCCAGCGCGGGTTCCGTCCGGACCGGACCGAAGGCAGGCGCGATGCCCCGGCCCACCGGAGTCCACCCCACCATGACCAAGCGCATGCTGATCGACACGACCCACGCGGAAGAAACCCGCGTGGTCGTGCTGGACGGTAACAGGCTCGACGACTACGACGTCGAAACGTCGTCCAAGAAGCAGATCAAGGGCAACATCTACCTCGCCAAGATCGTCCGCATCGAGCCCAGCCTGCAGGCGGCGTTCGTCGAGTACGGCGGCAACCGGCACGGCTTCCTCGCCTTCAGCGAGATCCATCCCGACTACTACCAGATCCCGGTCGCCGACCGCGAACGCCTCCTGGCGCTGCAGGAAGAGGAAGCCCGCGCCGAGGAGGCCCGCGCCGACCGAGAGGACGAGGGGCGGGACGAGGGAGAGGAGGTCGCGCGGGACGGCGACGAGGACGCAAGCGCGGGCGCCGGGCTCGACGTCCAGCCGGACGCCGCGGACCTGGCTCCCGAGGCGGAGCCCGCCGCGGCAGACCCCGCACCCGACGCGCCCAGGGACGAGCAGTACGCCGGCCGGGTCGAGACCAGCCTCGGCGTGGATGAACCCGACGCGCCCC
>CAXTMS010000345.1:0-2292 GCA_964245345.1 uncultured Acetobacteraceae bacterium | reverse complement strand
TGGTGGTCGTACTACGTGCTGGGCTGGGGCGGCTACTGGTTCTGGGATCCGGTGGAGAACGCGTCCCTGCTGCCCTGGCTGACCGGCAGCGCGCTGGTGCACTCCGCGATCGTGGTGGAGAAGCGCGAGGCGCTGAAGATCTGGACCGTGCTGCTGGCGATCGCCACCTTCTCGTTGTCGCTGTCCGGCACCTTTCTGGTGCGCTCTGGGATCCTGAACAGCGTTCACAGTTTCGCCAACGACCCGGCGCGCGGCGTGTTCATCCTGCTTCTGCTCGGGCTGGTGATCGGCGGCGCGCTGACACTGTTCGCGGTCCGCGCGCCGGCGCTCACGGCGGGCGGCGTGTTCGCGCCGTTGTCGCGCGAGGGCACGCTGGTGCTGAACAACATCCTGCTGTGCGCCATCTGCGCCGTGGTGCTCACCGGCACCATGTATCCGCCCTTCGCGTCCCTGCTGTTCGGGCAGGCGATCAGCGTCGGCAAGCCGTTCTTCGACGCCACCGCGGTGCCGATGGCGCTGCCGCTGCTGGGGGCGATGGCGATCGGGCCGATGACGCCGTGGAAGCGGGCCCGGCTCGCCCCGGTGATCCGCCGGCTGTGGGGCGCGGCGCTGGCGGCCGCGCTGGCCGGCCTGGTCGCGTCGCACGGGGCGTCGGGCGTGCTGCCGCCGCTGGCCCTCGGCCTCGGGGTGTGGGTGATCGCCGCCAGCGCCGTCGACCTCGCCCACCGCGTGCAGCTGTTCCGGCTGCCGGCCAGCGGCAGCCTGCACAGGGCGCGCATGCTGCCGCGCGCGGTGTTCGGCGCGGCACTCGCCCATGCCGGGGCCGGCGTCACCGTGATCGGCCTGGCCGGCATGAGCCAGGCCAGCCACGCCATCGTGGCGGTGCATCCCGGCGACAGCGTGATGCTTGCCGGCGACCGCTGGACGCTGCAGCGCCTCGACGACCGGACGGGCCCCAACTACCGCGCCCGCGTCGCCACCATCCTGGTCACCCGCAACGGCCATCCGGTCGCGGTGCTGCACCCCGCGCGGCGCGACTTCGCCGCCCAGGACCAGACCACAAGCGAGGTGGCGATCCACACCAACCTCCTGTCGGACCTTTACGCCGTGCTTGGCGACGAGCACGGCAGCGGCGCCGCCCACACCGCGGTGCTGCGCCTGCACCGCAACCCGCTGGCGCCCTGGATCTGGCTGGGCGGCCTGGTGATGGCGCTGGGCGGGGCGTTGTCGCTCAGCGACCGGCGCGTCCGCGTCGGCGCGCCCAGGCGCGCGCGCCTGCCGGTCGCGGTGCCGGCGGAATGAGCGGAAACCGCGCCAACGGCGTGTCCACGCGGCGTCGGCTGCTGACGCTGGCGCCGCTCGGGCTCGCTTCCGCGGCCGGGCTCGGGTTCTGGGGCATGCTGTCCGGCATGGAGCGCGGCTCGTTCGACCCGCACGACATCCACGCCCCGGCGCTGGACCGACAGGTGCCGCCGTTCGCGCTGCCCGACCAGGCGCCGGGACGCGGCTTCTCGTCCGCGGAGCTGCGGGCACAGGACGCCCCTCTGCTGGTGAACTTCTTCGCCTCCTGGTGCGTGCCCTGCGTGGTGGAGGCGCCGGTGATCGCGTCGCTGTCCAGGCAGCTGCCGGTGTGGGGCATCGCGTACAAGGACCGGCCGGACGACACCGCCGGCTTCGTGCGTCGCTCGGGAACCGCGTCCTACGCCCGGCTCGCCGCCGACCGCACCGGGTTCGCCGCGATCGACTGGGGCGTGTCGGGGGTGCCGGAAAGCTTCCTGATCCGTCCCGGAGGCAGCATCGCCTGGCACCTGCCCGGCCCGCTCACCGCGGAGGTCGTGGCCGCCGAGCTGCTGCCGCTCGTGGCCCGGCTGCGCCGATGAAACGGGCTGCCGCGCTCCTGGTGCTGCTGGCCGCGTCGTGGCCGTTGCTGCCGGCGCTGGCGGTGAGCGACCCGGCCGAGATGCTGCCGGACCACCGGCTGGAAGCGCGCGCCGAGGCGATCGGGGCGCAGCTGCGCTGCCTGGTGTGCCAGAACGAGGACATCGAGGACAGCGGCGCCGACCTGGCGCGCGACCTAAGGCACGTGGTGCGCGTCCACGTCGCCGCCGGCGACAGCGACCAGGAGGTCATGGACTGGATGGTGGCCCGCTACGGCGAGTTCATCCGGCTGCAGCCCAGGCTGACCCCGCTTACCCTGCTGCTGTGGGCGGCAGGGCCGCTGGCGCTGCTGCTGGGCGGCCTGGTGGCGTTCCTCGGGCTGCGCCGGACCAGCGCGTCGAGCCGGGCGCGTTC
>CAXTMS010000344.1:0-2295 GCA_964245345.1 uncultured Acetobacteraceae bacterium | reverse complement strand
GCGGGGCCAGGCGGAGGCCGACCGGGTGTTCGGTGAATTGAGGGCGGCGTCCCACCGCAAATGGGGCTTCGGACGACTGGAAGGTGAAGCATGAACAAGATGAGCAGGATCGAGCCGACGGTGGTGGAGCAGGCGCCGGTGGCGCTGTGGGCGCTCGGACGGCAGCGGGTCGGCAAGACGACGTTCCTGACCGCGCTGCTGGACACGGTGCGGGCGAAGGGCGGGACGCCGGAGATCTGGAACGCGGACATCCACAACCACAGCAGTTCGCTGTCGGTGTACTTCCCCGATGCGCAGATCCCGCCGCACCGGATCATGGGCGAGCAGCGCCGCTGGCTGGAGGAGCGGCTGGAGGCGCAGCAGGTGAGCCGTCGGGACGCGCTGCTGGACGTGGGCGGCGGGGCCACGGCGTTGCAGGAGATCGTCGACGACGGCCCGATCGCCGAGGTGCTGGAGGAACAAGGGATCCGGCTGACGGTGGTCTACGTGGTGGGTCCGGACGTCGCGGACGTGGACTACCTGGAGGACATGAAGCGCCGGGGGCTGATGGTGCCGCGGCGGTCGCTGATCGTGCTGAACGGCGGCCTGGTGCCTCGGGGCTACGACGCGGCGATCACCTTCAGGCCGGTGCTGCAGCATCCGGTCGTGGCCGAGGCGCTGGGTGACGGCGCCAAGGCGATCATGATGCCGGGGCTGAGCAACATGGACGAGGTGGTGCGGCAGGAGCTGTCGTTCGCGCGCTACCTGGACCCGGCGTCGCCGGGCAGGCATCCGCCGATCACGCCGTGGAACCGGATGAAGGTCCGCAAGTGGATGCAGCAGGACTTCCCGGCCAGCCTGCGCGCGGTCCCGGCCGGCTGGCTGCCGCGCCTGGGTCCTGGCGAAACCTACTGATGGCCACTCCGGACGGGATGCCAGCAAGCGGCGACCCGTCCGCGTCGCGGCAGCAGGTCACGGCCGCGTTGGATGCGCGGCTGGCGGAGTTGCGGCGGGCGGCGGCGCAGTGGGGGGACACGGACGGTCCCGAAGCGCAGATGATCTCGGCGATGATCGGGACCATCGCCGAGCTGTCGGTGGTGGCGCGGCGCATGGAGATCGCCCACGACGCGGCCGGCGGACGGGTGGAAACGGCGGTCGGTGCCTGGGAAGCGAAGGGTGCCAAGGTCTACAACGACATGCTGACGGTCATGGGCCAGGGGCGGGCGGTGACGGAGGGCATGGCGGAGGCGCTCGCCCGGTTCGCGAAAGAGACGAGCGGAGACCTGCCGCAGAAGGCGGCGAAGATGATGATCCCGAGGTTGGCGCAGGTGCTGGCGGAGCCGATCCGGGCGCGGGTGAGCCTGCGCAACCGGGAGGATCTGCTTCGGCTGTGGCTCAAGGCGGGCGGTGCAGCGGTCGGGCTGGCGTTCGGGGCGATGGTGTTCGGCTACGTGATGGGGGTGCGGGAGCCGAGCTTCACCGACATGCAGGTGGACTGGTGCGAGAAGAACCCGATCGTGTCGGGCGACAAGGGCTACTGCGACCTGGACCGGTTGCGGCCGGCTTGGCGTTCGGCACCGGCAGGCGGATCTTGAACGAGAAAACCCGGCCGTGAGGCCGGGTTCGTTCCATGGGTCCCGCCGCAACGCGGCGGGTCGAGTTGGGCGGGCCGGCCGGGTGGTCCGGCTCAGCGTTCGCCGATGATCTTCTGGCCGATGCGGAAGAAGATGTAGCTGAGCGCCACGGCGAAGGGCGGCAGCAAGAGGAGGTTGAGCCAAGCCTCAGACATCGGGTTTCTCCTGGGCGGGGGCTGGGACTGGAATATAGCGCAAAAGCATGTGCGCCGCACCGATGGCGAAGCAGGCCGGGACGGCGAACAGGAAGTGGTTCCAGAAGCCCACCTGGCGACCCGGATTGAGAAAGGGCACGACAAAGTCCGTGCCGATCACGGTTAACGCCAGGGTCTGCAACCCGTTCGCACCGAGTTTCAGCCGCTCCTCCGTGTGCTTCGGGGAAGCAGGCGGCAGGGGCGGGAGGCGGAGGCGGCGCATGGTGCCGCCTCACCCGCGCCGCGGCAGCAGCACCGCGGCGCCGACGGCGCCGCACGCGGCATAGGCTGCCATGACGACAGCGACGATCGCGGTTCCGACCGGCCGGGCGGCGGTGATCCGCTGCACCCCGTCGATGATGCCGAGGGCGACGAAGGCGGCGAGCAGGGCGGCAAGGATCAGCAGGGCGACGCGGGCGGCGGCGTGGCTGCGGGTCGCGGCGGCGGCCGGGACGGTAGCGGAGCGGGCGACGGTCTGGGACATGGTG
>CAXTMS010000343.1:0-2314 GCA_964245345.1 uncultured Acetobacteraceae bacterium | reverse complement strand
TCGAGCACCCCACCGACGCAGCGGACGGCGGGGAGGCGGGGCGGCCATGAGCGCGCTAGAGCCATATCGCCCGAGCAACGGCACGGAAGGCGAGATCTTCAAGGCCCGGTTTTGCGACCGATGCGTGAAGAGCAGTCGCGATCCTGAAGACGAGCCGTGCCCGATCGAGGCCGCCACGTTCTTCTTCGACATTGGCGAAGAAGGCTATCCACCCGAATGGGTATGCGAGCCCTACACGGGCGACATTGAGCGATACCTTCTTTCGCCACGCTGCACGGCGTTCCAGGACTGGACCAAGCCAGCCCCAAACACGATCGTCGATGCTCGACAGGTGGAGCTTGCGCTATGACGGCCGCCGTACTCCCACCCGCCGGAACGCCGGGCGAGACGTGGCACCCGATCGCAAGCGCGCCGAAAGACGGGACCGTGATCCTGACATGGGATTACGAGGACGACGAGCCGGTGCTTGCGCGTTGGGAAGCCTATGAGGGCAAGTTCCAGGAGTTCGTAGCGATCCCTGGCGGATGGATCCTCTACTCGATCCGCGAATGGATGCCTGTCACGCGTCCCGTCACCCCGCCGCGTGCCGAGGGGCAGGATGGGGGTGAGACGTGACCCAGCAGGAGAGACACGAGCGGTTCACGCGCAAACACTACCGCTCGTTCAAAGGCTATGACCCTGGCTCTGTCCGATCGGGCCATAGCGACGCCGCCCACATGTACGACGCCATCGCCGCCGACATCCTGGTCGAGCACACGGTGCGCGGGAAGGTCACGAAACGTGGGCAAGAGCTTGCGGCGGCTGTGAAGCGTGCGGGCGATGCCGTCTGGGCGATGCGGAAGCTGCTGCCGGAGCGTGAGCTATGACGCCCAAGGATCTGGATGTGCTGCGGGTGGCAGCTGCGGTGGCGCACCTAGTCGTTGTTGAGGGGCACGCAGGACACGACTGCATCAGATGGTCTGCCGAAAGCCGCGACGCGCTGCGGGCGATCATCGCGCGGGAGACGGAGGGGCGGGATGGGTGATCGCATTCGCGCCGAACGTGTCGCCCAGATGCTCTCGATGTCCCTGCGCACGGTGCAGGACATGGCGAAGCAGGGCGAGCTGCCAGGTGCGCGGAAGATCCGGCGCATCTGGACCTTTGACCCCATCGAGATACATGCGTGGCTTGCCGCGCCCGAGGATAAGCAGTGTCGTCAAACCTATTCCGCCGCGGCGAAACGTACTATGGCCGCTTCTCCGTCAACGGCCAGCTTCAGCGTGTCAGCCTACGAACAAGCGATCTTCGGACGGCGCGCAAGCGGCTCAAGGCGATCCGGGACGGAGCGCAAGACCAAGCCTTCGGTCTGAAGGATGCCGCCACCTGGGAAGAAGCGGTCGTCGCCTACACGCGAGGGGTGCTCGACACCGATAGCGTGAAGCCGGCGACCGCTAAACGCTACCTCGTCAGCTTGCGGCAGGTCAGCTCCAGCTTCGTCGGCAAGCGCCTGCCTGAAATCACCACGAAGATGATCGTCGGTTACGTCTCGTTCCGGCAAGCGGCCGGCGCGACCAATGCGACGATCCGCCGGGACCTGACCACCATCAGCCGGGTGCTGGCCTATGCCAAGTCCCAGGAGATGGTCGAGGCGAACGTGGTGGACAGCTACGACCGCAAGATGGTCCGGGAGCGCCGGGCCGGCATCGAGGCGCCGGACGATGCCGAGGTGACTGCGGCCGCGGCTGCCGTGGAAGCCGATGGGCAGCCCGAGTTTGCCCTGGCGCTGCGGTTCCTCCGGGCGAATGGCGTCCGCGCCGGCGAAGCGCTCCGGGCTCGGTGGGAGCACATCCGGGACGGCGAGCTGACCATTCATGAGACGAAGAACGGCAGGGTCCGGACGATCGCCGCCGACGTGTCCATGCTGGCAGCGCGGCGCGCCGGGAGGTTGTTCCCGGGCTTGCCCGAAGACACGGGCGGCCTAGCCGGTCGGTGGGCCTACCTGCGGCGCAATCTGCCAGACGGCCAGCGCTTCCGCATCCACGATTTGCGGCACGCCTACGCCATTGCCCAGGTGCGCGCCGGCCGGGACATCTACGACCTGAGCCATCACCTCGGACACAGCTCGGTCAAGGTGACGGAGATCTACCTGGGCTACGCCACCGGCAGGCGAGCAGCCCGGCGGAACTCCAAACCAGCTAGTGACCCAAAGGGTGACACAGCGTCATCTGTGACTGACACAGAAACCGCCGATGGATTTGAAGAAGATTGAGGCTTTGGCGGAGGGGATGAGATTCGAACTCACGAAAGGGGTTGACCCCCTTTAACGGTTTAGCAA
>CAXTMS010000342.1:0-2342 GCA_964245345.1 uncultured Acetobacteraceae bacterium | reverse complement strand
GCGCACACCATTCGCGCAGGTGCGGCTCCATCGACGGGCCGGCGGCCAGGAGCAGGGCGAGGCGCCCGGCAGCGGCCGGCGGGCATTCCCGGTTCCCCGGCGCCCTAGGGGGCAGGGGCCGGAGGGCATCGGCCGCCAGCCCGGCGCCGGCCAGGTGTCGGATGCCCTGCACGGCCAGCCGGGCGAGCAGGGCGCCCCCTGGATCGCGGGCCGGATCGCCGGCCGGAACCGCATCGGGGACCGGACCGGCGGGAGTGGTTGTGGCCCGGTCGGCGCCCAGCAGCGCGGCGGCGAGGGCGGCCCCGAACCCGTCGGCGAGCGGGGCGGGCTGCGCAGTTGCGTCCGTCATGCCGCCCGGTTCAGCACCGGCCGCGCGTCCTGCGCCGGCAGCGTGTAGAGGTGGCCCGCCGCCACCAGGGCCAGCGGCGTCAGCCCGGTGCCGTCATACAGGCCGAACAGGTCCACGGGCCTGTCTGCCGCGACCGTCAGCAGGGCCGGCAGCCGCGGATCGGCCCGCAGCGGGAGGCAGCCGGTGGCGTCGCCGACGCCGAAGGCGGCGGGTGCGCCGGTGCCGATGCGTCCGAGCCGCACCGCCACGAGGCGCAGCGGCCACCGCTCCATCCAGGGCGCGCGCGCCAGCACGCCGGCGAACGCGTCGAGCGCCGCGGCGACGCTCGTGGCACCCGGCAGGGCTGCGGGTGGCGACAGCTCGGCGCGCCCGTCGCGGAACACGGCCCGCAGGGTCGGCTCCCCTGGATGGAAGCGGAGCGCGCCCGCGAAGTCCTGGCCAGGACGGGGCGCGGGCGGCGGCGGCGAGCCCGCCGAACCGTAGTCGATCACCTGCGCGACCTCCCCGCCGTCGCGCCCGACGAGCCAGACGGAGCGGGCGATCAGCCTGTCCTCCTCCTCGACCGTGTGGGCCAGCACGGCCCAGCGGTCCGGCCGGTCGGGCTGCGTCGCCAGCTCCTCCGCGCCCACCGGGTAGCCGATCGCGGCGCGCACCTGCGCCGCCTGCCCGGGAGACAGCACGCCCGGACGCCGTGCCGCGCGCCCCAGCAGCTCGAGCCGCGCGAGGCCCAGCGCCAGCGCCGCTTCCGGCCGGGGCGCGCCCGCCGCTGCCGTCGCGAGCAGGCCCGGCAAGGCCCGGACCCGACGGGCGAGGCCAGGCGCCTGGCCATCCACCAGCCGCGCCGCCATCCGGTCCCAGAAGGCATAGGGTTCGCCCTTTGCCGCCGCCAGGCCCCGACGCATCAGGTCGCGCAGCCACAGGTCGAGCTCGTCCAGCGCGTCCGACACCCGCGCCGCGCGGGCCTGCTGCCGTTTGGCCTGCGCCTGCTCGTCCACGGGCTTCGGCGTTTCGGACGCCTTTTCGGCCCTCGAACCGCGCGCGTCCCGCCCCCTGGCCCAGGCTGACGCCCAGTCCGGCGGCTCTGCCTCGGCGAGCGGCGCCGCTGCGTGGATCAGCATCAGGCCCAGCCCGTGCTTGCAGGGGAACTTGCGGCTCGGGCAGGTGCATTTGGAGGCCAGACCGGTCAGGTCGCAGACGGTCCGGTAGGGGCTGGCGCCACTGCCCTTGATCTCGCCCCAGATTAGCGCTTCCGCCCGGCCGAGCCGCTCCCACCTGTCCGGCCTGGCCTGGTCCTGGCCGGCCTTCCGGCTCGACGTGTCGGGCGCGAGCTCCAGGATCTGGGCAATGGTCAAGGTCATGCTCCGACGCTGGCCGTTCCTTTGTGCCGGCTCGACGGGAAGGGAGAGCCGGGAGCCCGGTGCTCCTCGCGCCGGCGAACGAGCGGCGCACGGGAGTGTCGGCCGGCAGGTGAGGGTCCAGTTTATAACATTCTGAGGTTGCGTGAACCTGTTTGATCCGATCCGTGCTGCCGGTCGAGCAGCTCGGGGTCGGATGGCCGCATCGGTGTCGCAGGACCTGCGTCGTCGCCTGGTGCAGGCGGTGGAGGCGGGTAGTTCGGCGCGCGAAGCTGCGCGGCGGTGTGCGGTCAGTGAGTCCGCGCCGATCGAGCCGATCCGGCGCGTGCGCGAAACCGGCAGCACCAGACCGGCGCGGATCGGTGGCTACCGCAAGCCGTTGCTGGCCGGGCACGAGCTGCTGCTGCGGGAGCTGACAGAAACCCGGGGTACCATCACCCTGGCCAAGATCAAGGCTGAACTGGCGGCACGTGGCATCGAGGCGGGCTGCCTGTCCGCGATTGGGCATACGGATAGGAGTTCACGCAACGCGGGAATGATCTAGCCTGCCTGCCTGCCCGGCGTCGGCGGCTTCGCCGTCCCGCCGCCCGTCTGCGTCCTGCGGATGAAGTCGGCCACGTTGTCGTGCAGCTGCTTCA
>CAXTMS010000341.1:0-2343 GCA_964245345.1 uncultured Acetobacteraceae bacterium | reverse complement strand
TGCCGGCCGCCTCGCGCAGCGTGTCCCCGAGCACCAGCTCCGGCAGCAGCGTGCAGGCCGCCACCGCCGGCCGCTCCGCCCCGCGCCGCTTCACCACCATGCGGCTGCTGGCGCACATCATCTGCTCCGGCCGCTTGCCGAGCAGGCCCCAGCAGGCGGTGGTGATCTCGGGCACGTCGGCGCCGCGGTCCATCTCCGGGAACAGCACCAGGATGGCCGGGTCCGACGCGTCCGCCTCGATCCCCAGCGATCGGAACAACCGGGCATATCCGGCACACGCCACGGCCTCCGGCTCTGCGGCCAGGCGACGTCCCGCCACCGACACCCGGAAGCCGTGCGACGCCAGCCAGCACAGCCCGCCCAGCGCCTTGTTCCAGCTGCCGGCGCCGCGTTCCGCCTCGTGCACCGCCTCCGTGTGGTGGTCGAGGCTGACCCGCAGGGCCAACCGGTCGCGATACCGATCACGAAGCGCCAGCAGCGCCGCCTCGTGGTGGCGCATCGGCTGCAGGGCGTTGGTCAGCACCAGCGCCCGCCGGCCGCGCCGGAGCACGTCGTCCAGCATGGCCGGCAGGGCGCGGTTGAGGAACGGCTCGCCGCCGGTGAAGCCGACCTCGTCCACCGGCCAGCCGTCCGTCTCGACCTCGTCCAGGAAGGCCGCCACCTCGGCAGCACTCAGATAGGCTAGCGAGTCGTTGCGCGGCGAGCTTTCGATGTAGCAGTTGGCGCAGGCCAGGTTGCACAGCGTCCCGGTGTTGAACCACAGCGTTTGCAGCGCCACCAGCGGCACGCTGGCCCGCATTTCGCCGGTCGCGGTGCGCAGCGGGTCGCGGAACTTGGCGGGGTCCAGCGGGGCCCGGTCCGGACGGAGAAACGGCGAGACCAGGACGCTCGGGGAAACCATGCTGCGATCCTTGCCCTTTGGTTTCTCAGCTGGGGTCGGTTCGGCCGATTGCCAGCACCATCCCGAACCGGAGCCGCGCCCGCCCCATGAACATCGAGAACAGCCGCGACTACTACGGCCGCGTGCTCGCAGGCTCTGGCGACCTCCGCACCGACGCCTGCTGCACCCTGGACGCGCCGCCGCCGGCGGTGCGGCAGGCACTGGCGGAGGTGCACGAGGAAGTGCGCGGGCGCTACTACGGCTGCGGCCTGGTGGCGCCGGACGCGATCCACGGCCTGCGCATCCTCGACCTCGGCTGCGGCAGCGGCCAGGACGCCTATGTGCTGGCCCAGCTGGTCGGCGAGCCCGGCGTCGTGGTGGGGGTGGACGCGACCCCGGAGCAGCTGGCGGTGGCGGAACGGCACCTGGACTGGCACCAAGCACGGTTCGGCCACGCCCGCTCCAACGTGTCCTTTCTCCAGGGCGACATCGAGCAGCTGCACCGGCTGCCGCTGGAGCCGGGCTCGTTCGACCTCATCGTGTCCAACTGCGTGATCAACCTCGTGGCAAACAAGGGCGCGGTGCTCGCCGCCGCACGGCAGCTGCTTCGGCCGGGCGGCGAGCTGTACTTTTCCGACGTGTACTGCGACCGCCGCGTGCCGGCGGCGCTGCGCCAGGACCCGGTGCTGCACGGCGAGTGCCTGGCCGGCGCGCTGTACTGGAACGACTTCCTCGCCCTCGCCCGGGGAGCCGGGTTCGCCGACCCGCGCCTGGTGTCGGACCGCCCGCTGGCGATCAACGACGACGCGGTCGCGGCGAAGACCGGCCCCTTGCGCTTCTTTTCCGCCACCTGGCGCCTGTTCCGGCTCGACGGCCTGGAACCCGCCTGCGAGGACTACGGCCAGGCGGTGCGCTACCTCGGCACGGTGCCGGGTGCGCCGAACGTGTTCCATCTCGACAAGCACCACGCGATCGAGACCGGCCGCGTCTTTCCGGTGTGCGGCAACACCTGGCGCATGCTGGCCGACACGCGCTTCCGGCCGCATTTCGACTTCCTCGGCGACTTCGAGCGCCATCTCGGCATCTTCGCCGGCTGCGGCACCGTTCTGCCGTTTTCCGAGCCGAACGGCGCGGCGCCACCCTCGTCCTGCTGCTGAACGTCCGGCACGCTCAGCGTATGTCCGGGTAGTGCCGCTCCAGCCGGCGGCGCAGCCCCAGCCCCCAACGCGCGCCGACGCTGAAATAGATCCAGTTCGCCTTGAGCCCGCCCCAGGCCGCCACCCGCCGATCGGAGGTCAGCACGATCCGGTTCACCAGCCGGGTGCGGCCGAGCCGGCACATCTTGGCGCACAGATCGGCTTCCTCCAGCACGAACAGGTCCGGGTCGCAGCCGCCGACGCCGAGGAAGTCGTCGCGCCGGAAGAACATCGCGTGGTCGCCGAACAGCAGCCGCGCGCCGCGCA
>CAXTMS010000340.1:0-2354 GCA_964245345.1 uncultured Acetobacteraceae bacterium | reverse complement strand
CGTCGCGGTAGCCGCGGAACACGATGTCGCCGCCGTCGCCGGCCACCGCCGGGCGGACGCGGGTGTCGAGCAGCTCCTTGATCTGGTCGACGATCTCGCGGTCCTGCGGCAGCACGTCCTCGTCCAGGGCGTCCGCCTGTC
This sequence comes from uncultured Acetobacteraceae bacterium, assembly GCA_964245345.1. Lineage (GTDB taxonomy): Bacteria > Pseudomonadota > Alphaproteobacteria > Acetobacterales > Acetobacteraceae > Lichenicola. The sequence goes on along the minus strand of CAXTMS010000340.1, from coordinate 2,213 downwards.
CCTCGATCACCGGACGGCCGGACACGAACTGGTCGACCACCACCGACAGCACAAGCGGCTTGAGCGCGCTCCAGGACACGTCGTCGGACTTGGTCACGGCAATGAAGTCGCCGCCCAGGAACACGCGCGACACGCCGTCCTGCGCGAACAGCGCGGCCGCCAGCGGCGAGCGGATGGCGGTTTCGACGGAGGTGAAGTCGGCGGTGCCGGCTGCCATCACCGTCTGCCCGGGCAGGAACTTCAGCGTCGCGGGATTCGGGGTGTCCTCGGTCTCGATGAACATGGGCGGCGGTCCTGGGTTCTGATGCGGTCGGGAACGATCCGGCCTGGAACGGGAAAGCGGCAAGGTTCCTGGTCCGTCACATGTGGCAAGACCGCCGCGCGAGGCAAGGGGCGGCGCCAGCAGCGGCGGCGGCCGGGAGTTTCCGATTGACAGGCAGGCCACGGGTCTGGCCATCCATGGCTCGTGGGCGCGGCGCGATGTCCGGCCTGCGCCCAAGGGTTTGGACAGGCAGGCTGATGCGGCACATGAACAGGAACTCCCTTCGCGCCGTGCTGGCGCTGTCGTGCCTGTCCTTCGCGGCCGCTGCTGGGAGGCCGGCCCGGGCGGACGGGATCGCCTTCGTGCTGAACTCCGCCGACGCCTCGATCAGCGAGTTCGACACCGCCACCCTGCGCGAGATACGACGCCTGCCCGTGCTGCGCGAGCCGCACCACATGGCGACCACGCCGGACGGCCGGTCGCTGGTGGTGGGCGACACCGCCGGCAACGCCGCGTTCTTTCTCGACGCGCAGACCGGCCTGATGCAGCGCCACGTGCCGATGAGCGACCCGTACCAGCTGCAGTACAGCCCGAACGGCCGGCTGCTCACCGTGGCCGGGCTGGCGCGCGACCAGGTCGACATCTACGACGCCGCCACCCTGGCGCTGCTGCACCGCGTCCCGGCCCGCTCCATGCCGAGCCACATCAACTATTCGCCGGACTCGGCCACGGTCTACGTCAGCCTGCAGGATACCGGCCGCCTCATCGCCATCGACACCGCCAGCGGCCGGGTGCTGTGGGACACACCGGTCGGCAAGACCCCGGCAGGCGTGCTGTGGCACAACGGCAAGCTGCTGGTGGGGCTGATGGGCGCAACCTATGTCGCGGAGGTCGATCCGGCAGACGGGCACGTGGACCGCAGGATCGAGATGGCGCCGGGCCCGCACAACCTGTTCGTGTCGCCGAGCCGACGCCTGCTCTACGTGACCTGCCGCGTGTCCGGCACGATCCAGCAGCTGGACTGGGACAGCCTGGCGATCCTGAAGAGCTTCCACATCCCCGGCGGTCCGGACGACATCGTCATCGCCCCCGACGGCAAGCTGTGGGCGACGCTGCGCTGGCGGCAGAAGGTGGCGATCATCGATCCGGCGACGGGATCGGTCACCTACCTGCCCACGGGGCGCAGCCCGCACGGGATCTGGCTCAACACGACGCAGACGCCGCGCCAGCTCAGCATGAGGTGAGACGGTGGCCGCGGCTGTGCATCAGCGACGTGCGGCGCCGGTTCCGGCTTGAAGCTGTTCCGCCCGCGCCTTCAGCGCCTCGTTCATCTCGTCGAAGCTTGAACGCAGTGCGTCCGTATCGAGGAACCACAAGGCGACGCCGCGAAGGTGCTCGCCTTGGATCATCACGGTGCCGACGCCGCTGCGACGAAGCAGGAAGTAGTGCTCGGCGTCGAGCAGGCGCGGCACGATGAATCGCCCGCACCACCGTAGCTCGCGATCCGGTCGCACCACCAGAAGCCGGGGGCGGAACACCATTCGGTCGTTGCCGTCGATCTCGACGTGCTCGATCACGCCGCCCGGCACCAGACGGCCGACCAGACGCATGTGCGGGTTCCACTGCGGGTAGGCAGCCGTGTCGGCCAGCACGGCCCACACGCGCGAGGGAGGTGTTGCGATATAGATCGTCGTCAGAAGGTCGCGGTGTGTTGGAAACGCGAACGCCGTGACCAGCAGAAGCAGGGTCACGGCGGCCGCGATCCCGACGATCCTCATCGCCGGGCCAGAAGAAACCGGGATCTGCGTGGTGGCAGATCCCAAGGTCGGTGTCTCAGAAGTGGGCACGTACCGTGAAGGTGATCGAGGCCGGCTCGCCCGGTAGGGCGTCGTTGAACTGCGGGCTGCAGCCGTAGTTGCTGATCGGCTGGTTGGCGAAGCCGTTCTTCGCG
>CAXTMS010000339.1:0-2356 GCA_964245345.1 uncultured Acetobacteraceae bacterium | reverse complement strand
CGCCTGCTTTCGGTGCGCAGCTGGCCGCAGGCGGCCAGGATGTCCTGGCCGCGCGGGGTGCGGATCGGCGAAGCGAAGCCGGCCTGCATCACGATCTCGGCGAACCGCGCCAGCCGCTGCCGCGTGGAGGGCCTGTACTGGCTGCCGGGCCAAGGGTTGAACGGGATCAGGTTCACCTTGGCCGGGATGCCGGCGATCAGCCGCACCAGCGCGCGCGCTTCCGCCTCGCTGTCGTTCACCCCGTCGAGCATCACGTACTCGAAGGTGATGCGCCGGGCGTTGGAGGCGGCCGGATAGCGGCGGCAGGCGGCGATGAGCTCCTTGATCGGATACTTGCGGTTCAGCGGCACGATCTCGTCGCGCAGCTCGTCGGTCACGGCATGGAGGCTGACCGCCAGGTTGACGCCGAGCTCGGCTCCCGCCCGGTCCATCATCGGCACCACGCCCGAGGTGGACAGGGTGATGCGCCGGCGCGACAGGCCGATGCCCTCGCCGTCCATGACGATGCGCATCGCCCTGGCCACGTTCTCGTAGTTGTACAGCGGCTCGCCCATGCCCATCAGCACGATGGTGGACAGCAGCCGCGGCGTCTCGCCGTGCGGGCTCGGCCACTCGCCGTAGCTGTCGCGGGCGGCCATGAACTGGCCCACGATCTCGGCCGGGCCGAGGTTGCGGGCCAGCTTCTGCGTGCCTGTGTGGCAGAACCGGCAGGACAGGGTGCAGCCGACCTGGGAGGAGATGCACACCGCCCCCCGGTCCTCGCGCCGGTCGGGGATGTAGACGGTCTCGGCTTCCTGGCCGTCGCGGAAGCGGAACAGGAACTTGCGCGTCTCGTCGGCGGCAGTCTGCACCACCGCCGCCTCCGGGCGGCCGATCACGAAGCGGTCGGCGAGCTTCTCCTGCAGCGGCCGGGCCAGCGTGCTCATGGCGGAAAAGTCGGTGACGCCCTGGTGGTACACCCAGTGCCACACCTGCTTGGTGCGGAACGGCTTCTCGCCGATCGCCGCCAGCGCCTCCGTCAGCTGCTCGCGCGACAGGCCGACGATCTCGCGGCGGCCGTCCGGCAGCACCGGCGCCGGCGGCGCGAACAAGGCCGCCTTGGCCAGGATGCGGTCCCGCTCCGACGCCGACAGCTCGTGGTCGTCGTGCGAGACGGGGATGGGAGCGCGGTCGGGAACGGTCATGGCGGAGTCCGGATCGCCCGGAAGGGCAGGCGTAGCAGATGGCGCGGGCGCAGCACGGGACAAGACGCGCCATCCTCCGTGTCAACTCTACGTAATCTGACGCGTGATAAGTTTATTTACCAGAACATGTCACATTGGCGCCACGTTTGCAGCGATCATGAGCGGCATGGAAGCGGGGACGGCGGCATGAACGACCAGGAATACAACGCGAAGCTGGACGAGCTCGACCACCTGCTGAACGACGTCGACGTGCCGATGGAGCCGACACGGGTATGGGAGCTTCTGGCCGAGGTGTCGCATCACGACCTGCAACAGGCCGGCCATATCTGAACGCTGTTCATGATCGTCGTGCCGCGAGAAGGAACTCGCGGTTGCCTTCCGGACCGGTGATCGGGCTCGGCTCGATCCCAAGCACCTGCCAGCCGGGCAGGCCGTCCCACCATTCGGTGATCGCGTCGCATACCTGCTGATGCACGGCCGGATCGCGAACCACGCCCTTCGTGCCCACGGCTGCCCGTCCCGCCTCGAACTGCGGCTTGATCAGAACAACCGCCCAGGCACCCGGCGCACACAACGCTAGCGGTGCCGGCAGCACCGTGCGCAGGCCGATAAAGCTCGCATCGCACACCAGCACGCCGACCGGATCGGGCACCTCGTGCTCGGTCAGGGTGCGGGCGTTCAGCTTCTCGTGCACGACCACGCGCGGGTCGCTGCGCAGCTTCCAGGCGAGCTGCCCGTGCCCGACATCGACCGCATGGACCTTGGCCGCCCCGTGCGCCAGCAGCACGTCGGTGAAGCCGCCGGTGGAGGCGCCGATGTCGAGGCAGACGCGTCCTTCGGGAGACAAGGCGAAGTGGGCCAGGGCGTGGGCCAGCTTCAGCCCGCCGCGCGACACCCAGGGATGGTCCTGGCCGCGAAGCGAAAGCGGCACGTCGTCGCCCAGGGCGTCGCCGGCCTTGTCGATCCGCGTTTCGCCGCTGAACACCAGCCCGGCCAGGATCAGCGCCTGCGCCCGGGTCCGGGTCTCGACCAGGCCGCGCTCGACCAGCAGCTGGTCCGCCCGCTTCTTCACCGTCCGGCGTGGCCGATGACGGCAGGGCTTCCGGCGGCTCCCATTCCCAGGGCGTTGAGTGCGATCTGGACGATGCTTTTGGCGTCCAGGCTGGCCTGGC
>CAXTMS010000338.1:0-2407 GCA_964245345.1 uncultured Acetobacteraceae bacterium | reverse complement strand
CGATGAAACGATCAAGTGTTCCAGGATTATGCCGTAAGCCCTCAAAGCATCTGCTAGATCAGATCGGCCGTCCACGATCAGACGACATCGACATAATCCGATGCGGACAGGCCGATCACGCCAACATCCTCAGGTCAGTTTCCAGCGGCGCGAAGCAGATCCGGCCCGGATCATCCCCTGGCTGCGGACGCGCTCCCGGCGCCTCGTGCGTCGCCTTGTTCACGACATAGTCAAACAACTCGAACCACCGGCGCCGACCAGTGAATGTCGTCGCGCTTGCAGTCTTCCCGTTTCCGCCGATCCCGATAGCCTGCTTGTAGGACGGGAGCGTGGCGGTCCAGCCGGCAGATGAGAATGCGACGTGAATCCCGTTAAGAAAGCAGTGCACGCCGGAACCATCGGCGCCGATCTCGACGACGTGCTCCCGAGGTCCAGCCTTCAGCCCTGCGGCATAGAATAGCAGGACCCGCTTCGACGCTCCGCAGGAGAAGTGCAAGCCGCCCGAACCATCGATCTGCACTGAGAGCGTGTTGAAATCGCCCACCAGGTAAGTTGGTGCGGCCGGTAGCGCCTCTATAATGAACCGGATGCGCTTGGTGAAGGATGTACCACCGCCGACGATCATACCAGCCGGCAGTGCCGCCTGGCCGCCGGTCATGTAGCCGCCGGCAAAAGTGGCGATTCCGGCCACGGTGTAGCCGGTTCCCGTTTGAGCCCATTTCGACACGAGGTAGCTGACGCCGCCCGGCATGTACTCGCGCGCCACGGCGATTTGCGGACTGTCTGCGCCATCGGCCGTCGGGTTCACGTCGTAGACATATTTCGGCGCGACACCGGGCTGGTTGGCTGCAACTTCTTTCCCACCCATCCAGAAGGCGATCTCGGCGATATAGTCTGTATAACGCTGTAGCAGGTTGAACAGGTTGCGCTCGGCTGCATAGGAGATGGCGTCCTCACTGAAGCCGACCTCCGACCAGAACAGCGGCCACCGGTTGCCGGGCTGCTGCCGCAACCCGGTGATGACGTTCCGCGCATCGAACGCATACTTGGTGGTCGAGGAAACCCGACCGACGCCAGCATAGGTGGGTGCGTCACTGTAGCGGTGACCCTCAGGCCGAACATTGCTTCCAGGGTGGTTCACCCACTCGCCCTGGTAGGGTACCGAAAGCAGGCTGTCGTTGTTGGTGATGGACAGGCCGAGCATGTTGGTGATGCCCATGGCCCGGATGAAGTCTACCGTTCGCTTCTGCTGCGCGAACCAGGTTGCCGCATCCATCTGCGGTTCGTTCATGAGGCTGAGCCGGACGAGTGGATCGTTCTTGATGCCAGGCAGGGCGGCGATTGACGCGACGAAGACTCGCCATTCCAACCAGGATACGGTGCCTGCAGTCCCGATGACGGCGCCGTAGGGTTTGGCGTAGTCATGGAAGTCAATCGCGCAAGGCTGACCGGCTGCCACGAACTGCGCCACAGTGGCGAGCAGGTTATCGACTGCGGTTTGATCTAGTGGTCCGCCAATGACCGGTTGCAGCGTTTTCTGCTTCACCGTGATGCGGCCGCCCATGCCGAGCCTAGTGAAAGAAGCAATGGTGGACGCCGGAGTGACAATGCCAAGCTCAAGCCCGGCGATTGTGGTCCAGAACTTGATCGGCTTGCAGGGGTTGGCTGCAATGGGACGCGGCACGGAGACTCCTACATGAAGCAGCTAGGCTGTCGACCTGATCAGTCCAGCCAGGAACGGATGATTGCGATCAGGGCTATGGCGGAGAGGAAGTTCCTGGGGAGCCTGTTGTAGCGCGTCGCGATCCGGCGCCAATGCTTCATTTGGCAGAACATGCGCTCGATGGGGTTGCGATGGCGGTAGGCGATCCTGTCGAGCGGGTAAGGGTGACGCCGTGTGCCGATGGATGGACAACGACCATCGTGACGAGCGCCTCGATCGGCTTGCGGAGGTGGTCGGCATCGTAAGCCTTGTCGGCCAGCAGGCGCCGGGGCGTGGCGATGTCGTGGAGCGGCGTGGCGGCGACGCTGGTGTCGGCGACGTTGCCAGGCGTCAGGGCAAGGGCAATCGGCTTGCCTCGGCTGTCGGCCAGAGCGTGGATCTTGCTGGTGCGTCCGCCGCGTGAGCAGCCAATCGCCTGCACTTGGTCCCTCAATCCGGTCGACGCGATGCTAATCGAGCACAGAGACATGCAGGCCACCAAGGCCGTCTTCCGCTCGACCCGAGCGGGTGACGACGGACGGCCTGGGTCCTGTCCCAGCGCGATCCGCCGCGTGCTGGGCAAGGCCGTCCGGTACCGGCCCAGCGCCACCCTGAACAACCGGCTCAAGCAGGACCATCGCGGCATCAAGAGCAGGATCCAATGCATGCGAAGCTTCAAGAGCCACGACGCCGCCCACCGCTTCT
>CAXTMS010000337.1:0-2410 GCA_964245345.1 uncultured Acetobacteraceae bacterium | reverse complement strand
CCTGTCGGTGACCGATACCGGCATCGGCATGGACGCCGCGACCCTGGCCCGCGCCGCGGAGCCGTTCTTCACCACCAAGGGGATCGGCAAGGGGACCGGCCTGGGCCTGTCGATGGCGCACGGCCTGGCCGAGCAGTCGGGCGGTCGCCTGGTGCTCCGCAGCAGGCCCGGTTTCGGCACCACCGCCGAACTGTGGTTGCCGGCGATCCGGGCCGCGGCGCCGTTACCGGCCGACGGGACCGCCGCGCCGGTCGCGTCGAAGCCGGTCGTGGCCTGCGCCGCCACTCCCGTCAGCGTGCTGGCGGTGGATGACGACCCGCTGGTTCTGGCCAACACCGCCGCCATGCTGGAGGATCTGGGCCACACCGTGCTGCAGGCGGGTTCGGCCCGCGACGCCCTGGACGCGCTGCGCGACGGCTCGATGTCGGACATCGTGGTGACCGATCATGCCATGCCGGGCATGACGGGATTGCAACTGGCCGACGTCGTTCGTGCCCGGCACGCCCGCATCCCGGTGCTGCTGGTCAGCGGCTATGCCGAGTTGACGGCTGGAGCCGATCCCGGCGTGCCGCGCTTGAACAAGCCGTTCACGCAGAAGGAGCTGGCCGACGCCATCGATGCGGCGCTGGGCCGCGCTTCGAGCCCGTCGGTCGTTCCGCTGCGCGTCTGCCGGTCGCACGGCTGACCCTGCAAGGGTAGAAGGGCGACGGGATGATGAGCGGGCATCTCGCTGCCAGGCCGGGTGAGCGAGCCCCCGGCCCTGCAGCACGTCAGAAGGCGTAGCGTACCCGACAATAGGGCATGCGGGCGGCCAGCAGGTTCTTGAACCGCCGCAGCCACAGGCCCTTCCAGCCGGTGCGATAGCGCAGGTTCACGCCGCCGCTTTCGGACACCTTCTCCTCCTGGATGTCCGGGCGCCAAAGCAGCTCCTCCGCCTTCGGATGCCAGGACAGGTTGAGCTCGTGCAGGTCCTTGTTGTGGGTGAGCATGATGATCTCGGCCGCCAGCTGGTCCTTCACCGCCGCAGGCAGGGTGTCGTCCAGCGCCTCGAACAGCGTGCCCCACTCCGCCTCCCATCCCTCGCGCAGCACCACGGGCGAGAAGTTCAGGTGGACCTCGTAGCCGGCACGGTGGAGTTCGGGGATCGCGGCGATGCGCTCGGCCACGGGAGAGGTGCGGACATCCAGCAGCTTCGCCAGGGCCGGCGGCATGAGGGACATGCGGATGCGCGTGCGGCCCCTCGGATCGTAGTTGAGAAGATCGGGGTTCACCCACTTGGTCGCGAAGCTGCCCTTCGCATCAGGCAACCCGCGGAACAAGGACACCAGGTCCCGCACGTTGTCGGAGATCGCCCCGTCCACCGAAAGGTCGCCGTTCTCGCCGAGGTCGTAGACCCAGGCGTGCGGGTCCACCTGGTTCGGCACCGTCTTCGGGCCCTGATGGGCCACGTGGCGCGCGGTTGCGGCCAGGATGGCCTCGATGTTGACGAAGACGCTGACAGGGTTGGCGTGTCCCTTGCGTCTGGCGACGTAGCAGTAGGCGCAGGCCATGGCGCAGCCGTTGGAGGAGGAGGGCGCAATGAAGTCCGCGCTGCGCCCGTTGGGCCGGAAGGTCAGGCCCTTCTTCACGCCGAGCACCAGGGCCTGCCGCTTGGCGGCCAGGTAATCATTGGGATCGCCTTCCCGCAGCTCCGGGATGCGCCAATGGGACGCGACGGGGATCCGCTCGGCATCCGGGAAGCGGGCCAGGATCTCCTGCCCGCGGGCATACGCCTCCACGGCGGGTTCGAGGTAGATGCGGGCGATGTCGAGCGGGAAGGGGATCATTCACATGAAAGATGGGAGGGCCGCCCGGGCGTCCCAGGGGGATGGATCAGGTCTCGGCAACGGCAGCCGCTGTGCCGTTCCAATCGAGCAAGGGCATCGCGGTCGGTAAGGCTGCTCCCAGGGCGTCTATGTTTGGGGCTTTTGACGATCGGCAGTGCCGCTTGTTTCGACTGCTCGTCCACCGGTTCGTCCTGCTTGGCAAGTTCCAGGCCCGTCATGAGCGTGCCGATCCAGGACGAGCGACGCTGCGTCAGTCTCTGGTTGTTCTTCGGCCACGGGCTGACGGCCTAGCTGCTCCAGCGGCGATCTCGAGCTCAACCATCCGCAACACGGCTCCATGTGTAGCTGCTTGGATGAATTCAGCACCATCAGCGCTGTTCGATCCGCCAGCCGACACTGGACCCGAAGAGATAGGTCACATGCCGTCTCGCTGCTCGTCGGCGGTGGCATCACGCAGCCCGCCTGCTTGTCGCCCGCTTCCCGTGCTCGAACAACAGTTCGACAAAAGCGGAATCAAGCTGCTGAGCCTGACTTCAAGCGGCGCAGGAAACCGGCATGACGCCCCAAGAAGCCAGCCGCAGCCC
>CAXTMS010000336.1:0-2430 GCA_964245345.1 uncultured Acetobacteraceae bacterium | reverse complement strand
GATGTCCCAGCCTCGATGCCGACGACCAGCATCGGCCGAACGTGTTGCCGAACGGGTTCCGCCTGGTTTCGTGCCGGTCCGGTGCCGTTCACTGCCGGGTTAAGCCTTTCTTCAGCTGTTGCGGGCAACCCTGTCCTGGTTCGTAGCGCCGGAGACGATCGTGCTCGCAAACTTCACCATCCGTACGAAGATCATCGGCGGCTTCATGGCCGTGTTCATCTGCACCATCGGCATCGGCTTGTTCGCCGTGCAGCGGCTCGGCGCCATGAACCACACCGTTGGCGTCGTCCTCGGCATCGCCTTGCCGAGGACCCGGGCCCTGGACGACATCTCCTACCAGACGATGCGCTATCGTCAGCTCGAAGCCGAAGCGGCGCTGGCGCCCGATCCTGATGCGCGGCGCGGCGACGAGGCGGCGCTGGCCCGCGTCGGGATCGCGGCGAACAAGGCTCTCGCCGCGTATGACGGGCTGCTCCGCCAGGACCAAGAGCGCCGACGGGCGGTCGGGATGCAGCGCGCCTGGAGCAGCTACGCGCAGCAGGACGCGAGATACTTCAGTGCCCTGCACGCGAGCGACGTGGACGGTGCGATCGGTCTTTATCGCGGCGACATGCGGAGCAGCTTCATGCTGTTCCAGAACGCGCTTCACGCCGAAACGGCCTACGGCGCCGCCGTTGTCGCCACGGCGTCACGGCATGGAAGCAAGCTGCGCGCTTCCGCAACCCGCTGGATCCTGGTCGCCGTGGGCATGTCGGCGCTGCTTGGCTTCGTTGTCCGCATGGGCCTGGTCCGCGTCATCGTGGTCCCGATGCTGGCCATGACCTCGGCGATGCGCCGTCTCGCCGACCGCGACATGGACACGGTCATCCCCTACATCGGACGCGGCGACGAGATCGGCCGCATGGCGGCGGCGCTGCAGGTGTTCAAGAACAACATAGAGGAGGCCGACCGGCTCGGCGCGGAGAAGGAGGCCGAGCGTGTCGCCCGCGAGCAGCGCAGCGCGCGGATCGAGACCCTTGTCGGCATCTTCGAGCAGCAGGTCGGCCAAACGGTGTCGATCCTCGCCGCCGCCTCGACCGAGATGGAGGCCACGGCCTCCTCCATGACCGGGAACGCGGCGCAGACCGATGCCCAGGCGATCGCCGTGGCGCAGGCGGCGGAAGAATCCAGCAGCGGCGTGCAGATGGTGGCGGCAGCCTCCAGCCAGCTGGCCACCTCCATCACCGAGATCAACCGCCAGGTGGTGTCCTCCGCCGGCCTGACCAACCAGGCGGTGGGCAGCGTCCGCCGCACCGACGACACCGTGCGCGCCTTGTCGGACGCGGCGGGGCGGATCGGCCAGGTGGTGGAGCTGATCACCAGCATCGCCAGCCAGACCAACCTGCTGGCGCTGAACGCGACCATCGAGGCGGCACGCGCGGGGGACGCCGGCAAGGGCTTCGCGGTGGTGGCATCGGAGGTGAAGAGCCTGGCGCAGCAGACCGCGCGCGCCACCGACGAGATCGCGGCGCAGATCGCCCAGGTGCAGCAGGCCACGGGTGGCGCGGTCGACGCCATCAGGCAGATCGGCGGGCTGATCGAGGAGGTCGGCGCCATCACCAACGCGATCGCGGCCGCGGTGGAGCAGCAGGGTGCCGCCACCGCCGAGATCGCCCGCAACGTGCAGCAGACCGCCGCCAGCACCCGGATCGTGACCAGCAACATTTCCGGCGTCAGCCGCGCCGCCAACGACACCGGCACCGCCGCGACCGAGGTGCTGGGGGCGGCCGGGGACCTGTCGCGTCAGGCGGAAGCCTTGTCTGCGGAGGTGAGCCGGTTCATCGCCTCGATCAGGGCGGCCTGAGCCGGTCCCGCCCCGGGGGACCCGGCGCTAGCCCTGGTAGGACGCGATCTCGATCAGGTTGCCGTCCGGGTCCAGGCAGTACACCGACGTGATCGGTCCCAGCGCGCCGAGGCGGGTCACCGGGCCCTCCGTCACGGTCACGCCGCACTGGCCGAGGTGCTCGACCACGTCGTCGCTTTCGACCGCGGTGACGAAGCACAGGTCCTGGCTGCCTGGCAGCGCGTCCTCGGCGGTGGTCCAGCCTTCGGTGCCGTAGGGGCGCAGGTTGATCTTCTGGCCGCCGTACTTGAGCGCGCAGCGCCGGTTGCGGCCGTACTCCTCGTGCTCCATGCCGAGCACGCGCTGGTACCAGGACGAGGTCTTCTCCACGTCCTTGCAGGTGATCACGAGGTGGTCGAGCCGGTCGACGGTGAAGCGCATGGGGTCGAACGCCGTCCTGTTCAGGTGAGGCCGTCGTAGAAGTCGTGGCCCTTGTCGTCGATCACGATGAAGGCGGGGAAGTTCTCCACCTCGATCCGCCACACCGCTTCCATGCCGAGCTCGGGATATTCCAGCAGCTCGACCTTGCGTATGCAGTCCTGCGCCAG
>CAXTMS010000335.1:0-2460 GCA_964245345.1 uncultured Acetobacteraceae bacterium | reverse complement strand
TCCATCGAGCGCTTCATCTCGCGCCGGGGCGGAGGCGAAATCTTGGTGTCCTGGATCTTCACCGGGCCGGGCTGCATCTGCGCCAGGCACTGCTCGATGATCCGCACGCTTTCGCGCATCTCGGCGACACGGATCAGGTAGCGGTCGTAGCAATCGCCGTTGCGCGCCACCGGAACGTTGAACTCGACCTTGTCGTACATGTCGTAGGGCTGCGACCGGCGCAGGTCCCATGGCACGCCAGAGGCACGCAGGTTCGGCCCGCTCCAGCCCCAGTCCAGCGCCTGCTCGGTGGTGAACACGCCGATGCCGACGGTGCGCTGCTTCCAGATCCGGTTGCCGGTGAGCATCGCCTCAAGCCTGTGGATGAAACCCGGAAACTCCGTGGTCCAGGCGGCGATGCGGTCAACGAGGCCGGGCGGCAGATCCTTTGCCACCCCGCCGGGACGGAAATAGTTCGCGTGATAGCGGGCACCGGACGCCGCCTCGTAGAATTCGAGCAGCTTTTCGCGCTCCTCGTAGCCCCACAGCGCGGGCGTAAGGGCACCCGTGTCCAATCCGAACGAGGTCACGCTGAGCAGGTGGTTCAGCACCCGGGTGATCTCGGCGAACATGGTCCGGATCCACTTGGCGCGATCCGGAACCTCGATGCCGAGCAGCTTCTCGGTGGCCAATGCGAAGGCGTGCTCCTCGCACATCGGCGACACGTAGTCGAGACGGTCGAAATACGGCAGCGCCTGCATGTAGGTCTTGTGCTCGATCAGCTTCTCGGTGCCCCGATGCAGCAGGCCGATATGCGGCACCGCGCGGGACACCACCTCGCCGTCCATCTCCAGCACCAGCCGGAGCACGCCGTGCGCGGACGGGTGCTGCGGGCCGAAGTTGAGCGAGTGGCTGTCGATCTCGACCGTCTGCATGCTGCGGCCGTCGCCGGACCGGTCCGGCGTCATGGTGTCGGGAAGGTCCTTGCGCAGGACGATGTCGCTCATGGTGTCGCTCCTGTCGTCCGTTATCGACCCTGGCCGGGCGGCCCGAACACGATTCCCTGCCGGTCCTCGTGCGCCTTCTCGTCACCAGGCAACGTGGTCATGCCTTCCCAGGGCGAGGTGAAGTCGAACGAGCGGAAGTCCTGGGTCAGCTTGACCGGCTCGTAAACCACCTGACGGCGGTCGACGTCGTAGCGCACCTCGACATAGCCGGTCAGCGGGAAGTCCTTGCGCAGCGGATGACCCTCGAAGCCGTAATCCGTCAGGATGCGTCGCAGGTCGGGCTGGTTGGAGAACAGCACCCCGAACAGGTCGTAGCATTCCCGCTCCCACCAGGTGGCGGACGACCACAACTCGTGCACCGACGGCACCGGCGACGCCTCGTCGGTCGTCACGATCACCCGACAGCGCTGGTTCAGCGTCACGGACAGAAGGTTGTAGACTACGTCGAAGCGTTCGGCGCGCTCCGGAAAGTCGACGCCGCACAAGTCCATCATCTGACGGAACTGGCAGCGCGGGTCGTCACGCAGAAGCGTCATCAGCGGGATCAGCGCGTCGCGCCTCGTGCGCACCAGCAACTCGCCCTTGTCCAGCCCGGCCCAAAGGACGCCGGGGATGGAGGTCCCCAGCCGGAACGCCAGCGCGCCGAGATGAGCAGCGGAGGCGCCGCGTACACGCTCAATCACGCCGGATGGTCCCGCTACGACGAATCTTCTTCTGCAGTTGCAGGATGCCGTAGACCAGGGCTTCCGCAGTCGGCGGGCAGCCCGGTACGTAGATGTCCACCGGCACGATGCGGTCGCAGCCACGCACTACAGAATAGGAATAATGGTAGTAGCCGCCGCCATTGGCGCAGGAGCCCATGGAGATCACCCAGCGCGGCTCGGCCATCTGGTCGTAGATGCGCCGCATCGCCGGCGCCATCTTGTTGGTCAGCGTCCCCGAGACGATCATGACGTCGGACTGGCGCGGGCTGCCCCGCGGGATGATTCCGAAGCGATCCAGGTCGTAGCGCGGCATGAACGCGTGGATCATTTCCACCGCGCAGCAGGCCAGGCCGAACGACAACGGCCACAGGCTGCCAGTGCGCGCCCAGTTCACCAGCTTGTCGAGATTGGCGACCACGAAGCCCTTATCCGTGATCTCGCCGGTGATGCCCTTGATCACCGCGTCCTGCGCCGGTCCGGGTGCCAGCGCCTCGCGGTTCCAGGACACCGGGCTCATTTCCGGCTCGACCGGAGCGCCCGTGGTGACAAGCGCCTGCCGCGTGTCCATGCCGTTCACTCCCACTCCAGCGCACCCTTCCGCCACTCGTAGATGAAGCCGACCGTCAGCACGCCGAGGAAGCCCATCATGGACAGGAAGCCGAACAGGCCGATGCTGGCCAGGCTGATCGCCCAGGGGAACAGGAACGCCACCTCCAGGTCGAAGATGATGAACAGGATCGCCACCAGGTAGAACCGCACGTCGAACCGGC
>CAXTMS010000334.1:0-2559 GCA_964245345.1 uncultured Acetobacteraceae bacterium | reverse complement strand
CGCTGCGCCTGGTCACCGCCGACCCGACAGCGACCGGTTCATTCGGAGCTGGTTGCGCTTCTGGCGTAGCCGTGCCGTGGCCACAAAAGCGCGGTCGTCAGCACGAGGCCGCTGAGACCGGTGCCGAGCGGCAGCCCGAGCCCGAGCCCGCCGCTGCCGACGACGAAGTCTCCCACCGTCGTGCCGGCCGACCGGACCGCGACCACGCAGCTCCAGTAGCCGCCGCGGGTGGTTGCCGCCTTCCGGCCGGCGACGCCGAGCAGGCCGAGCAGCATCGCGCCGAGCAGCAGCGAGCCTCCGCCCGTACCCAGTCCCAACGGTCCCGCGACCGCGTCGCCGACCGCGGTTCCAAGCGTCCCGGCGGTGAGCATGGCGGCCCAGTAACGGTTGTCCGCGCGCGGCAGGCAGGTCCCGACGACCGCTTTGCCTGTGCGCGGTTGAACCAGGCACAGCCCGAGCAGCAGCAGCGCCAGCGACGCGATCACGCTGCCGTAACCGAGCCTGAGGTCGTGCGTGGCCAGATCCGACAGGTTGGTCGCGGCCGTGCGCAGCACGACGATCGCGCTCCAGTAGAAGCCGCTGCCGGCCACGGCGGAGCGACGCTCGGCCAGCAGCACAGCGACGAAGACGAGCGCCAGGAGCGGCAGTCCGCGCACGTGCCCGAGATGCAGGACGTGCGACACGAAGTCGCCCAGGTTGGCGCCGAACACGCTGGCAAGCGAGATCGTCACCCAGTAGCGGATGTCGATCGCAGGAAGATGGGCAGGACGCATCAACAGGCCTTGCTGGGACGGCGACGTTCTGGCGTCGGCGCACGGCCAACGGGGTGGCGTTTGGGTGAAGTTCCGCTACCGGAACGGTGTCCTCCGCCGGCCACGGCAAGAAGGATAACCGTCTCGTGCTTGACCTTGCCGGCAATCGACCGACATCACGAAGCATGAGCGTCGCCGACAGGATCAACCAGTTCGACGGGTGGCTGCTGGACCGCGTGTTCCAGCCGATGGTCGACCGGCTGCCGGAGCGGCCGTCCGGCTTCGACATCGGCATGAGCCTGCAGCTGGGCGCGGTGGTGCTGGACGCGGCCTCGCTGGTGGCCATGATCGCCACCGGCCACATGGGCTTCGGCAACGGCATGTGGAACGGGCTGACTTGGCTGTTCGCCGCGTTCTTCTACGTGTCGATCGCCCGGCTGCGGCCGCTGGTGAAGCCAGGCCACGCCAACCCGCTGCGGCTGATGCTGCAGGGCCTGCGCCCGTTGTCGATCCCGTTCGCCGCCTACAGCCTTTGGATCATGACCACGGCCGTGCCGGAACTGGTGATGGCGCTGCGCTTCAACGCGCTGGCCAACATGGTCTACGTGGTCGGGCTGTACCTGATCTCCTGCCAGCCGAAGCCGCCCGCCTACAGGCGAACGGTCGTCGACTGGACCCCGCGCACCGTGCGCGGCAAGGCGTGAGCCTCAGAAGTCGATGCAGCGACCCTTGACGGTCCAGTCGCCGTAGCGGGTCGGGTCGGCTTCCTTCGGGCCGCCGACCTCGGGCGGCGGCGGCGGCTTCTGGTCGGTGGACGGATCGGGCGTGTTGGTGTCTGGCTGGTCGCTCATGCCTACCGACATGGGGACGAGCAGGCGGTTTAGCGATGCTCCCCTTGCGCCAAACGTTGTTCGGCAAGCTCCCGCCACGGCGCGTCGGCCGGTGCGGCGTCCAGCGCCTGGCGGAACAGCGCGGCGGAAGCGGCGTCGACCCTGCCATCCGCACGCGTCTGCGCTTCCGCCGCCTGCACCGCGAGGGTGGCGTCGAAGCCGTGCGACAGCGCCACCCGCCAGGCGGCGGCGGCGGCAAGAAGGTTTCCACGCCCTGCCTCGACCTGGCCCAGCAGCACGAAGCCCTGCCGGGCGGACGGCGTGGCGGGGTCGAGCTTGGCCAGGCCCTGCCTGAGGGTGGCGATCAGGGCGTCGTCCTGTTGCGCCCGGGCGTCGGCCTGCGCCATGCGAAGCCGCTCCGGCTGCGCCGGCAGCTCGGGATGGCCACCGAGCAGGTAGAGCCCGAGTGCTGCCGGCAGCACCAGCGCCAGCAACACGGCGCCGCCGCGACGCCGTGCGCCGGTCGATGCGGACGCGGGCGACCCAGCCTGGACCCGGGCCTGATCGTCGGCGGCGGCCAGCAGGCGTCGTTCCACCTCCAGCCGGGCCGCCTTGTGCTCGGGGTCGTCGATCAGCCCGTCGGCCCGGTCGCGCTCCAGCTCGTGCAGCTGCGCCCGGTGCAGCGCCAACGCCGGAGCATGCCGGTCGCGCGGCGCAGCGCCCGCACGACGCAGGGCACGCCCCGCCGGCAACAGCACCACCGCCGCGAGCAGGATCGCCTCGATCCAGAACAGCAGCATCGTGGCCGGAAGCCTCAGCGCAGCAGCGCGTCGAGCCGGGCGCGTTCCTCGGGCGCCAGCGGCAGCGGAACGGCGGCATCGGTGCGGCGCAACCCCGCAAACGCCGCCACCCCGCCCAGCAGCAGCGCCAGCGGCCCCGCCGCCCACAACAGCAGGGTGAGGCGGTTCAGCCTGGGC
>CAXTMS010000333.1:0-2568 GCA_964245345.1 uncultured Acetobacteraceae bacterium | reverse complement strand
GTCGGCAATCAGGCACCTCCCTCGCAGAACGGCAACACGCCCGGCAACAGCGAAAGCATCACGGTCCGCGCGCAGAAGCGTCTGCTGCGCGAGAAGGACGCGCCGAGCGCCGTCACCGAGCTCGGCACTGCGGCGATCTCGCAGGTGGGCGTGCAAGGCAGCGTGTCGACGCTGCTGCGACAGGCCCCATCGGTCTACGTCTACCAGCAGGGTATCGGCGACAACGAGCCTGTTCTCTCCATCCGCGGCATCCGCGGCTTAGAGGTCGCCACCACCCTGGACGGCGTGCCGACCCAGGATCTGCTGAGCGGCGGCTCAGGTGCCTTCCTGAACAACCTCGTGGGATCGCACTTCAACCTGGACCAGATCAGCGGCGTGTCGGTCTATCCCGGCGTCGCCTTCCCCGACAAAAGCACCTTTGGCACCATCGGTGGCACCGTCGCCTACACCAGCCTACGGCCCGAGAACAAGGCGGGTGCGGACCTGTTCGGCTCCGTCGGCTCGTTCGGCACCTACAACGAGGGCTTCGACGTCAACACCGGCCGTATCGACGGCCCGCTCGGCACCGGGGTCGACGCGCCGAAGGCGATGATCAAGTACTCCAACCTGCAGACCTCCGGCTATATCGACTATACGCCGGCGCGCTACAACAACATGGAGTTTGCCTTTGACAAGCCCTACAACCAGGGCCAGTCGCTGTTCCAGCTGACGACGATCTACAACACCGGCAACGGGCTGATCACGCCGGAGCCCGTGCCGTTGCCCTACCTCCAGCAGAACGGGTACTTCAGCAACTACAATCCGAGCCAGGAGTTCTTCCGGAGCGACAACGACTACTTCACCTTGATCCTGAAGAACGACACCTACATCAACGACTACGTCAGCGCTGGCCTGACCGCATTCTATCTGTATTCTGACACCTACAACACGGATTACGCCAACCCGACCCTGTTCGCGCCGAACGGTGCCCCAGGCTCGGCCGCTGTCGGTGGCGCCAACCCGTTCATCCAGACGCCAGCCGGCTTCGGCGAACAGCAGTACTTCGGCTACGGCAACCCATTTTATGAGCCGACTGCATATCCATACCAGCCGAACCTGACTGCAAACTGCCCGGCCAGCGTGACTGCCGAGTTCGCGGCCGCCGGACAGACGAGCCCCTGCGGCACCAACTCCCAGTATACGAGGCAGCACAACGACACTTATGGCATCCAGCCGCGCGTGAGCATCACGCCGCCGCAGTTCTACGGCATCGACAACACCATCCACATAGGCGCGATCATCGCCAAGGAGACGCAGAACAACCCGCAGTCGTTCCTCGGCACCACCTCGGAGTTCGCGCACACCACGCAGAACCAGAGCGGATTGCCATCGCAGGGAGGAGGCTACGACGGCGGCGGGCAGCGCACGATCTACGAGCCCTATCTCCAGGACAAGATCGACCTGATCCACAACACCCTGCACGTCACGCCTGGCTTCACGCTGCAGACCAGCGACACGAGCGAGGAAGGAAGCTACGTCTTTGGTGGCACGCCGAGCGCTGCGACCATGAACAGTGCCTACTATCAGCAGTTCGGAGACGCGTTCGGGCAATACAAGGTGCACAAGTGGGATCGCACCTGGCTACCGTTCGTCAACGTCGACTACGACCTGGACAAGATCCTGCCTGCGGCGCGTGGCGTCTCCCTTTACGCGAGCTTTGGCGAGTCCGCGATCTTCGCGCCGGTCGCCGACTATGTGCCGCAGAGCATCCCGGGGGAAGGGCCGCCCCAACCTTCCATCGTGCACATGTACGAGTTCGGGGTGAAGTACAACCGCAACAACCTCAGCCTCAACCTCGACTACTTCTATCAGCACGTCACGCGCGACTTCGGTTTCTTCCAATATCAGTCTGGTCCGCAGGCTGGTGAATCGTTCTACACCAACGATGGGCAACGCGAGTTCAAAGGCTTCGAGGCCTCGGCGATCTACCAGGCGACGCCGCGCTGGCAGCTCTTCGGCAACGTGTCCTACACGCTGGCCAAGTACCTTGCGACCTCTACGGCATCCGTCACGGTGCAGGAGGACCAGTTCGGCTTGGCGATCCGTGGAACCCCGATCTCAGGCATTCCAGACTGGCTAGCTACCTTCGGCGTCGACTACGATCACCACGACTTGCTGCTGCCGAAGGACGAGCTGAACGTCCGCTTCGAGGGGCAGTATACCGGCCACCAATACACGACTATCGACGGCACCGGATTCGTCAACCTCGGGACAATTCCTAGGATCGGTTCGTATGGTAGCTACACCTACTACGCGGGCACCGCTGGCGAGACGTTCACCAATACCAACGGCGGAGGCATCTCGCCGTTCGCGATCTTTAACCTCGACCTGAACTACAAGATGCCGATCCGTGCTGCTGGGCCGTTGAAGTCGCTGGATTTTGACCTGAATGTGCTGAACATCTTCAATCAGGGCTACTTCCAGTACTTCTACAACCAGATCAGCCCGGCTTCCTGCGGCAAGTTCCCAGCTAACGCGAAGAACGGCTTCGCCAACCAGCCGATCAGCAACTACGGCTGCAGCCCGCAG
>CAXTMS010000332.1:0-2606 GCA_964245345.1 uncultured Acetobacteraceae bacterium | reverse complement strand
TCCCAGAAGGCGCGGTAGGCCGGCGCATGACGATCTTCCGGCGGCATGAACAGGGAATGGTGCTGGCCACGCACCTCCCTGGCCGTGTAGCCCATCGTCGCCAGGAAGCGGTCGTTGCCGCGCAGCACCGTTCCATCGGGCTTGAACTCGACCACCGCCTGCGACAGCTCGATCGCCGCGGCGCGTGCCCGCGATCCGTTCCACCCGAACATCGTCGACCCCTCGAAACCGCCAGGATCCGGCTTCTAGTCGAGGGTGGTTAACCGCACGTGAAGGCTTCCGCCGCGGCCGCGGTCATTCCTCCTCGGGCGTGCGCCGGACCAGCACCTCGCGCCGGCCCACGTGGTTGGCGGGGCTGACGATGCCCTCCTTTTCCATCTGCTCGATCAGCTTGGCGGCCCGGTTGTAGCCGATCGACAGGTGGCGCTGGATGAAGGAGGTGGACGCCTTGCCTTCGCGCGCCACCAGCGCCACCGCCTGGTCGAACAACCCGGTCTCGCCGTCGAAGCTCCCGCCGCCGAGGCCGTTGCCGCCACCCCCGCCGGAGCCGCCCGATCCGGCCTCCTCCTCGAACATGGAGGTGACCTCCTCGACGTATACCGGCTCGCCCTGCGACCGCAGCTCGCGCACCACGTCCTCGACCTCGCCGTCGCCGACGAACGGCCCGTGCACGCGGGTGATGCGGCCGCCGCCGGCCATGTAAAGCATGTCGCCCTGGCCAAGCAGCTGCTCGGCGCCCTGCTCGCCCAGGATGGTGCGGCTGTCGAACTTGGAGATCACCTGGAACGAGATCCGGGTGGGGAAGTTGGCCTTGATGGTGCCGGTGATCACGTCCACCGACGGGCGCTGGGTGGCCATGATCACGTGGATGCCGGCGGCGCGCGCCATCTGCGCCAAACGCTGCACCGTGGTCTCGATCTCCTTGCCGGCCACCATCATCAGGTCGGCCATCTCGTCGATCACCACCACGATATAGGGCAGGTTCTCCAGCGACAGGCTTTGCTCCTCGAAGATCGGCCGGCCGGTTTCCGGGTCGAACCCGGTCTGCACCTTTCGGGTCATGATCTCGCCGGACGCGCGCGCCGCACTCACCCGCTCGTTGTAGCCGTTGATGTTGCGCACCCCGAGCTGGCTCATGCCGCGATACCGGCGCTCCATCTCCCGCACGGTCCACTTCAAGGCCGTCACCGCCTTGGCAGGATCGGTCACCACCGGCGCCATCAGGTGCGGGATGCCGTCATAGATCGACAGCTCCAGCATCTTGGGATCGATCATGATCAGCCGGCATTCCTCCGGGCTCAGCCGGTACAGCAGGGACAGGATCATGGAGTTGATGCCGACCGACTTGCCCGAGCCGGTGGTGCCGGCGATCAGCAGGTGCGGCATGCGGGCCAGGTCGGCATAAACAGGCGCGCCGGAGATGTCCTTGCCCAGAGCCAGGCACAGCCGCGCCGGGTGCTCCACCCAGTTGTCGCTGTCGAGCAGCTCGGAAAAGTACACGGTTTCCCGGCGAACGTTGGGCACCTCGATGCCGATCACGTTGCGTCCCGGCACGGTGGCGATCCGCACCGCGGTGACCGACAGCGAGCGGGCGACGTCGTCGGCCAGCCCGATCACCCGGGCCGAGCGGATGCCGGGCGCCGGCTCCAGCTCGTACAGCGTCACCACCGGGCCGGCATGGATGGCGCCGATCGCGCCCTGCACGCCGTAATCCGACAGCACCGTTTCCAGCAGGCGCGCGTTGGCCTGCAGGCTTTCGGCCGACGGGCCGACATCCAGCCGGGACGGGGCGGGCTTCAACAGGGACAACGGCGGCAGCCGCCAGGACCCGGTCGCCGACGCCGCTGCGGGCGCCGGTCGCGCCGGTCGCGCCGTTCCGGGCGCTTCCTGCCTTGGGGCAGGGGAGAGAATCTCGGACCGGGCGCCGAGCAGGCGGGCGATCGACCGCACGCCGCCCGGACGGCTGTCGCGCGCGTCGGGCATCGAAGCGCCGGGCACCGAGGCGTCGGGCACCGAGGCGCCGGGCATCGGAACCTCGGGCGTCGCGGCCTCGGGCCTGATGTCCGCCCCGGCCGGCGCGCCGAGGCGGATCGGCGGCTGTTCCGGCGTGGTGCTGCGCGACGCCTTGGCGCTGCGGGACCGCAGCGGCAGCACGGGCAGGTCGTCCGGCTCCTCGGCGGCTCCCGGCGGCAGCACCCAGCCGCTGTTGCCGAGCGCCGGACGCGCCGGCTCCGGGTCGGGCCGCCTGCCGCGCAGGCTTGGCTCGCGCCGCTCGGCGCGCGGCGCCCGGCTCCGCTCCTGCGACGCCGCGGGCAGATCGTCCGCCACCGCCGGCTCGGCGGTCCGGTGCAGGCTCCGGCCGGCCGCACGAAGCGTCGCCGAGAACGGGGATTCGCCGGGCAGCACGTGGTCGAACTCGTCCT
This sequence comes from uncultured Acetobacteraceae bacterium, assembly GCA_964245345.1. Taxonomy (GTDB): domain Bacteria; phylum Pseudomonadota; class Alphaproteobacteria; order Acetobacterales; family Acetobacteraceae; genus Lichenicola. The sequence continues at coordinate 183 of CAXTMS010000332.1, read as the reverse complement.
CGTCCTCGTTGAAGCCGGTGCCGGCTCCCGCGGACGCGGCCGCGCCGCGGCGGCGGCCGCGCGCCATGCCGTAGCGGGCGGTGCGGTGCGCGCCGCGTCCCACCGCACGCCATTCGCCGGCGGACAGGCCGAGGCAGAGCGGCCCCAGGATCAGGGCGAGCAGAAGCGCCAGCAGCCCGATCG
>CAXTMS010000331.1:0-2611 GCA_964245345.1 uncultured Acetobacteraceae bacterium | reverse complement strand
CGCCGGGCCGGCTGCGCCCGAGGCGTGTGTCGGCGACAATGGAGTTCCTGCCCAGGCGGCGGTCCGGGGCGCCCTGGATGGCGAGGGGGTCGCGCCCGGCGGCCTGATCAGCCGGGCGCGCCGATCATCCCGCGTATCCGCTCCACCAGCTCCGCCATCCGGAACGGCTTGTCGAACACGGCGGCGAACAGGTCGCTCTGCTGCCGGGCGATGTGCGCCTGCGCCCCGCTCATCAGGATGACCGGCGGCGCGTCCCGGCCGCCTTCGGCCTGGATCGCTTCCGCCAGCGCGATCCCGTTCATGGTCGGCATCATGTAGTCGGTGATCACCAGCGACACCGGCTCGCGGGCGAGCTGTTCCAGCGCCAGAACGCCGTTGCTGGCGCGGAGCACGCGGTAGCCCTCGTCCTCCAGCGCGAACACCACGATGTCCGCCACCAGGAGTTCGTCGTCGACCACGAGAATGGTTGGCATCTCCGGGCTCCGGCGCGGACGCGGCCGGCCTAGCGGGGCGCAAACGGGACGGGCAGCTCGATCACGCGTTCCAGTGCAGCCCCCTGTTCCACCACGCGGCGGCCACGCCACGGGCCAAGCTTGTGTCGGCAGAACGGGCGCCGTGCGGGGGAGTTCGGCGTCCCGCGGCGACGGAGCGCCTCAGCACCGGATTGTGCGATCGGCGTTCCGTCGGAGCGATGGAGGCCGCCTGGCGTCAGTGCACGCCCGACGGCACCAGCGGCAGCCACACCGCGCTGGCCTCGGCGCCCTCGTGCTCGATGCGCTCGGTGGCGGACACGTAGTCGCCACTCCTGGCCTCGAAGATGTTGGGCACGAAGCTTTGCGGGTTGCGGTCGTAGAGCGGGAACCAGCTCGACTGGATCTGCACCATGATGCGGTGCCCGGGCTGGAACACGTGGTTGGTGGGCGGCAGGGTGAACTGGTAGCGCTCGACCTGGTTGGCGGGGATCGCGCTCGGATGGGCGAAGTCGGTGCGGTAGCGGCCGCGGAAGATGTCCATCGCCACCGGCAGCTGGTAGCCGCTCATGGTCGGGTCGTTCGGGGTGGCGTCCGGCTGCACGTCGATCAGCTTGACCACCCAGTCCGCATCCGTGCCGGTGGTGGCGGCGAACAGGTCGGCGCGCGGCTCGCCGGAGATCCGCACCGGCGCCGTCAGCGGCGCGGTCTCGTAGCTCAGCACGTCCGGCCGGTCGGCGACGCTGCGCTGGTCGGTGGTCAGCCAGGACTTCCAGCGCGCGCTGTCGCCGAACGCCACCGGACGCGGCAGGTAAGGCACCGGCCTGGTCGGGTCGGACACGAAGCTGTCGGAGCCGGCGCCGTTCGCCGGCCGGTTGAAGCCGAGCCCGCGGCCCGGCTGCAGGAAGATCGGGGTCATCGGCGCGTCGCAGCCGGAGTCGCACGCCAGCGGCCAGCGGTCGAAGCGGTCCCAATGGTTCTCGCCGGTGTTGTAAATGAAGGCCGCCGCCGGCACCGTCGCCTTCGGGCTGCCGGGCTTGAGGTACTGGTCGAAGAACGGCCGCAGCACCTGCTGGCGGTACTGCAGGGCGGTGTCGCCGTCCCACTCCAGCCGGCCGAGGCTGCGGGCGTCGTAGTTCACCTGGCTGTGCCGCCACGGCCCCATCACCAGGACGTTGTTCGCCGCCTTGCCGGCCGCCTTGAGCGCCAGCCAGCTGTGGATCGCCCCCCACATGTCTTCCTGGTCCCACAAGCCTTGTTCCCACAGCGTCGGCACGTTCGACGGATGTTGGGCCACGAGGTGATCCAGCGCCTGGCCCTGCCAGAACGCGTCATAGGCGGGATGGGCCTTCATGCGCTGCCAGAACGGGAGCTGGTCCAGCCCGTTGGCGGTGGCGTAGTCGCCTGCCGAGCCGGCGCGCAGGAAGGTTTCGTAGTCGTCGTAGCGCGCACGCGGGATCGGCAGCCCTTCGCCGCGCACCGTCATCTGCAAGGTGAGGTAGTCGAAGTTCGTGTTGCGGAACGCGCCGTAGTGGAACCAGTCGTCGCCCATCCAGCCGTCCACCATCGGGCTTTCCGGCGACGCCACCTTCAGCGCCGGATGCGGATGCAGCAGCGCCATCACCACGGTCCAGCCCTCGTAGGAGGAGCCCAGCATGCCGACCCGGCCGTTGCTTTCGGGGATGTTCTTCACCAGCCAGTCGATCGTGTCCCAGGCGTCGGTGGTGTCGTCGGTGGCGGACGGGTTGAGCGGGCCGATCGGCGGCCGGGTCATGGTGTAGTCGCCTTCCGAGCCGTACTTGCCGCGCACGTCCTGGAACACGCGTATGTAGCCGCCGGCCACGAACACGTCGTCGCCCTGCGGCAGGGTGGCGAGCAAGGACGGGCTGTCGCTGCGCGTGACGCGCTTGGCGGCGTTGTAGGGGGTGCGGGTGAGCAGGATCGGCGCGTCGTGCGCGTTCTTCGGCACCACGATCACCGTGAACAGCTTCACCCCGTCGCGCATCGGGATCATGACCCGGCGCTTGACGTACTCGTCGCCCGCGTGCGGCAGGCTGACATGGGCCGGGATGTCGTTGCCGCTGGCGACCAGGAGCGGGTCGGGCGCGGCGGCGGCGGCGGGCGGGCCGGCGCAGGCGAGC
>CAXTMS010000330.1:0-2616 GCA_964245345.1 uncultured Acetobacteraceae bacterium | reverse complement strand
ACAGTCATGCCCAGAAGCTCTCATGCCCGGTCAGGGACGCCAACCTGACATCACCGTCCAGCCGCTGCAGCTGCACGCCAGGGCTTCCGTCTGTGTTCGCTTCGGCCTCGGCAACGGTCCAGCCTTCGCGATGCGCAGCCTCGAAGTCAAAGCCGGCCGCGGCGAGGCCGTCGAACGCATGTTGCGGTCTCGTTTCATTGGCGGGCTTCAGGGATGGGACGGCGTTCATCGGGGATCTCCTTTCCTCGTCTTCTCCTCGAAGACCCCCTCCAGCAGTCGCGTGCGGACCGACAGGGCAAAGGCGGCGCGGCACGCGCCGGGATCGGAGCCGGACCAGCGCAGCGGCCGGCGGAGACCCACCCTTTGCCCCGGCGGGGCGGCATGCGGCAGCCATTCACTCCTCTCGTTCTCCTCCCCTCCGTGTCTGTGTGAATCGGCGTGGAATAGGACCTCCGTTAGCGGGGTGATCGGCGTCCAAACGGGACCCCTCTGACGCTGGGGTTCACCGTGGCTCTCGTGTTGTTCACGGGGGCCTGTTCGGGATGCTGGTGGTGGAGACGATTGCGCAGATCCGCCGTGCCCATTTGGTGCAGGGCAAGTCGATCAAGGCGATCTGCCGGGAGCTGCACGTCTCGCGCAAGGTCGTGCGTAAGGTTCTCCGGTCGGAGGCGACGGAGTTTCGCTACGAGCGCGAGCAGCAGCCGATGCCACGGCTGGGCGCCTGGCGCGACGAGCTGGACACGCTGCTTGCGGTCAACGATGCGAGGCCCAGCCGCGAGCGTCTGACGCTGATCCGGGTGTTCGAGGCGCTGCGCGGGTCGGGCTACGAGGGCGGCTACGACGCGGTGCGGCGGTATGCCCGGACGTGGCGGCGTGACCAGGTGTCGACGTCGGCGGCAGCGTATGTGCCGCTGAGCTTCGCGCCGGGCGAGGCCTACCAGTTCGACTGGAGCCACGAGGTGGTGCTGATCGGCGGCACGACCGTCACGGTCAAGGTGGCGCACCTGCGGCTATGCCACAGCCGGATGCTGTTCGTGCGGGCCTACCCGCGCGAGACGCAGGAGATGGTGTTCGACGCGCACGACCGGGCGTTTGCATTCTTCAAGGGCGCCTGCACGCGCGGCATCTACGACAACCTCAAGACGGCGGTTGATGCGATCTTTGTCGGCCGTGAGCGGGCCTATAATCGCCGGTTCCTGCAGATGTGCAGCCACTACCTGGTGGAACCGGTTGCCTGCACCCCGGCCGCGGGGTGGGAGAAAGGTCAGGTTGAAAACCAGGTCGGCCTGGTGCGCGAGCGGTTCTTCTCTCCCAGGGTCCGGGTCAGGAGCTATGACGAGCTGAACGCCTGGCTGCTGGACCAGTGCGTCGCCCATGCCCGGGCGAACCGTCATCCCGAGCTGCGCGAGCAGACCGTCTGGTCGGTGTTCGAGACGGAGCGGCCTAGCCTGGTGCCGTATGTTGGCTGCTTTGACGGCTTCCATGCCGTCACAGCCTCGGTATCCAAAACCTGCCTCGTGCGGTTCGACAACAACCGCTACTCGGTGTCGGCACACGCGGTCGGCCGCCCCGTCGAGATCCGCGCCTACGCCGAGCGGATCGAGCTGCGACAGGATGGCAAGGTCGTGGGTGAGCATCCTCGTCACTTCGGCCGCGACCAGACGGTGTTCGATCCCTGGCACTACGTCCCGGTTCTGGTGCGCAAGCCCGGGGCGCTGCGCAACGGCGCGCCGTTCAAGGATTGGCTGCTACCGTCGGCGATGGAACGCGTCCGCCGCAAGCTGGCGGGCAGCGCCGAGGGCGACCGGCAGATGGTGACGATCCTGGCCGCCGTGCTGAGCGACGGTCTGGCAGCGGTCGAGGCCGCCTGTGCCGAGGCGCTGCGCGAGGCGACACACTCGGCCGACGTGGTCATCAACATCCTGGCCCGCCAGCGCGAGCCCGCGCCGCCGGTCACCATCCTGACCCCGGATGCGCTGCGTCTGACGCACGCGCCGGTCGCCGACTGCGCCCGCTACGACAGCCTGAGGAGGCCCATCTGATGGAACGATCCGAGATCCTGACCACCATGGCGGAGCTGAAGCTCTACGGCATGAAGGCCGCGTATGACGAGATCATCGGCACCGCGGTCAAGCGCCAGCACGAGCCGACGCGCATCGTAGGCGACCTGCTGACGGCGGAGATCAGCGAGAAGCAGGCGCGATCCATCCGCTACCAGATCACCATCGCCAAGCTGCCGCTAGCCAAGGACGTCGGAGACTTCGCCTTTGACGGCACGCCGATCAACCAGACCCTGGTGCACGACCTGGCAGGCGGCGAGTTCCTGGCGCACCAGCGCAACATCGTGCTGGTCGGCGGCACCGGGACGGGCAAGACGCACCTGGCCATCGCGATCGCGCGCTCCTGCATCCGCGAGGGCGCCCGCGGCCGGTTCTTCAACGTCGTGGACCTGGTGAACCGGCTCGAGGCGGAGACCCGCTCCGGCCGCCAGGGCCGGATGGCGGACTATCTCTGCCGCATGGACTTTGTCGTGCTCGACGAGCTCGGCTACCTGCCGTTTGCCCAGTCCGGCGGCCAGCTGCTGTTCCACCTGGTCAGCCGCCTCTACGAGCAGAC
>CAXTMS010000329.1:0-2658 GCA_964245345.1 uncultured Acetobacteraceae bacterium | reverse complement strand
ACGGGGCTTGTCATGGGTCGAGGGTGCTATGATCGCCGATGCGGCGGCAAGCCCATAGGAAGGTCCTGATCGGTAAACCGTATAATGAATATTATGCCAACTCGGTTGCTCAGGCGGTAGAACGGGGTGGCGATGCCAAGTGCGTGGCCAGCACCGTGTCGGTCTGGCGGTCGATCTCCAGCAGCCGGACCTCGTAGCCCCACAGGTCGGCCAGATGGCGCAGCGAAGCCCGGGCGTCCTTTTCGTCCAGCAGATGGCCCGGGCTGGTGCGGTGCTGCAGCCTGAGGCAGCGGTCGCCGGACAGGTCGACGTCGACGATCTCGATGTCGACGTAGAAGTTGCCGGGGTCGTAGGACCGGGCGACGCTGCGCCGGATGTCGCGGTAGCCCTGGGCGTCGTGGATGGCGTCGACCAGCAGATACGGCTTTTCGGTGTCGTCGCGCAGGCGGAACAGCTTGAACTGGCGCATGACCGCCGGAGACAGGAACTGCTGGATGAAGCTTTCGTCGCGGTATTCGGCCCAGGCATGGTGCAGCGTGCCGATGGCGTTGCCGTTGCCGGCGATGTCCGGGAACCAGGCACGGTCCTCCTCGGTCGGCGCGTCGCAGATCCGCGCGATGTCGGTCATCATCGCATAGCCGAGCGCGTACGGGTTGAAGTTCGGGCCGCCGCCGGCGTCGAAGCCAGGCTGGGTGATCACGTTGGTGGTGGAATGGATCGTCTCCAGGAACGCGGCGTCGTCGATCTGGCCGCGCGCGTGCAGCCTCGACATGATCTCGTAGTGCACCCAGGTGGCGCAGCCCTCGTTCATCATCTTGGCCTGGGGTTGCGGGTAGAAGTACTGGGCGATGAGCCGGACGATGCGGATCACCTCGCGTTCCCACGGCGCCAGCAGCGGCGCGTTCTTCTCCAGGAAGTAGAGCACGTTCTCTTCCGGCAGGCCGAGCCGGCGGCGGCGCTCGGCCGCCGTGTCCGGCCCCTTCTCGGCCTTGGTCCCAGGCACGGTGCGCCACAGGTCGTTGAACACGCTGTCCTCGTGCTGGCGCCGGTCGCGCTCGCGCTGCTGCTCGACCTTGAGGTCGATCACCCGCGCGCCGCTGTGCCGGTGCACGCCCTGGTTCTGCAGCGCATGCGCCGCGTCGAGGACGCGTTCGACCGCCTGCACGCCGTGCCGGTCCTCGCATTGCGCGATGTAGCCGCGGGCGAACTCGAGGTAGTCGAGGATTCCGGACGGCGCGGTCCACTCGCGGAACAGCCGGTTGTTCTTGAAGAAATGGTTGTGGCCGAAGGCGGCATGCGCGATCACCAGCGCCTGCATGGTGGCGCTGTTCTCCTCCATCAGGTAGGAGATGCAGGGGTCGGAGTTGATCACCACCTCGTACGCCAAGCCCATCAGGCCGCGCTTGTAGGCGCTCTCGTGGCCGACGAAGCGCTTGCCGAACGACCAGTGCTTGTAGATCAGCGGCATGCCGTGGGAGGTGTACACGTCGAGCATCTGCTCGGACGTGATCACCTCGATCCGGTTCGGGTACACGTCGAGCTTGAGCTCGTCGAGCGCGATGCGCTCGATGGCGTCATAGGACCGGCGCAGGATGTCGAAGTTCCATTCCGAGCCGCTGTAGAGCAGTCCTGCCGGCGAGGATCCGGCGCCCGCGCCGATGGCGTCGAGTGGGCTCATGGCCTCCCTCCCCTCAAGCGGCTTCCGGCTTCTTGCTGAACAGGTCGCGGAACACCGGAAAGATGTCGCGCTTGTCGCCCACCTGTCGCATCACCAGACGGTCGTTGTGGTCGGCCACGCCGCGGTAGCCGCGCCACAGGTCGGTTTCGCCTCGTATCACGGCGCCGGAGCCGACGATCTCGATATAAGCGTAGTACTGCACCAGTGGCAGGATCTGCTCACGCAGCAACGTGCAGGATTTCGGCGTGTCGCTGCCGGAATTGTCGCCGTCCGAGGCCTGGGCCACATAGATGTTCCAGCTGTCGGCCGGATACCGCTCGGACTGCACCCGGATCAGCTCCACAAGCGCTGACGAGACGATGGTGCCGCCGCTGCGCGGATCGTGGAAGAAGGTGTCCTCGTCCACCTCTTCGGCCACTTCCGAATGACGGATGAACACCAGCTCGACCCGCTTGTAGCGACGCTCGAGGAACACGTGGAGCAGCAGGAAGAAACGCTTGGCGAGGTCCTTCATGCGCTCGGTCATGGAGCCCGACACGTCCATCAGGCAGAACATGACCGCGCGCGTGGTCGGCTTCGGCGTCACCGTGAAGCGGCGGTAGCGCATGTCCACCGGGTCGATCCACGGCACCCGGTTCATCCGGCGCAGCGCGATGTGCAGCTCCGAACGCAGCGCGGCCAGCGCCTCCGGATCGCCGCCTTCCTGCTCCAGAGCGGCGATGCGGGCTTCCAGCTCCGCGACCAGATCGGGCTTGGGACGACGCAGCCCGATCCGGCGCGCCATCGAGTGACGCATGGTGCGGCCGAGATCGAGCTGGGACGGAGACCCGTCGCTGCTGAGGCCGGCCCGGCTGACGCTGGTGCTGTCCGTGCTGGCGATCTGCCGCTTCACCAGGTCGGGGAGCGCCAGGTCGTCGAAGAAGGCGTCCAGGAACTCGTCGCGGCTCAGGACGAAGCGGAAGCTGTCCTCCCCGCCCCCG
>CAXTMS010000328.1:0-2676 GCA_964245345.1 uncultured Acetobacteraceae bacterium | reverse complement strand
GCCTCGCCTCCGGCCTGCGCATCGAGCTCCCCGGCTTCCGCCGCCGCGGCCTCCGCCGCCAGGAGGTCACCAACCTCACCCGCGAGCTCGCGGTCATGCTCAACGCCGGTCAGGATCTCGACCGCGCCCTGCGCTTCCTGGTCGAGACCGCCCCCAACCCGCGCCAGCGCGCCGTGCTGGAAGGCCTGCGCGCCTCCGTCCGCGACGGCTCCACCCTGCACGCTGCCATGGCCCGCTACCCCGACAGCTTCCCCCGCCTCAACATCGGCCTGGTCCGCGCCGCCGAGGCCGGCGGCGACCTGTCCGCCACCCTGGATCGCCTCGCCACCCTGATGGAGCGCGAGCGCGCCCTGGTCGCCACCCTGCAGTCGGCCATGATCTATCCCCTCATGCTGACCCTGGCCGCCATCGGCTCCATCGTCCTGCTCCTGACCAAGGTCTTGCCCCAGTTCGTCCCCTTGTTCGAGCAGAACGGCGCCGCCCTGCCGCGCTCCACCCGCATCCTGATCGCCATCGGCGACGCGCTCAGCGGCTACGGCCTGTTCCTGCTGCTCGGCCTCGTCCTGCTCGCCGTCCTCGCCCGCCAGCTCCTGCAAGGCGAGCGCGCCCGCTTCGCCCGCGACCGCCTCCTGCTCCGCCTGCCCATCATCGGCCTGCTCACCCGAGAGGTCCTCGCCGCCCGCTTTACCCGCACGCTGGGCACCCTGATCGGCAACGGCGTCCCCCTGATCGGCGCCATGGGCATCGTCCGCGAGGTGATCGGCAACCAGGCCGTGCTCGGCGCCCTCGACCGCGCCACCGAGGCCGCCAAGGGCGGCGCCGGCCTGTCCCGCACCCTGGACCAGGCCGGCATCTTCCCCGTCCGCGCCATCCACCTGCTCCGCCTCGGCGAGGAAACCGCCCAGCTCGGCCCCTTGTCGCTGCGCGCCGCCGAGATCCACGAGGAACAGGTCCGCATCCGCGTCGAGCGCCTGGTCGCCCTGCTGGTGCCGGTGATCACCGTGGTGATGGGTGCCGCCGTCGCCGGCATCGTGTCGTCGCTGCTGCTGGCCATGCTGAGCCTGAACGACCTGGCGCAGTAGCCCGGCCCGGGAGCGGGCAGGGGCTCCGGAACCCCGCGTCGGCCGGCGGCGTAGCAGGACCACGGCACACAGGGAGCATCCGATGACCCGCCACCAGACAGCGTTCCGGGGGCTCGTCCTGGCCGCGGCACTCGCCGCCGGCCCGGCCATCGCCCAGACCGAGCCGGGCCAGACCGGCTCCGACGCCGCCTACAGCTACAAGCGCCCGTCCCCCACCACCATCACCACCTTCGGCAGCCTGCTCGACCTGTGCGCCACCGCCACCGGCTCCGGGCGCTACGACCAGGACCACGGCGTTTGCGTCGGCTACATCAGCGGCTTCGTGGACCTTTATCTGGCCGAAACCCCGGCCGGCTCGCGCTTCATCTGCCTGCCCGACCCGCCGATCACCCGGGAGCAGGCCCACGACAAGTTCCTGGTCTGGGCCTCGGCGCACCCCGAGTACACGTCCCAGCCGGCCACGATCGGCCTGTACCGGTTCATGACCTCGACCTACCCGTGCGCCGGCGCCGCCTCAACCGCCGCGGTTCCGGCACCCCTGGCCGCTCCCGCGACCCGTCCCTAGGCGCCGCTCCGGCCCTACTGCCGCACGAACATGCTTTCGTGCACCCAGCCCCAGGGGGCGGTGTCGCCGACCTCGTACCAGCCGCCCGGCGCGGCGGCGAAGATGCGCAGCGCGGTTCCCTGCGGCACCACCCGGACCGACGGCCCGTGCGGGCTGGCATGAACGTTGGCGTTCTGCCGCATGGTGATGCTCCCCGACGCGGGCTGCGCCGTTGACCCGTCCGCCGCCGGCGCGCCGCTCTCCGTTGCGGCCCCCTGCGCCGCCCCCGGCAACCGGGGCTGCGGCGCCGCCGCGACCGGCGCCGCGTCCGCCAGCGAGGGCGACGGAACCGCGTTCGGCAGCGGCGGGATCGGCGGCACGCTCGCCATCGGGCTGTCCGCCGGCCCGCCGGCCTCGTAGCAATGCGTGACCAGCGCCAGGTAGGTGCGGTCGGCCTCCGACACGCTGGTGCCGACGAAGGCCGGGTCGGGGGTCGTGGCGCCGTCGCCGGCCACCGTCACCACCGACACGAACGGCACGAACAGCGCCGGGTCGTCGGCGAACGGCGACACCTGCCCGCACACCGCCCAGCGGCGCGGCATCGCCTGGCTGTAGACCTGGACCCCGCGGAACTGCAGTCCCGGCACCGCCGGCATCGCCGTCCGGATCGCCTGCTCCGCCGCTGCGGCCGCCCGTGCCGGCGTGCCCGCGTCGCCCTGCGCCACCGGCTTGCGCTCCTTGCACCCGGACACCAGCACCGACCCGAGCAGCGCCGCCGCCAGCGGGATCAGCCTCCTCCCGACCCGTGTTCGTGCCTGGTTCTTCATCCCGTCCTCCCGCCGGTCGAGAACCGCCCGCGCGGCCAACGGTTCGCCTCCGCCGGGCCGGTGCGCTTGACGTCCCGGTCTGGTTCGCGGTCAGGAACGGGGACATGACCGTCCCGTCCGCCCACGGATCCTCCCGCCCCGCCATGCGTCCCGCTCACGCCCGGCCCGGGAAGCGCGTGCCGGCGCGACGCCCGGCCGGTCGCCGCGCGGTGGACCGGGGCTT
>CAXTMS010000327.1:0-2685 GCA_964245345.1 uncultured Acetobacteraceae bacterium | reverse complement strand
GGGATCGCGCTCGGGTGCGCCGGGTCGTCGCGGTAGCGGCCGCGCAGGATGTCCATCGCCACCGGCAGCTCGTAGCCGCCCAGCTCCGGCTTCACCGGCACCTCGTCCGGATATACGTCGATCAGCTTCACCACCCAGTCGGCGTCGGTGCCGGTGGTGGACGCCATCAGGTGCGCCACCGGGGCGCCGGACAGGGTCACGGGCGCGGTCAGCACGTCGGTCTGGTACGTCAGCACGTCCGGCCGGTCCGCCGCGAAGCGCTGGTCGTCCACCAGCCAGTATCGCCAGGTGGAATCCTTGGCATAGGTCGGCCGGATCGGCCGCAGCCGGTACGGCACCGGCTTGGCCGGGTCGGCGGTGTACTGGTCGTAGCCGGTGCCGCCCGCCGTCGGCGGCGCGAAGGCCAGCCTGCTGTCCGGCTGCAGGTAAAGCGCCTGTCCCTTGTCGCTGCACCCGGCGCAGGCCAGCGGCCAGCGGTCATAGGTGCGCCAGGTGTTGGTCCCGGTCTGGAACGCGGTCACCGGCGCAATCGTGACGGGCTGGCCGTTGTCCTTCAGGTGCCCGTCCAGGAACGGCAGCATCACGTGCCGCCTGAACCACGCGCCGGTGTCCTCGCCATACTCCAGCGGCCCGAGCGACGACCCGTCCCCGTTCGCCTGACCGTGGTGCCACGGTCCCATCACTAGGTGCCCCATCCCGGCGCTGCCGTTCTTCGGTACCGTCGCCTCGTAGGCCGCGACCGCGCCGTAGATGTCCTCCTGGTCCCACTGCCCCTGCACGAACAGCGTCGGCACCGTCAGCGGCGCGCGCGCCAGCAGGGAGTCCACCGCCTGCCCCTGCCAGAACCCGTCATAGGCCGGGTGCGACGTCAGCCGGTTCCAGAACGGCAGCTGCTCCATGCCCATCGCCTTGCCGAAGGCGCCGGCGTTGCCGTGCTGCTTGTAGATGGTGAAGTCGTCGTGCCCGGTCGCCCACCATTCCAGGTCCGAGCTCTTGGTTGCGGTCTGGGAGTAGACGTAGTCCATCATCTCCTCCCGGAAGGCGCCGTTGTGGAACCAGTCGTCGTCCTTCCAGGTGTCGACCATCGGGTTGATCGGCACCGCCGCCTTCAGCGCCGGGTGCGGGTGGATCAGGCTCATCAGCACGGTGAAGCCGTCGTAGCTGGTGCCGACCGTGCCGACCCGGCCGTTGCTCTCCGGCACGTGGTGCACCAGCCACTCGATGGTGTCGTACGCATCCGTGGTGTGGTCCACCTTGGTCGGGTTGAGCGGGCCCACCACCGGCCGGTTCATCACGTAGTCGCCGCCGGAGCCGTACTTCCCGCGCACGTCCTCGAAGGCCAGGATGTAGCCGTTCTCCACCAGGTCGCGGTACAGCCCGCGCATCAGCTCCGACACGTGCGGGGTTTCGACGCGGCTGGTCATCTCCTTGGCGCTGTACGGCGTGCGGTCCAGCATGATCGGCCCGTGGTGGACGCTGTGCGGCACGATCAGCACCGCGTGCAGCGACACCCCGTCGCGCATCGGGATCATCACGTCGCGCCGGTCGTAGTCGTAGCCGCCGAGCACCGGCTTGAAGTGCTGCGGGATGTCGCCGCCCGATCCCGCCGCACCGTTGCCGGCGCCGTTCTGCGTGCCCGGTGCGGTGCCCGCCGCCTGCTGCGTCTTCGACGACTGCGCCTGCGCCGCCACCTGCCCGGCCGGCTGGTCGGCCGCCGTCGCCTGCGCATCCGCCGCCGCCAGGCAGCCCCCGCCGAGCTGCGCCGCACCGACCAGCGCCATCACCGCCAGCATGGACCACCGTTCGGCCATCGATCTCCCCCAAGCCCCGACCGCGCCGACTATGTGGCTCGCCCGATCTTGTTGCAACACGATCGCCGGCGGCTGCCGCTGCCGCTGCCGCTGCTCCTGGTGTATGTTCCTGCCCGCGCGTTTGAGCGCGACCGGACCCGTCGTCCGACGTTCCACCCAAACGCAGGATGATCCATGGACGACGCCACGCCGATCCTGCCCGCGCACATCGAGGACACGATCCGCTCGATCGCGCGGCTCCATGCCGAGCACCACCAGGCGGCGACGCCGGTGCAGCGGGTCGTCGACCGGGTGACCGGCTTCGTCGGCCGGCCGCGCTTCATCGGCGCCTTCACCGTGGTGGTCATGATCTGGATCGGCGTCAACCTGGTCGCGCTGTGGACCGGACACACGCCGCCGGACCCGCCGCCGTTCCCCTGGCTCGACACCCTGGTCGGCATCGGCGCGCTGTACATCGCCCTGCTGATCCTGACCACGCAGCGCCACGCCGACCAGCTCGCCCAGCACCGGGAGCAGCTGACCCTGGAGCTGGCCATCCTCAACGAGCAGAAGACCGCCAAGGTGATCGAGCTGCTGGAGGAGATGCGACGCGACAACCCGAACCTGCGCAACCGGCTCGACGCGGAAGCGGAAGCGATGGCGGTGCCGGCCGACCCGCAGGCGGTGCTGGACGCGATCAAGGTGTCGCACGCAGAGGCCGAGCTGCTGGAAGAAAGCGACGTCCTTCCCGAGGTGATCGAGTAGGTCCCGTCACGCTGGGCGGGAGACGGCTTGGCGTGCCAGAACCACCGTCACCGCCGCGGATGCGACCGTCGCGGACTTGACGAGGCCGTTCCGACTCCGTTCCGTCGCCGCGGCCTTCCCGACCCCAGGC
>CAXTMS010000326.1:0-2698 GCA_964245345.1 uncultured Acetobacteraceae bacterium | reverse complement strand
GCTGCGATTGCGGCAGCCAGCTGCAGACCGCGCTGGCCCGGATCGCCGCCGCCCCGTCGGGCGTGCTGCTCTACCTGCGCGGCCACGAGGGCCGGGGGATCGGGCTGGCCAACAAGGTGCGCGCCTATGCGCTGCAGGATGGCGGGCTCGACACGGTGGACGCCAACCACCGCCTCGGCTTCGCCGCCGACGCACGCGACTGGTCGGTGGCGGCGGCGATCCTGCGCGATTGCGGCGTGGACAGGCTGGAGCTGCTGACCAACAACCCGGACAAGGTGGCCGCCCTGGAAGGCCGCGGCTTCGTGGTGGCCGCGCGGATCGGGCTCGAGATGCCGCAGACCGCCTACAACCAGGCCTACCTGCGCACCAAGCGCGACCGCATGGGCCACGCGCTGGACGGCGTGCAGCCGGCCGGCCAGGCGGCGGAATGAGGGCAGGCCGATGAGCACCAACACCCCGTCCGCGGTTCCGGCGCTCCGGTTCGACGTGCCCCCCCGCCTGGCGCTGGTGGTCAGCCGCTTCAACGAGGAGGTCACCGGGGGCTTGCGTGCAGGAACGCTGGAATGGCTGGCCGAGCACGACATCGCCGTGCGGGAGGCGGACGTGATCGCCGCTCCCGGCGCCTTCGAGCTGCCGCTGATCGCCCAGGCGCTGGCCCGGAGCGGACGCTACCGCGGCGTGATCTGCCTGGGCTGCGTGATCAAGGGCGACACCGCGCATTTCGAGTTCATCAGCCTGGGCGCCGCCACCGGCATGATGCAGGCCAGCCTCGACACCGGGGTGCCGATCGCGTTCGGCGTGCTCACCACCTACACCGAGGCGCAGGCGGTGTCCCGCTCGCGCCCGGACGCGCACAACAAGGGCCGCGAGGCGGCGGCGGCCTGCGTGGAAACCAGCGCCATCCTGCACCGGATCAGCCGCGGCGTGTGATGGGGGCGGCCGGCGCTACGCGTGCGCGGGCCGCCGGTACGGGTCACACCGCGGTGGTGGCGGTGCGCGCGGTGAGGGCCGCGAACAGCGCCTTGCCGTCCGGACGGCCGAGGCCGGTGCAGGCGTTCCAGGTCGGGCCGGCGTCGTAGCCGATGGTGGAGTTGGCCGGCTTGTTGTCGCCCTGCGTGATCTCGATCGTCAGCTTCTTCCCCGCCTCGGCCTGGGGGTAAAGGAAGTCGGGCAGGAAGCCGACCGGCACCGCCGCCTTCTGGTTGATCAGCGCGGTCAGCCCGGCCCAAAGCGGCGCCACCCCGCTGGTGCCGCCCACCACCTCCTTCTTGCCGTCGATCACGATCAGGTAGCCGCTGGATGGCGAGGCGTCGCCGGCGACGTCCGGCACGCCGCGCCCCTTGCGGCCGCCGTTGACGCTGGGCGGCAGGGAAACGCCGTTCTGGAACGCGGGCACCGCGAACAGGTCGCTGATGCCGCCGCCGGTGCCGCCGCCGCCCGACGCGTCGTCGTTCCACACCACCTCGGCGCTGATGCTGGTGGCGGAATGGGTGATGTGGGTGCCGCCGCAGCCGATCGCGTACGGCGAGGAGGCCGGGAAGTCGACATGCGCCTTGCCGTCGTCGACGCCGTCGGTGGCGAGGCTGTCTCCGGACGCGACGTACACCGAGATGCCGAGCTGGCTCGCGTCCTGCAGCACCGAGTTCATCGTGGTGACCGCGCTCGCGGTCCAGCTGTTCTCCGGGCCGCCCCAGCTGATGGAGATCACCGACGGCTTGTTGGCGGTGTCGTGCACCGCCTGGCTGATGGCGTCGGAGAAGCCCGCGTCGGTGTTGGGCGCGAAGTACACCGCGATCTCCGCCCCCGGCGCCAGGCCGCCGGCCACCTGGATGTCGAGCGCCACCTCGCCGTCCGCGTCGGAGCCGGTGGTGTTCCTGGCCCCGTCCACCGACACCGCGACCACGCGCGGCACCGCCAGCCCCATCGCCTTGAAGGCGGTGGCGTTGTCGGACGCCTTGAACCCGCCGCCGAGCTCGATCAGCGCGATGGTGACGCCGGCGCCCGTGACGCCGGTCGGGAAATCGTACAGCGGCCCGATCTTGTTCGGCTCCAGCCCGGCCGGCTGCGCCAGGCGCGGCCGCACGATCCGGGTGTGCGCGATCGCGCGCGTGTCCAGCCCGAGCACGGACTCCACCAGCCCATGCAGGTGCTCCGGCAGCTGCACCTCGCCGGAATGGCCGCGGAACTCGACCCCGTCGGCGTGATACAGCGACAGCGCGGTGCCGAACGCGGCGCCGACCGCCGACGGGCTGCCCGCGACCTGCACCAGGCGCCGGGCCGGCACCGCCTGGATCACCGTGAGCCCGTGGCGTGTTGCGTATTCCGACACCTGACGGATGTCGTCGCGATACAGCGCCGCGCGTGCGCTGGCGAGGTGGGCACGCTTCGCATCCGGGTCGGCGACCGCCGCGAGCTCGTGGTTGATCGCGTCCTCGTCGCGCGGCTTCAGGTAGAGGCTGGCCTCGACGACGTGGTCGTCCGGCACCGCGCCGACCCTGGCGCTGTTGGCGGGCAGGGCCCGGCAGCTGCCGGGCAGGCTGCGGAACCCGTGCGGCGGGGTGGTGCTGGCGGAGGAGGGCGGCGGCGTGGTCATGCGTGGGCCTCGGCGTCAGGTGTTCGACAGGGGGTGGAGGCGGAAACGTGACCGTCTCAACCGGTTCCGTCCAGCAGCCCGGGCAGCAGCGCACGCGCCTGTGTG
>CAXTMS010000325.1:0-2721 GCA_964245345.1 uncultured Acetobacteraceae bacterium | reverse complement strand
GCCGCGCACGGTGCAGCAGATGCAGCCGTTGTTCATCTCGAACACCTCCTCGTCGGCATCCACGACGAGGTCGTTGTCCACCCCCAGCTCCCCGAACTCGTTGATCACCACCGCGTACTTGCGGCCGTGGTTGGCGGTCAGGATGTGGTTCAGCAGCGTAGTCTTGCCGGCGCCGAGGTAGCCGGTCAGCACCGTGACCGGCACCAGGGCTGCCTCCACCTCGTCCGGCCGGATCCCCGGCTGGACCTGGGTCACCGTGTCAGCCGCCATCGATCGTCCTCCTGCTGGTCGGGCTGCATATGGGAAACCGATCCCTGCGGGCCAGGGGGCCGCGCCGCGCGGGCCTCGGCCAGCCCCACGCCGAGCAGAAGAAAGAACCACCCGCCCAGCGGCATGTTGGTGAACGCGCTGGCGGAAGCGATCGGCCATTCGTGGACGAACACCGCCGCGAACAGCCCGACGCGCCAGGCCTGCAGGACCGCGCCCCCGCTCGCCAGGCCCGGCGCCAGGGCCACGAGCCAGCTCCCCACCATGACGCAGAACAGCAGCAGCCCGGGCATGCCGGAATCCGTCAGCGCCTGGAGGTAATGGTTGTGCGCGTGCTGCACGCAGATCCCCGCGCCGCCGCCGATGCCGGCCGGCACCCCCCAGGGCGGCCAGTCGCGGAAGTAGGCCGGCAGGGCGCAGCCGTGCCGGAACCCGTCGAAGCCAAGCCCGGTCAGCGGGTTGGACAGCCCGATCGACAGCGCCCGGGCGTAGATCAGACCATACGGGCTTTGCCCGAAATGGCGCATCTGCCGGCCGAACAGCGTCACCAGGTGCCCGAAGCTGTGCGGCGACACCACCGCCGACACCGCCACCAGCACCGGCGCCGCCAGCAGCGCCGCCAGCAGCGGCAGACGCAGCCGGCGCAGCAGCAGGCCGGACAGGAGCAGGCCGAGCAGGCACAACAGCAGCGGCATGCGCTGCCCGGCCAGCACCACGGTCGCGATCCCGAGCAGGAGCGGCAGCAGCGACGCGACGCGCAGCAGCCAACGCGTCCCGACGTTTCGCGCCGACGCCGCGCGCACGTCCACCCAGGTGCTGGCCACCAGCACCGTCGGCAGCAGCAGCCGGGACAGCGGCGCCGCCGCGCGCGGCTTGTCGTACGGACCGGTGAGGGTGCCGTCGCCGAAGCGTCCATAGCCGAACAGGTTGCGCCCGGTCACGTCCTGCAGCAGCAGCTGGGCCGCGATGTAGCAGCACGCGCCGACGATCAGCCAGCGCATCAGCCGAAGCGGGCCGGGCTGCAACAGCGCGCGATGCTGCAGGGCCGCTATGAACACGGGGAAGCGCAACGTGGCGACCGCCTGCAGCAGCGCCGGCCACCCACCAGCGCCGAACGGGCCATAGGGCACCGAGCACAGCACCAGCCAGCCCCACCAGAACAGCGCCACCGGCACCCAGGCGGTGCGCGTCCAGCCCCAGTCGGCCGCGAGCGCGGAGCGGAGAAGGAACGACGCGGCCACCAAGTCGATCAGCGCCTCCGCCACCCCGCGCCCGTGCAGCAGGAACAGCGGGCAAAGCAGGACCGCCCCGGCACCCAGCCGGTCGAGCCGCCGGATCGCGGTTGCGCGCATCAGGCCGCCGGTCCCCGAACTGCCGCCTCGCGCCAGGCATCCAGCCGGGCGTGGGCGGCCGGCAGGTCGTATTCGCGCGCGCGCAGGCGACCCGCCTCCGCCAGCCGCCGCCGCTCCGACGGGTCGTTCGCCAGCCGGCGCAGCGCCTCGGCCAGCGCGCCCGGCTGGTCGGGATCGGCCCGAAGCGCCGCTCCTGCGGTCAGCTCCGCCAGGCCGCCGCGTCCCGAGGTGACGAGGGCGGCCCCGCTGGCCATGGCTTCCAGCGCGGTCAGCCCGAACGGTTCCGGCCAGCGGCTCGGCACCACCACGATCGCCGCCCGCGCCATCGCCTCCAGCACCGCCCCGTGCGACCGGTAGCCGGCCATCGCCACCCCCGCCCGGGCGGCGGCGGGCCGGAGCGCGGCCAGGAACGGCGTGTCCGGCGAGGTGCCCGCCCGGTCGGCGCCGATCATTTCCGCGCGCCAGCCCGGCAGCGCCGGCAGGGCGGCCGCACAGGCGGCGACGAAGCTGTCAGCCCCCTTGTCCGCCACCAGCCGCCCGGCGAACAGGATCAGCCGGTCGCGCGCCGCGTCGGCCAAGGGCGTCGGCAGCGCCGAAAGGTCGAGGCAGTTCGGCAGCAGGTCCACCGGCAGGGTTCCGCCGCTCCCGTCGCGGAAGCGCTGCCGCAGGTGCTCCGACACGGCCGCGACCCGCATCCGCCGCGCCAGCGCCCGCCTGTCCGCCGATGATCGCGCCGAGCGCATCGCCTGCGGATCGTTGTGCAGGACCAGGGCGAGCGGGATGGCGGGAAGGCGACGTGCCAGCAGGAGGGCGATCTCCGGCCGGTTGTGCACCTCGATCAGATCCGGCCGCGCCGCGCGCAGCACCGAGGCGAGGCCAGCCGCATAGCGCAGCCGGCTGCCCAGCACCGGCCAGCCGGCCGGCTCGACCGGCAGGAAGCGACGATCCGGGAACGACGCCCCGGGGTGGGGGCGGCCTAGCACCAGGTCCCGCGGCCGAGACAGGCGATGCACCAGCAAGCCGATCGCGCCCGCCGCGTTGGGCGAGAATCCTTCGCGAGGCGGCAGCACGATCGCGACCTGGAGTTCCGGACGGCGCATCC
>CAXTMS010000324.1:0-2726 GCA_964245345.1 uncultured Acetobacteraceae bacterium | reverse complement strand
GCCAGGCCAGCCTGGACGCCAAAAGCATCGTCCAGATCGCACTCAACGCCCTGGGCGTCGGGGACCACGCCCTCGCGGACTTGCCTTTGAGCCGGATCGGACCCACACCGTGATCCCGATGCACCTGTCCAAGCTCCCGTCCAGACGCTCCCGGGCATGCTGCCTGGGGATCCTCGGTCTTGTTGCCGCCGCTCCGTCCGCCTTGGCCCAGCCTGCCGGCGGCGCTGCCGCGGCCCAGCCGATCTCGGCGCTGTATGCGCGGCTGACTGAGGTCGAGCACAGCCGCGGCAGCTTCGCGCAACGGGCGCAGCTGCTGGCGCCGGTGATCGACCAGGTGTTCAACCTGCCCCAGGTGCTGCAAAGCTCGGTCGGCCTGCGCTACCGCACCCTGCCCGAAGAACAGAAGCAGCAGCTTTTGGCGCAGTTCCGCCAGTTCACCGTCGCCCGCTACGTGTCCAACTTCGCGCCCGGCGGCACCGACACCTTCAAGGTCGATCCGGCCGTCACCGCCTCGCCGGTACCTGGCGAGCAGATCGTGCACACCGCGATCCTCGCGGGCGGCGCGTCCACCACCCTGAACTACGTGATGCGCCCGGGCGAGAACGGGGCCTGGCAGGTGGTCGACGTGCTGCTGGACGGCAACATCAGCCAGGTCGCGGTGCAGCGCGCCGATTTCGGTTCAAGCCTGACCTCAGGCGATGCTACCCCGTTGATCGACAGCCTGAGAAAGAAGACGCAGGCTTTCTCCGAAGGCTGAACCGCCGTTTCCTCGGCCAGGGTCCGACCTGCTCCATGCCGCTTGCCCCCCTTCCCTTCGCCCTGAGCGTCGCCGCGGCCGTGATCGCCGGCCTTGGCTGCATCCAGGCAGTGGTCGGCGCGGTGCTGGCGCACCGGTTCGGGCAACGGGCCCGGTCGAGCCGGAAGGACGCCGGAACGCCGCTGCCGGCCCTGACCGTGCTCAAGCCGCTGCACGGCGACGAGCCGATGCTGGAACAAGCGCTCGCCAGCTTCTGCACCCAGGACTACCCCGCGCTGCAGATCGTGTTCGGCGTGCAAAGCCGGAGCGACGCGGCGATCGCGCTGGTCAAGCGCCTGCAGGCGCGCTTCCCGGCGCTCGACCTCGCTTTGGTGGTGGACAACACCCCGCACGGCGCCAACCGCAAGGTTGCCAACCTGATCAACATGCTGCCGACGGCGCGGCACGACGTCCTGGTGATCTCGGATTCCGACATCCACGCCGCCCCGCACTACCTTCGGCGGGTGGTGGAGGCGCTGCACCGGCCGGGCGTCGGGCTGGTGACCACCCTGTATGGCGGCCGCGCCGCGAGCCCCGCCCTGGCGCGTCGCCTGGCGGCGGCGCAGGTCAACCACAACTTCCTGCCCGGCGTGCTGATGTCGCGCCTGCTCGGCCGCCAGGACTGCCTCGGGGCCACCATGGCGCTGCGTCGCCCGATGCTGGAGGCGATCGGCGGCCTCCACGCGCTGTCGCCGCACATCGCCGACGACTCGGCGCTCGGCAAGCTGGTGCGCGCGCAAGGCGGGGCGATCGCCATCGCCGACGCCCTGACCGTCACCACGGTGTCCGAGACCAGCCTGCGCGACCTGTTCGCGCACGAGCTGCGTTGGGGCCGCACGGTGCGCAGCGTGGAGCCAGTCGGCTACGCGCTGTCGGCGATCCAGCTGCCGTTGTTCTGGGCCGCCCTCGCCGTGCTGCTGGCGCCGGCCTCGTTCTGGAGCTGGGGCGTTCTGGCGCTGGTGTGGGCGGTGCGGGGAGCCACGGCCGCGATCATCGACCGGATGCTGGGACATCCCCCCACGGTGCCGGTGGCGCTGCTGCCGCTGCGCGACTGGCTGTCCGCCGCGGTGATGCTGGGCAGCATGTCCGGGCGGCGAGTCGCCTGGCGGGGACACACGCTGCACCTGCCCACGGGCAGGGTGGCGATGCCGGCGGCCCGCCAGCTGACGCCCGGCGTGGAAGCCGGCGACTGATCCCCAGGCGCCCGGTTCCCGAAGAACTAGATGACGGACCGGGCTCCGACCGCTATTGAGGCCGGCTGCCGCCCGGGCCACCTTCCTGCCAGCCATCGGTCCCCGCGACCCGCTTCAAGGACGACCTGCACCATGATGAAGACCCTGTTCCTGCAGCCGCCCTCGTTCGACGGCTTCGACGGCGGTGCCGGCTCGCGCTACCAGGCCAAGCGGGAGATCAAGTCGTTCTGGTATCCGACCTGGCTGGCGCAGCCGGCGGCGCTGATCCCGGACAGCCGCCTGATCGACGCGCCGCCGGCGAAGATGGGCATGGAGCCGATCCTGCAGGACATCAGGAACCGGGACATGGTGGTGATGCACACCTCCACCCCGTCCTTCGCGTCCGACGTAAAGGTGGCGCAGATGCTCAAGGACGCCAAGCCGTCGCTCAAGATCGGCATGGTCGGCGCCAAGGTGGCGGTGCAGCCGGACGAAAGCCTGCTCAAGGGCGCGCCGATCGACTTCGTCGCCCGCAACGAGTTCGACTTCACCATCAAGGAGATCGCCGAGGGCCGCGACCTCAAGGACGTCGACGGCATCACCTGGCGCGACGCGAACGGCGGCATCGTCGCCAACCGCGACCGTCAGCTGATCCACGACATGGACACGCTGCCGTTCGTGACGGACGTGTACCACCGCGACCTGCGCATCGAGGACTACTTCATCGGCTACCTGCAGCACCCGTACATCTCGATCTA
>CAXTMS010000323.1:0-2773 GCA_964245345.1 uncultured Acetobacteraceae bacterium | reverse complement strand
GCGGTGGTCACCGCCTTTGCCGTCACCCGCCGGCTGCGTCCTCCCGAGCAGGCCGCCGGGCCCGGGGTGGCGATGGACGTGCCGGGGGGCACGGGCAAGGCGGCGATGGCCGAGCTGTCGGAGCTGGAGGCCGGGCCGGGCTCGGCGAAGCGGTCGTAGCGGGAGGTCAGGCGCCGCCGGGCAGGTCGAACGGTTGGGCGTGGTCGCCTGCCAGCAGAAGCTGGCAGTGCTGGCTGAAGCGCCAAACGTCGCCCGGCCGCTCCCGGCGCAGCGACCAGATCACGTCGAAGCGGGTCTTCGGCCATGTCCACCCGTCGGGAAGCTCCGGCAGGCGCTGCGGAGCGGCCACGGCACGGGCCAGCGCCGGCAGGCCCTGGTGCTGCCAGCACACCAGGACGACCCCGGCCTGCGCCGACAGCGCCGCGCCGAACGCGTCCTCCCCGTGCAGCGCCCAGCGCAGGTCCACCACCTGTTCCAGCTTCGCCGCCAGCGGCAGCACGGTCTGCTCCGGCCGCCTGCTGTGGCCGCCGTTCTTCCGGAACGCCGAGGCGTGGATCCGGTCCGGCCGCGGCAAGCGCGGCACAGGCGAGGCAGGCTGCGCAAGCGCGCCTGGCGCCAGCAGCGCCGCAAGCCCGCCGGCACGCTGCCAGCCGCGAACCGTGAGCGACTTCGGGTCCGGCCGGCCGTCGGGCCCGAGCCCGACATCCTGGCCGCTTTCGCCTGGCTTTTCCGCATGGCGGAGCAGCAGGATCTCGGTGGCGGTCCGGTTCTGGTTCATGCTTGGCATGATGCCGCTCGGCGCCCGTTGCGTCATCCGCCCGTCCCGGGTGCGCCCAGCAGCCGGCAACGACGTTGGATTGGCGGAACCCGGCGGCTTGGCTTTAGTCTTGTTGCCGCGAGGCCCGGAGGTGGGGCTCGACCCGTTGCGAGCCCGTTCATGACCGCCCTGCCCATCAGCACCCCGCAGCCGATCGAGGACCACGGCCTGGTCGGCGACCTCCGCACCGCGGCCCTGGTCGCGCGCGACGGCGCCGTGACGTTTCTGTGCCTGCCCGAGTTCGACAGCCCCACCGTGTTCGCGTCCCTGCTCGACCCGGCCGGCGGCACCTTCCGCATCCTGCCCCGCTCCGACAACCTGCGCACCTCGCAGATGTACCTGCCGGACACCAACATCCTCCTGACCCGCTTCATGTCGGAGGACGGCATCGCCGAGCTGACCGACCTGATGCCGGTGCATGGCTCGGACGGGCCGCAGCGGCTGCAGCGGCGCGTCCGGGTGATCCGCGGCGGCTTCGACTTCGACATGGTCTGCGCGCCGCGCTTCGACTACGGGCGCTGCGCCCATGCGCTCCAGGCCGACGGCAGCTTCGTGCCGGACGCGGGCAGCCTCCGGCTGCGCCTGCGCGCCACCGTGCCCCTGCGCGCGGAGGAGGGAAACCTCCATGCCGGGTTCCACCTCGACCGCGACGGGGAAGCCTGCTTCTTCCTGGAAGTGAACCCGGAGAACCCGTCCACGGCGACGAGCTGCGACGAGGCGGACGCCGCCTTCGCCGCGACGCTGGCGTTCTGGCACCGCTGGGTGGAGCGGTCGCATTATTCCGGCCGCTGGCGCGAGGTGGTGACGCGTTCGGCGCTGGCGCTCAAGCTGCTCACCTCCGCCGTGCACGGCGCGCCCGTCGCCGCCGCCACCTTCGGCCTGCCGGAAGAATTCGGCGGCGAGCGCAACTGGGACTACCGCTACGTGTGGATACGCGACGCGTCGTTCGCGATGTACGCGTTCATCCGCCTGGGCCTGATCGACGAGGCGGAAGCGTTCGTGGACTGGATCGGCGCGCGTGCGCGCGAGCGCGCCCGGGACGAGCAGCTGCGCGTGGCCTATGCCCTGGGCGGCGCAAGCGACCTGCCGGAGCAGACGCTCGACCATTGGGAAGGGCACAGGCAATCGCGTCCGGTGCTGATCGGCAACGCCGCGGCGACCCAGTTCCAGCTCGACATCTATGGCGAGCTGATGGATTCCGTCTATCTCGCCAACAAGTACGGCCGGTCCGCCTCCTACGAGGACTGGCGCGGCATCGTCGACATGGTCGCCTGGCTGGGCGAGAACTGGCGTCGGCCCGACGCCGGGATCTGGGAAGGGCGCGGCGAGACGAGGCTGTTCCTGCATTCCCGGGTGATGTGCTGGGTGGCGGTGGACCGCGCGATCCGGCTGGCGCAGAAGCGCTCGCTTCCGGCGCCGCTTCCCGACTGGAACGAGCTCCGTCTGGAGATCCACGCCTCCATCCACGAGGAGTTCTGGCGCGAGGACCTCCAAAGCTTCGTGTCGTATCCCGGCGCGGACGCCCCGGACGGCTCCATGCTGCTGATGCCGCTGGTGCGGTTCATCTCGCCCTGCGACCCGCGCTGGATCGGCACCATGGCGCTGGTGCAGCGCACGCTGGTGGAGGACGCGCTGGTGTTCCGGCGCACTCCCGAGGACCGGGTGCTGGACGGGTTGCGCGGCGAGGAAGGCTCGTTCCTGGCCTGCTCGTTCTGGTACGTCGAGTGCCTGGCGCGCATGGGCCGGCTGGTCGAGGCGCGGCTGCTGTTCGAGAAGCTGCTGGGCTACGCCAACCCGCTCGGGCTTTATGCCGAGGAGCTGTCTCCCACCGGGCGGCACCAGGGCAACTACCCGCAGGCGCTCACGCATCTGGCCCTGATCAGCGCCGCTTCCTATCTCGACCGCGCCCTGGGCACGGACCGGGCGACGCCCTGGACCTGAAGGCGGGGGATGTCC
>CAXTMS010000322.1:0-2775 GCA_964245345.1 uncultured Acetobacteraceae bacterium | reverse complement strand
CCCGTCCTTCCGGTTCCGGCAGCGCTCGCGTTCGACAAGGCGCCTGCCGCTTCCGACCTCGACGCCTTCTTGGACTTCATGCGCGACCGGCCGCGCACGGCCCGGGGTGACGCCGGTGGCGATCGGAAAAACGCGCACCCATAGTTGGATGCCGGGCATCTGGCCGTTCTTCCAAAGGTGACAACTGCCGATGAGATCCTTCGGCGTTGCCACGGCGGCCGAAGGCATGGGCATCTTCACAGCGGCGAGCCGTCAGGATGAAATCGTCGCCGACATGGCGCCCGACAATGTCTCGTCCAGGACGATGATCGTGCCAATCGCTCCGGCCAGCCGCTCGATCCGGCTTTCGACGGCATCTCAATCCTGGCCAAGGCGAGCAGGTACCACCGGACCATCACGGGCTGCCGCCGGTCCCGTGGACGCCTCCCTGCCTGTCGCCGCAGTTCCGATGCTGGGCGCTTCGGGCCACGACCTTGACCATCCTGGGGTCGAGCCGTGATCCGCCGCCGGGACGCCCGGCACCGATGCAACGACGCCGGGACCTGCCGGTTGTCCGATTATCCCGGGAACAGGAGCGGTCGATGGCGGCCAAGCAGAACGACGAACAAAAGCGGATCGTCGGCCGCGTGATGCACGAGTTCAAGCAGGGCAAGCTCGAACAAGCGCAAGGCGGCACCGTCCGCAACCCGCGCCAGGCGATCGCGATCGGCCTGCGCGAGGCCGGCGCCTCCAACCGGGTACCCCCGGACGAGAACCGCAAGGCGCTGCGCAGAACCGAGGTCCGCGAGCCGACGGATCCGGCTCCGTCGCGCGCCGCGCTATACCGCCAAGCTTGCGACAGGAAGATTCCCGGCCGCTCGCGCATGACCAGGGCGCAGCTGCAGCAGGCGCTGGACCGATCCTGACGCCGCAGGCGCGCCCGACCCGGTTCGGCGGGTGCCTGCCGCACCGTCCTTGTCCCGGCATCGACGGGAGCGATCCGCCGACCGGCACGATGCGCCTTCACGGGCTTCCGTCGTGCCTGGGCGCCACGAACGATCCACCGGTCTCGTTGCTCCGCTCGTCGCTCCCCATCGGGCTGCCGAGGTTGTAGGCGTTGCCGAACGCCGAGGTGTCGGCGCCGGTCATCGTGTCGTGGATGGCGGTTCCGGTTTCCCAGGGTGCACGGTCGGCGTCGTGGTTCGGCATCGGCGCATCGAGGCGCCGCCGCGTTGCCGTCACGGTGACGTCCTCCTGCTGATCCGGATGCGGAACGCCGCCGGCCGTTCCGGCTTGTGGCGGCGACGCGTGTGGCTGCGCGTCTGCCCGGCGCGGCGCGGCCAACAGCACGCCCAGGACGATCACCGTCGTGACCAGCCTCCGCATGGCGCTAGAAACGGCGGCTGCAGGCCTGCCGCTGCGTGGTGGATCGGTCAGTGAGCGCCTTGGACGCGTCCGTGGCACCCGGGCGAAGCTGATAGTCTGCGTCCTGGTACAGCACGCCGCCGAGCGGGTCCGGCACCGGGTCGAGGCGATGCGGCGCGCCGCCGTTCAGCCACAGGTCGGTCTGCTGGGTGGTGGGGTCGAACTGCGTCGTGAAGCTGCTTCCGTCCGGACAGGCGTAGCGCGGCGCGTCCGACGCCTGGACCGGGACGGGCGGCAGCCCGGGACCGCCGCAGCCGCCGAGCAGGGCGGCGAGGGGGATCGCCAGCAGCAGGATCGGGCGCCAGGCCCGGGCGGCATCGGTCATGACGCAAGGGTGCCGGGACAACGGCGCATGTGCAATCGCTTGCACGCTGCGGGGACGCATTGTAGGGGGAGCCGCCAAAGGTCGGGCCGAGGCGCGGCCGGCAAGGCCGGATCCGGGCGCTCCCCGCAGGAGCCACGCTTCATGGAAGCTCATCCCGACGCCAGGACCCCCTCGTTGCGCATCGACGACCGCATCCGCGAGGCGCTCGCCTTCGACGACGTTCTGGTGGTGCCCGCCTATTCGGAGGTGCTGCCCCATGCCACCGACACCCGCACCCGGCTGACGCGGCGGATCGGGCTCAACATCCCGCTGATCTCCGCCGCCATGGACACCGTGACCGAGGACGCCATGGCGATCGCCATGGCGCAGCAGGGCGGGCTCGGCGTGATCCACAAGAACCTGACCCCCGAGGAGCAGGCCGAGCAGGTGCGCCGGGTCAAGCGCTTCGAAAGCGGCATGGTGGTCAACCCGGTCACGGTGCAGCCGCAGCAGACCCTGGCCGAGGTGCGCGCGATCATGGCCGCCAACCGGATCAGCGGCCTGCCGGTGGTGGAGCCTGGCACGCAACGCCTGGTCGGCATCCTGACCAACCGCGACGTGCGCTTCGCCACCGACCCGGCCGCCCTGGTCGAGCAGCTGATGACGCGCGACAACCTGGTCACGGTGACCGACGGCGCCACGCCCGACCAGGCCAGGCAGCTTCTGCACAGCCGGCGCATCGAGAAGCTCCTGGTGGTGGACGGGCAGGGGCGCTGCATCGGCATCATCACCGTCAAGGACATGGACAAGGCGGTGGCGCACCCGCTGGCCAACAAGGACGAGATGGGCCGGCTGCGCTGCGCCGCCGCCACCGGGGTGGGCGAGGACGGGCTGCTTCGCGCGCAGGCGCTGGTGGGCGCCGGGGTGGACGTGCTGGTGATCGACACCGCGCACGGCCATTCCGGCGGGGTGATGGGTGCCATCGAGCGGGTGAAGCGGCTGTCGAACACGGTGCAGGTGATCGCCGGCAACGTCGCCACTCCCGAAGCGGCGCGGGCGCTGATCGA
>CAXTMS010000321.1:0-2776 GCA_964245345.1 uncultured Acetobacteraceae bacterium | reverse complement strand
TGGACGTGGTGCTGATGCGCCAGGACCCGCCCTTCGACATGGCCTACATCACCGCCACCCACATGCTGGAGCACGTGCATGCCGCCGACGGCCGCGGCACCCTGGTGGTGAACGATCCGCGCTCGGTGCGCGACGCCCCGGAAAAGCTGCTGGTCACGCACTTCCCCGAGCTGATGCCGCCCACCCTGATCTCCTGGGACCTCCAGGCGATCCGAGACTTCCGCGCCGAGCACCGCGACATCATCGTCAAGCCCTTGTTCGGCAACGGCGGCGCCGGCGTGTTCCGCATCCGGAAGGACGACGAGAACCTCGCCTCGTTGCTGGAGATGTTCTTTTCCTCCTCACGCGAGCCGCTGATGATCCAGCGCTACGAGCCGGCGGTGCGGCAGGGCGACAAGCGCATCATCCTGGCCGACGGCGAGCCGATCGGCGCCATCAACCGCGTCCCGGCACAAGGCGAGGCGCGCTCCAACATGCACGTGGGCGGAGTGGCCGGGCAGTCGCGCCTGACCGCGCGGGAAGAGGAGATCTGCCGCCGCATCGGCCCGATGCTGCGCGAGCGCGGCCTGACCTTCGTCGGCATCGACGTGATCGGCGACTGGCTCACCGAGATCAACGTCACCTCGCCGACCGGCCTGCAGGAGATCGACCGCTTCGACGGCATCAACAGCGCCGGCCTGATCTGGGACCGGATCGAGTCGCGGCTGGACCGTTCCGCCTGACCGGCTCCGCGCCTATTCGTACATCTTCGGGCGGATCATCTTGACCCGCTTCTTTTCCCGGTCCGGGCCGAAGCGGTTGTCGTACCACTGGTACAGCTCCACCCGGAAGTACCAGATCCAGATCATCGGCCATACGACCGCGCATATGATCACCATGGCCCAGACCAGCATCGGCACCACTTCCCTGGAACGCGTCGACAAAGGATAGCGGGGATCCGTCCTGCGCGGCAAACTCGCGGTCCCGTGCGAGGCCGCGCACGCGCGCGCCCTTGATGGCGGAGCCGGGGCAGGGCACAGAAGGGCTTTCCATGAGCCACGTGCCCCGATGAGAACCAGATCCAGGCCGCTCGCCGTGCGGCACCCGGCCACCTTCCGCCCAAGCCGGTCCTGCCGGTGAGCGGCCCGGGCACCTTGTCGGAGCCGCCGGACTGCGCCCCGACCGTGCCGTCGCCCCGCTCCGCGCTGGACGTGGACGCGGTGAAGGCGGCCTACCAGCGCTGGGCCGGCGTGTATGACGGCGTGTTCGGCGGCGTGTCCGCCTTCGGCCGCCGCCGCGCGGTCGCCTCGGTGAACCGGCTCGCCGGCATGCGCGTGCTGGAGGTCGGCGTCGGCACCGGGCTGGCCCTGCCGCACTACGACCCGTCCAAGCGCATCACCGGGATCGACCTGTCCGGTGCCATGCTGGCACGCGCCCGCCAGCGCGTGGCCTCGGCCAGCCTGCCGCATGTCGAGGCGCTGCTGGAGATGGACGCGGAAGCGACCGAGTTCGCCGACGGGTCGTTCGACATCGCCGTCGCCATGTTCGTGGCCTCCGTGGTGCCGAACCCGCGCCGGCTGCTGGCGGAACTGAAGCGGGTGGTGCGGCCGGGCGGCCACATCCTGTTCGTGAACCACTTCCTGGCTCCCGGCGGCGTGCGCCTCGCGGTGGAGCGCGGCATGGCCCGCGCGTCGCATTCGCTGGGCTGGCATCCGGATTTCGCCATGGAATCCCTGCTGCCCGAACCCGATCTCAAGGCGGCCCTGATCGAGCCGGTGCCGCCGTTCGGCTTGTTCACCCTGGTGACGCTGCAGAACGGGGCCGGCCGGGACGCGCCGGGCTGAGTGCTCGCGCGTCTATGATCCCCGGGGGCCGCGCGGACGGGTAGGGTGCCGCCGCCGAACCACGTCCCACCCGGCGATCAGGTCGCCGGGCAGATCCCAAGGAGCTCCATGCCGCGTTCGTCGGGCCGTTTCAGCCACCTCCGGACCGGAACCGGCTTCATCCTGCTCAGCGTGCTGGCCGGGCTGGTCGGCGGCGTGCTGTCCTTGTGCCTGCGCGTGCCGTCGCTGATGCAGGGCCCGCATGCCGACGCCTGGCGGGTCGTCGCCCTCCAGCACGGCCCGATCATGGTCGCCTTCGCGGCCATTCCCGCGCTGCTCGGCGGGTTCGGCACCGCGGTCGTGCCGCTCCAGCTCGGCGCTTCCGACACCGCGTTCCCGCGCCTGGCCGCGCTGTCGCTGCTGCTGACCCTTGCCGGCTTCGCCGCCGTGCTGTGCGGGCTGCTGCCCGGCTCTCCGGCGATCCTGCCGCTGACAGCGCTCTACGTGTCCGGGCTCGCCATCCTGCTGTATTCGGCCAACCTGGTGGCCACGATGCTGAACATGCGTGCCGCGGGGATGAGCCTGGGCGCGATGCCGCTGTTCGCCTGGTCGCAGATGATCGCGGCCCTTCTGGCGTCGTTCTCGGTGCCGCTGCTGCTGGCGGCCCTGACCCTGCTGGCGTCGCGCCACGCGCTGCCGGCGTTTCCGGTGCGGCACCTGTTCCGGTTCCTCGGCGCCCCGGGCGAGGCCATCATGATCCTGCCCGGGATCGGCCTGGTGAGCGAGATCGTGTCCGGCCTGTGCGGCCGTCCCCTGGCGGGCCGGCGCGTCGTTCTCGCCGCCATGGCGCTTCTGGCCGGCGTCGGCGCGCTGGACTGGGCCAACCGCTTGTTGTCCGACGCCGCCGGCGCCAACGACCTCCTGTCGCGTGCCGCCACCATCCTGCCGGTCCTGGCGATCCTCGGCTGCTGGGC
>CAXTMS010000320.1:0-2816 GCA_964245345.1 uncultured Acetobacteraceae bacterium | reverse complement strand
ACATCCTGCGGGGCTAGCGCAGGACGATCTCGACGCGTCGGTTCTGCGGCTCGCGCGTGTTCGGGCCGGTGGCGACCAGCGGGTGCGTCTCGCCGTAGCCGTGGATGTCGATCGCCGCCGCCGGCACGCCGTCATGGATCAGCTCGATCTTCACGCTGGTGGCGCGACGGATCGACAGGCCCTGGTTGTAGCGCGCGCCGCGGACGCCGCCATGGATCGACGAGGTATCGGCATAGCCGTTCACCTCGATGCGTGTGGTCTGCACGTGGGTGGAGGCCTGCGCCGCCTGCGCCACGATCTCGCGCGCCCGCCCGGTCAGCTCCGAGCGGTCCCAGTCGAAGAACACGAGGTAGGTGCGCGCCTCGGTCGGGGCCGGGGCGGCCGGCACCGCGGCAGCAACGGGCGGCGGCGGAGGCGGAGCCGGGTTGAACTCGTAGCGCACGCCCAGCAGCAGGGAATGGTTGAAGTTGGTGGTGATGTCCTGGTTGCCGCGCGAGGTGCCGTAGGGCTTCGGTCCGAACGCTCCTTCGGTGCCGATGCCGTCGCCGGTGAAGCGCTGCGGCCCCAGGATGGAGGTGAAGCGGTACTCCAGCGTGCTCGACAGCCCGACCACCCACGGCACCGGCACCGACAGGCCGAAGATGCCCTGATAGGCGAAGTTGCCGTCGGTGCCGCCCAGGCGCTCGGCGTAGGGATAGTTGGTGCCGCTGTAGTACTCGTTGGCGTGCGACCACATGTAGCCGGCGCCGGCGCCGAAATACGGGTAAAGCCAGCTCTTGCCGATATCCATGTCGAACAGGACGTTGGCCATCGCCCCGTAGTCCTCCTGGTCGCCGCCGGCGACGGTGGGGAAGCGCGTTCCGCGGAAGTGCTGCAGCGGGTCGTTGCGGTAGTTGCCTTCGAGCTCCACGCGCAAGCCGTTGCCGAAGCCCCAGCCGACGCTGCCGAGCCCGACCTCGCCGGCGCCGTAGCGCAGCTCGCCGCTCGGCTGCTGCGGCGACAGCCGCACCGTCTGGTCCTGCGCGAGGTTGCCGCCTCCCGCAACACCCACGTAGAGCCCCTGCACCGGCTGCGCGTGAGCGGAGGTGGCCATTGCCGCCACCGTGCAGGCAGCACCCGCCAGCAAGCCGAACCGTCTTGTCATCGTCACGTGCCCCTCCACGCGCAGCCGGCCGGACGCGAATGGCACACGATGCCACCAGACAGCCGAGCCGCGACCGCTTCCTCCCGATCGACGTAGCCGGTTTTTCCGCCAGGAAGAAGCGCCGCCGACGTGTCCGCTCGCGACGGCGCCGGTTCGGGTGAAGAGGGCGAAGGTCGCCGGCTCGACCTTGGAGAAGTTCGTGCCTTTTTTGCAACATTCCTCGTCAAGAGACCGAAACGGTTGCATGCAGCTATTGCATGGGTGCCCTGTCATGAACTTTAAGTTGGTCACGAACCGGTTACACGCCGACGGGCGGGTGAACGGTCCCGATCTGCCAGGACGGCATCCGGCAGCAGCGTCTGTCGGGCAGTGTTGCATTCAAGAAATGGAATCCGTCCTGTCGACGGATCTTCATCGAATGCTTCACCGTGTCCTGGCTGTTCATTTATTCCCCAGCGGGTCGGACTGGAGTATTTGAAGATGACACGTCACTATTCAAGCTTGCGCAGCGTCCTGACCGGCTCGATCGCCCTGCTGGCACTCGCCCCCGTCCTGGGTGCGGTGCCGGCTTTGGCGCAAACGGCCTCGGCGAACGCGACGGCACAGGACGACTCCGGCACCTCGCTCCTCGGCCCGATGCCCACCTTCTCGCAGACGGCTCAGACCCAGTCCGGAGGGCCGAGCGACCCCAGCACGTCCGCGACCGATGGCGGACTCCAGCTGGCGCAGATAGCTCCGACCCCCTACGCCGCGACCGGCGCATCGACCGCTGCCGGCACCAGCGCGCCGGCCGCCGAGAACATCGAGGTGACGGGAACGCGGCTGCGGACCAGCAACGTGACCAGCGAGGCCCCGATCACCGTCGTTACCGCCAAGCAGATCGAGCAGTCCAGCTCGCAGACGATCGAAGATGTGCTGCGGAAAGTCGCCGCTGTGGGTAGTTCGGGCAATTTCGCCAGCACCAACAACGGCGGCAACGGCTCGTCCTGCATCGACCTGTTCAACCTCGGCATCACCCGCACGCTGGTACTGGTGGACGGGCGCCGCTTCGTCCACTCCGCCTACGGCGATGGCAACGATTGCGTCGACCTCGACACCATCCCGATCGAAATGGTCGACCGAATCGAGGTCCTGAAGGACGGCGCCTCGACCATCTACGGCGCCGATGCGGTCGCCGGAGTCGTCAACATCATCACCAAGAAGAACTTCTCGGGCACCCAGCTCAACCTGGGTGGCAACATCACCGCGTCCGGCGACAACAAGCAGGGCGACATCTCCGGCATCACCGGCTTCGACTTCGCGCAGGGCCGCGGCAACGTCGAGATCAGCGGCCACTACTTCCAGCGCCAGCCGGTGCTGCAGAAGGACCGCGACTGGGCCGATCCAATCGTGACCGGCGACAACGGTCCCGGCCAGCCCTTCACCTATGGCTCCGCCATACCGGAAGCCGGGCGGTACTTTGGAGCCGTTTCAGGCGACATTACCACCCTCAACAACCGGATCGTCCCGTTCCAGAACCAGTACAACGGCGCCAACAGCTCCGAGCCAAACATCAACGGCCGCTACGACAATGGCTTCGATAGCTTCCTTTCCGACTTCGAGTCGCAGGGGAACCTGGCCGGCGAGGCGCACTACGACGTCAACGACCACCTGACCGCCTACGCCTCGACCT
>CAXTMS010000319.1:0-2831 GCA_964245345.1 uncultured Acetobacteraceae bacterium | reverse complement strand
CACGCGGGAGGCATTCTATGCCACGGGCTTCGGCAAGCGGCGCTCGACCCCTGACGTCCTTGGCGTCGAGGGCTACAGCAACACCAGCTGCCAAGCCTTTATCGCTCGGCTGATCCGGGCTTATGACGCTGAGCAGATCGGCACGATCCGGCAGACGACCCTGGAACCTGAGGAAGCCCTGCAGATCATCGAGCGGGACGACAACATCCCGCATGTGGCAGCCCGGATCCAGCGCTTTACCAGCTTCCCACCTGCCGATGCGGCGGGTTCGGCTTCCCGCTGGTCCTGGCGGCCTGCAAGCTTCCAGTAGAGCGCATCTTCGAGTTCGCCGCCCTGGTCGTCAGCGGCCTGGCGCAGGACGGCGGATCTCCCACCTATCGCCTGCACCAGAAGCTAGGCGACATGCGTGCCCGGCGTGAGCGCATCAGCCAAGTCGATCTCGCCGCACTGACCATCAAGTCCTGGAATGCCTGGATCGCGGGCACCAGCCTGCAGTCCATGAAGACAACCGACAGCGATCGGACCTCGGCTGGTTTTCCACAGTTGAGATGGTCCTGACGACGAGATCGGCGGTTCCAACGCGCTGCCTGTTTCCCCCAAACGGTCGTTACGCATGAATTTGGTAACGATGGCGGAACCCTGGGACTAATGAAGGGCGAC
Organism: uncultured Acetobacteraceae bacterium; assembly: GCA_964245345.1. Lineage (GTDB taxonomy): Bacteria > Pseudomonadota > Alphaproteobacteria > Acetobacterales > Acetobacteraceae > Lichenicola. The sequence goes on along the minus strand of CAXTMS010000319.1, from coordinate 2,171 downwards.
GCGCTGGTGGACCTGCTGGAGCGGCTGCTGTCAGCGTCTCCGGCAGTGAAGCGGCATGGTGCGTGGGCGCGGACTGAGGCTGCAGCCGAGATGGTGCGCAACGTCGCTTGACACCCCCGCCGCCTGTCCCTATATTTGCGGACATGCCAGGGTAGTTAGGCCCGGCGGACAGGGGATCTACCTCATGAGCGACAACCTGGTGCTGGAACTGCTCCGCGCGATCCGCGGCGATATCGCCGACCTGAAGACGGACGTGCTGGAACTCAAGGAACGGGTAGGGGGCCTTGAGGTGGCCCACGGCTCGACGGCCACCGCCAGCGCATCCATCTCCCGTCGGCTCGACCGCGTCGGCGCCGACGTGGACCTCATCAAGCGCCGGCTTGACCTCGTGGGAGCGACCTAGTGTCGCCTACCCGGCTCCGGGAGATCCTGGACTCGCTGCACTGGTCACAGCGCGATCTAGCGGACCTGCTGGGGTGCAACGAGCGGTTGGTGCGCCGCTGGGCTGCCGGGCAGGCGAACGTGCCGGCCAAGGTCGCGTATTGGCTGGGAAGCCGGATGCTGGAGCACCAGAGCAACCCGCCTCCTGCCGAATGGCGGGCGCGGGAACTGGTGCAGCCGGATGGCAGCGTTTGCTTTGGAGAGGATTTGGCCGATTTCGAGGCGGCCAATCCTGGCCGGTCCCGGCCGGTCGTGGCTCCATGAGCATCGACCAACCGGCCACCAGGACGCATCAACCCGTTCCACCGACGCAGGAACGTGACGGTCTCGATTAGGCCCTGGCGCCCCAGCATGGCCAGAGAGTCGCTGGGCGCCAGCGCCGGTCGCTTCAGTGCCTCCCGATGCGCCTTCACGGCGGTCAGCGTGACCGGCAGGTCCACATCCAGCACGTGCCGGATGAACACGTCCGGATGCTGGGGCTCGATCCCGAGGAGCTGCAGCTGGCTCCCCGGAAAGTCGCGCAGGTTCAGCGTCACGATGACGTCGGCCCGTCCCACGATTGCCGCCGCCAGCACATGCCTATCGTCTGGATCTGGCAGGTTCAGGCTCGGGATGAGACCTTGGTAGCCAGTGACCTCGGCGTCCGGAATGGCCTTCTCCATTAGCTCCCGCGTCCGGCCCAGCTTGTCTGCCAGCTCCAGGTCGGGCAGCGATCAGACTGTGGATCCATTCCTCCTGAACCTCCGCCGACCAGCGCGCGCGGAACAGGTTCGTGCTGGCCAGCCGGAGCAACAGGTCCCGCAGTGGTGCTGGGTAGAGGACGCAGGCGTCGAAGAACGCCGTGAAGGCCATCCGGGGCTAGTAGCCCATCCCGAGCTCTTGGGCTTCCGCTACCAGCGCATCCAAGGCGGCCGCGGATGCCTCGGCTTGCTTCCGGCAATAGACACGGAAGTCGCGCAACAGGACGCGGCGATGGGTGCCCACCATCTGGTGCGGGATCTCGCCGGCCTCGAGCAGCTTGATCAGGTAGGGCCGCGACACGTTGAGCATGTCGGCCGCCTGCTGCGTGGTGAGCTGAGCATCCTCCGACATCACGGCCACAGCGCGGCTCTCGGCGAGGTGCCCCAGCACATCGGTCAGCAGGCGAACCGCGGTCGCCGGCAGGATCAGGATCTCAGCCTCGTCCTGCTCCTCATCCCGGACCTCGACGCGAACGCGCTCGTGTCCAGCAAAACGAGCAAGGGCCCGGCCTGCTGCCTGGGCGGCAGCTTGCTCTAGCGGGGAGGCATCCCTGGCTCCACCGTCTTGAGCATGGATATGGTCATGATGCGGTCTCCCGGCCCGATTGAGGTCGCTGTAGGCTAACGCAATGACCGAAACAAAGGTTAACGGGGCTGTCGGAAAAGCCATATGCGGCATGACCACCCAATTTTAACCCTCTCCCTCTCGCTCCACTGCAGCCTGTTCCAGCCGTTCCGGTGCTGCCGGGCCTTGATGACCCTGGCGTGGTTTGCCAGCGGCCAGGCGTAGGCCGGCTTACGGCTCCTGCAGGGGCCGAAAACCTCGTCCCACGCCTTGCGGCTCATGTGCCGGAAGCGGGGCCTGTCCCGTTCAGCCACGGCGGCGGCGAGGAGCTTGGAGCGGAGGGCGATGCGGTCTGGCATGGCTTCGGCCCGACGGGCCTCGGCGCGAACGGGGAGCAGATTTTCTGGCGGGTCGATGGACGCCGG
>CAXTMS010000318.1:0-2873 GCA_964245345.1 uncultured Acetobacteraceae bacterium | reverse complement strand
GCGCGGTGAGCAGGACATCGCGGGCGCTCGCCTGGGCGGCGGTGAGCGCCGGGGTTGCGGCGGGCTGCGCGGGGGCGGCCGGCGGACGCGTCGGCGACACGTTCATGTCCATGTCCTGTCGCGGCCGGGGGTCAGCTCGGGGTGGGGCCGCGGCGCCGGAAGGCGTCCAGGCTGACCACCTGCCGGGTCTCGTCCGCCTCGTCGGGCTCCACCGGAGCTCCCGCCGGCGCTGCCGACGCGGCGTCCACCGGCTGGGGCAGCGGCGGCGCCAGCACCGCCGCGGGCACCGGGACGGGCCGGCTCGGCTCGACCGCCGCCTCGTCGATCTCCGGCACGGTGAAGCGCAGCACCAGGCGCACCTGCGGATCGGCGAAGCCGGTGATCGCCCTGAACGGGATCACCAGCGTCGAGGGCACGCTGCCGAACGACAGCCCGACGCTCATCGCGCCCGCGGCCAGGTCGACCTTGAGGTCCCAGTACTGGTGCTGCAGGACGATGGTCATCTCCTGCGGGTACTGCGCCAGCAGTCGCGTCGGGATCTGCACGCCGGGTGCGGTGGTGCGGAAGGTGATGTAGAAATGGTGCGCGCCCGGCAGCCCGTGGCCCTGGGCGAAGCCCAGCGCGCGGATCATCACCTCGCGATAGGCCTGCTCGATCCAGGTCTCGTACGGGAGCAGGCTCGGCGGCAGCGCGCCGGCCTCTTCGGCCAGGCCGTCACCGTCAGTCTCGTCGCGCATCGGCCTGTCTCCCGTCGTCCACGTCCCGACCGTAAGAGTGGGGGGGCTTCTGTTGCCCGGTGCCCCCCCGAACCGCGCTTGTCACTTACGCAGCGACAGCGAGCGCCTCGAAATTATCGTTGGCACCTGTGTTTTAGCCCGATAACGGCGGTACAATGCCGGGCAAAAGATTCGTCTTTACCACGCGTGTCGAACCTGTTTCGCCCCCATGATCGGTCCCTCGCGCCGAGGGATCCGGAGGATGGTGGAGGCGCCGGGCACTGCCCCCGGGTCCACAACGATTATTCCACGCACCGTTTATCGCCATAGTCGTGCCGGGTGGCGCGACACTCCGCATATAGTCGCGATCCGGGCGCTATGGAAGGCCCGGCGCCGCTGATGCTACATGGGGCGCATGATCCTGAGCCCAGACCAGCGCGCCGAGCTGCAAGCCCTCGCGGAGCACACCAGCCAGACCCGGCGCGCCACGGTGCCGGCGCTGGAGGCGATGCTGCACGAGCCGCTGCCGGTGCTCGATCACGGCTTCGTCCGGGTGGTCGACTACATGGGCGACGACGGCGCCATCGTGCAGGCGGCGCGGGTCTCGTACGGCCGCGGCACCCGCAAGGTGAGCGAGGACCGTGGCCTGATCCGCTACCTGATGCGGCACCGCCACTCCACGCCGTTCGAGATGTGCGAGATCAAGTACCACGTGAAGCTGCCGATCTTCGTCGCCCGGCAGTGGATCCGGCACCGCATGGCCAACATCAACGAGTACTCCGCGCGCTACTCGATCCTGGACCGCGAGTTCTACATCCCCGAGCCGGCGCAGCTGGCGTCGCAGAGCCGGAGCAACCGGCAGGGACGCGGTGCCGTGCTCTCCGGCGACGCCGCGACCGCCGTGCTGGAGCTGCTGCGCGAGGACGCCTCGCGCTGCCACGACCACTACGCGCTGATGCTCGGCGAGGAGGGCCCGCAGGACGGGGACCAGGGCCAGCACCAGGGCCGGGGTCATGGCCTGGCGCGCGAGCTGGCGCGGATGAACCTGACGCTCAACACCTACACCCAGTGGTACTGGAAGGCCGACCTGCACAACCTGCTGAACTTCCTGGCGCTGCGCCTCGATCCGCACGCCCAGTACGAGATCCGGGTCTACGCCGAGGCGATGCTGCGGACGGTGCGCGCCTGGGTGCCGCAGGCCTGCGACGCGTTCGAGGAGTACCGGCTCGGCGCGTTCAGCTTCTCCGCCTCGATGCTGGCGGCGCTGCGCCGCATGCTGGCCGGGGAGAGCCTCGACCAGGCGGCGAGCGGGCTGAGCCGGCGCGAGTGGGAGGAGATGATGGCCGCCCTGGCACCGCCATGACCGGGGAGCGGCCGCCGGGCAAGCTGCCGGACTTCACCCCGTTCATCGTGCTCGCGGTGCTGCTCGGGCTGATGGCCGGCGGCCTCTACGCGTTCCCCTACGTCAAGGCGATGGTCAACTACCAGGACTGCGTGGGGAGCGGGCGGACCGACTGCGCCGGGCACTGAGCAGCCGGTGCAGCCCGGGCGAGGCCGCCACCCGCTCGGCGAGGCGGGCGTAGGCGAGGCCGGCGGCGCTGTCGGGCGCATCCGCCATGATCGGCGTGCCGGCGTCGGCGCTGCTGCGTATGTCGAGCAGCAGCGGGATCTCGCCCAGGAACGGCACGCCGAGCGCGTCCGCCTCGCGACGCGCGCCGCCATGGCCGAACAGCTCGCTGCGGTGGCCGCAGTTCGGGCAGCAGAAGAACGACATGTTCTCGACCAGCCCCAGCACCGGCACGCCGGTCTTCTCGAACATCGCCACCCCGCGTCGCGCGTCGAGCAGGGCGATGTCCTGCGGCGTGGAGACGATCACCGCCCCGGCCAGCTTCACCTTCTGCGCCAGCGTCAGCTGGGCGTCGCCGGTGCCGGGCGGCATGTCGACCACCAGCACGTCCAGCTCGCCCCACGCCACCTCGCCCAGCAGCTGGCCGAGTGCCCCCATCACCATCGGGCCGCGCCAGATCATCGCCGTGCGCTCCTCGACCAGGAAGCCGATCGACATGGCGCGCAGGCCCCAGGCCGCGATCGGCTGCATCAGCCCGTCGCGCAGCACCGGCTGGCGGTGCACGCCGAGCATGCGCGGCAGGCTGGGGC
>CAXTMS010000317.1:0-2896 GCA_964245345.1 uncultured Acetobacteraceae bacterium | reverse complement strand
GACCGGGCTGGTGGACGCGTTGATGGATTCGGTGCCGGTGGTGTGCCTGACCGGGCAGGTGCCGACGCACATGATCGGCAACGACGCGTTCCAGGAAGCCGACACCACCGGCATCACCCGGCCGGCGACCAAGCACAACTACCTGGTCAAGCGGGCGGGCGACCTGGCACGGACGCTGCACGAGGCGTTCTACGTCGCGCGCGGCGGCCGGCCGGGGCCGGTGGTGGTGGACCTGCCGAAGGACATCATGGTCGGCCAGGCAAGCTATGCCCCGGCTTCGGAGGCGCCGCATCGCTCGTACCGACCGGTGCGGGAGCCGGCGCGGGAGGCGATCGAGGCCGCGGTGGCGATGATGAAAGGCGCGCGGCGGCCGCTGTTCTATACCGGAGGCGGGGTGATCAACGCCGGGCCGGCGGCGTCGGAGGCGCTGGTGCGCCTGGTGCGCATGACCGGGTTTCCCTGCACCTCGACGCTGATGGGGCTGGGCGCCTATCCGACCACGGACCGGCAGTTCCTGGGCATGCTGGGGATGCACGGGACATACGAGGCGAACCTCGCGACGCATGGCTGCGACGTGCTGGTCAACATCGGCGCGCGGTTCGACGACCGGGTGACGGGGCGGCTCGACGCGTTCTCGCCGGGCTCGACCAAGATCCACGTCGACATCGACGCCTCGTCGATCAACAAGATCGTGCGGGTGGACGTGCCCGTGCTGGGCGATGCGGGCCGCGCGATGGCCATGATGATCGAGGCGTGGGAGCGGGACGACAGGCCGGTCGAGCGCGAGGCGCTGGCGGCATGGTGGCGGCAGATCGACGCGTGGCGCGCGGTCGACAGCCTGGCGTATAGCCAGGACCCGGCGCCGGAAGCGATCATCAAGCCGCAGCACGCGATCCGGCGGCTGTACGCGCTGTCGCGCGAAACCGGGCGCGACACCTTCGTGACCACGGAGGTGGGGCAGCACCAGATGTGGGCGGCGACGCACTTCCAGTACGAGCGGCCGAACCGGTGGATGACGTCGGGCGGCCTCGGCACCATGGGCTATGGCCTGCCGGCGGCGGTGGGGGTTCAGGTGGCGCATCCGGACGCGCTGGTGATCGACATCGCCGGCGAGGCGTCGACGCTGATGAACATCCAGGAGCTGGGCACGATCGCGCAGTACCGGCTGCCGGTGAAGCTGTTCATCCTGAACAACCGCTACATGGGCATGGTGCGGCAATGGCAGGAGCTGCTGCACGGCAGCCGGTATTCGCAAAGCTACAGCGAGGCGCTGCCGGACTTCGTGAAGCTGGCGGACGCGTTCGGGGCGATCGGGATGCGCGCGGGCAGCGTGGGCGAGCTCGACGACGTGATCCGGCGCATGCTGGCGCATCCCGGGCCGGTGATCGCGGACATACGCGTCGACGAGACGGAGAACTGCTACCCGATGATCCCGTCGGGGGCGGCGCATAACGAGATGATCCTGGGCCCGGAGCAGAGCGAGCAGGCGGCGCGGATCACCGACGAAGGCCTGATGCTGGTCTGACGACCGCCGAGCCCGATCATCAGGTTTCCAAAGGACGATCGTCCTTTGGCGGGTCCAGGGCAGCGCCCTGGGCTCGTTCCGCTCACAGGAACGATCCATGTCCCCCCAAGACGAGCCGCAGGTGACGGCGGTGATCGCCGTGCTGGTGGAGAACGAGAGCGGCGTGCTGGCGCGCGTGATCGGGCTGTTCTCCGGCCGCGGCTACAACATCGAGAGCCTGACGGTGGCGCCGGTCGAGGATGGCGGCAACCGGTCGCGCATCAACATCGTCACCTCCGGCACGCCGATGGTGATCGAGCAGATCAAGGCGCTGCTGTACCGGCTGGTGCCGGTGCACAAGGTGTCGGACCTGACGCAAAGCGGGCCGCACGTCGCGCGCGAGATGGCGCTGGTCAAGGTGGTGTCGAGCGGCGAGCCGCGCACGGAAGCGCTGCGCGTGGCCGAAGCGTTCCGGGCGCGGGCGGTGGACACCACCACGGGATCGTTCGTGTTCGAGCTCACCGGCGCCACCGAGAAGATCGAGACCTTTATCGACCTGATGCGCCCGCTCGGCCTGGTCGAGGTGTCGCGCACCGGGATCGCGGCCATCGCCCGCGGCCCGCGCACCATCTGATCCCCCCGTTCCGCCAAGGAGAAGCCTGACCATGCGCGTGTACTACGACCGCGACGCCGACGTGAACCTGATCAAGGGGCGCAAGGTCGCCATCATCGGCTATGGCAGCCAGGGGCACGCCCACGCCAACAACCTGAAGGACAGCGGCGTGGCCGAGCTGGCGGTGGGCCTGCGTCCGGGCTCGGGCGGGATCGCGAAGGCGGAGGCGGCGGGCCTGCGGGTGATGGGGCCGTCGGAGGCGGCGGCCTGGGCCGACGTGGTGATGGTGCTGACGCCGGACGAGCTGCAGGGCGACCTGTATGCCGAGCACCTGCGTCCGAACCTGCGGGACGGGGCGGCGATCGCGTTCGCGCACGGGCTCGCGGTGCATTTCCGGGTGATCGAGCCGCGGCCGGACCTGGACGTGTTCATGATCGCGCCCAAGGGCCCCGGACACACGGTGCGCTCGGAGTACCAGCGCGGCGGCGGGGTGCCGTGCCTGGTGGCGGTGGCGCAGGACCCGTCCGGCAACGCGCTGGAGATCGCGCTGTCCTATGCCAGCGCCATCGGCGGCGGGCGGGCCGGCATCATCGAGACCACGTTCAAGGAGGAATGCGAGACAGACCTGTTCGGCGAGCAGGCGGTGCTGTGCGGCGGCTTGGTCGAGCTGATCCGCGCCGGATTCGAAACGCTGGTGGAAGCGGGCTATGCGCCGGAGATGGCGTATTTCGAGTGCCTGCACGAGGTGAAGCTGATCGTGGACCTGATCTACGAGGGCG
>CAXTMS010000316.1:0-2907 GCA_964245345.1 uncultured Acetobacteraceae bacterium | reverse complement strand
GATAATCGGCATCAAGCGAGGTCTCGCGATCGGCTTCGATGGAGGCGAGGCGCTCGCGGAGCTTCGCCGTCACGCTATCGAAGCCCATGCGGCCGAGCACGAGATGGCGCGGCGGCGCGTCCATTCCGGCAAGCCGGATCATCGCGTCAGCCGCCCGCACCGGATCGCCTGCCTGCTTTCCGCTGTAGCCGGACGTGGCCTTGAGGCGGGCACCCGCCGTCTCCGCGTAGTCGGCGATGCGGTTCGGCGTCTGCTTGAGCGACCGCCCAGCCCAGTCCGTGCGGAACGGCCCGGGCTCGACGCAGGTGACCCTGATGCCCAGCGGCTTGCCTTCCGCAGCGAGCGCGTCGGACCAGCCTTCGACCGCATGCTTGCTGGCGGCGTAGTAGCCGGATCCCGGAAAACCGATGAAGCCGGCGACCGAGGTGATGTTGATCACGTGGCCATCCTTCCGCTCGCGCATGACCGGCAGGACCGCGCGGGTCAGCGCGAACAGGCCGAACACGTTGGCCTCGAACTGTGCGCGGATCGCCTCGTCCTCGCCCTCCTCGACGGAGGACTGGTAGCCGTAGCCCGCGTTGTTCACGAGCACCTCAACGCCTCCGAACCGCGACACCGCGTGGCCGACCACGTCCTTGATCTGGTCAGGGCGCGTCACGTCGAGGGTGACCGGCAGGAAGCGCTCAGCCTCCGTCCCCTGACCGAGACCCTTGAGATGCGCGAGATCACGCGCGGTCGCAACGACGCGGCCACCCGCCTGGAGGACGCGCTCCGCGAGGGCGCGGCCGAGACCCGTCGAGCAGCCCGTGATCAGCCAGGTCTTCGTGGTCGTCTCAGCCATCGCCTCTTTCCCTTAACCATACGCTCGATGCCGTTCAGCCTGTTTCAGCCGCGCGGTTGATCTCGACGCAGACCCGACAGGCGGCGCGCCAGAGCCTTGTCAGAGGCTGTCGAATGAGGACGTCTTCATTCTGCCGCCTCTGAGCGTCGGCGGCTGGGCTGTTCATGCTCCGGCTCCGCCTTGCGCCCGAGCCCGATCTCCTTGGCGAGGTCGCTGCGCCGCTCGGCGTAGGAGGGGGCGACCATCGGGTAGTCGCGCGGCAGGCCCCAGCGCTCGCGATACTGGTCGGGCGTCATGTTGTAGGAGCTCTGCAGGTGCCGCTTGAGCATCTTGAGCTTCTTGCCGTCCTCGAGGCAGACGATGTAGTCCGGGTAGACGCTCTTCTTGATCGGCACCGCGGGCACCGGCTTCTCGGTGGCGGCGGCCTCGCTGACGCCGCCCTTCAGGCCGCTCAGCGCCTTGTAGACCTCCTGGATCAGTGCCGGCAGGGCGGCGGCTTCCACCGTGTTGTTCGAGACGTGCGCACTGACGATCTGCGCTGCGAGCTCCACTGCGTCTGTAGGAACGCTGTTCATCGACGTCATCCTGGCATCGCTACCTTCGAAAACTACTTCAATCAGATCAGGCTCTGGGTGTCGATATTGAGGAGCTGCGCCTGTTTCGGCTCGCCGAACTTGCCGGCATTTTCATCATGCGTCATCCGGACGACCTAGGCGCCGAGGACAGAGCCGCTGGCCAGGGCACGTTCGGCGCGCCAGACGCCGTCCTCGGCATAGCGGCAGGCCATCGGCACGTCAGCCTTCAAGGAGCCGCGCGGCCCAGCAGCGTAGGGCTGGTAGATGTTCTGGGTGGTGGACGCCATCAGGTGATCCTGCAGGCCGGGCGGTGGCAGCGCACGGTTGCGGCAGTGGCTGATACGACACCTCCACGTCACGGTCCATGCGACTGATCCGGCTTCGTTTCGGGTGAAGCTACACGCCTAGGCCGCAAATTGCGCTTCCGCACAACCTGTGTGTTCTTTATACGTTCTGGTGCGGGGAGGGTTGAGCATGGCGACAGCAGACACTCGGGCAGCAGTGGTCGAAGGCTTGCGCGCCCAGATCGCGGCGATCGAACGGCGCGGCAGAGGGGTCTCGCGAGCGCCGGCGCTAGCGTTCGGGATCGCTGCCATCGACCGCCATCTGCCTGCGGGCGGGCTGCTACTCGGCGCGGTGCATGAGCTGCAGGCCTCGGGACCGGACGTCGAGGTCGGTGCAGCACCAGCGTTGTTCGCCGCCGGGGTGCTGGCACGGCGGCCGGGTCCCGTGGTGTGGATCGGCTGCCGCGGCGGCGTGTTCGCCCACGGCCTGCTGCAGGCCGGGCTGGATCCTCGTCGCGTCGTGTTCGTGGACGCGGGCAGGACGGTGCTGCTGGCGATGGAGGAGGCGCTGCGCCATCCCGACATCGCCGGCGTGGTGTGCGAGCTGGAGGGGAAGCTCGGCCTGGTGGTGTCGCGCCGCCTGCAGCTCGCCGCCGAGGGCTCGCAGGTGCTCGGCCTGCTGATCCGCCGCAGCCGGCGGTTCGACGATCCGGCGTTCAACCAGCCGTCCGCCGCGATGACCCGGTGGCGGATTGCCACCCTGCCTTCTCCGCCGGCTCTGTCGCTTGCGCCGGACACGCCGGGCCTGCACCGGCCGCTGTGGCGTCTCGAGCTGCTGCGCTGCCGCGGCGGCGAGGCGGCATCCTGGATCGTGGAGGGCGCCGATGCGCAGGGTCGTCTCGCTTTGGCTACCGTACTGGCCGATCGACCGGCGACGGCGGCACGACGCCGCGCTGCCGGCTGATGCGCCGCTGGTGACCCGCGTCCATGACGGGCACCGCATGGTGATCGCCGCCGCCTGCGCGACGGCGCGCGGGCTCGGGCTGCAGGCCGGGATGCCGGTGGCGCACGCACAGGCCATGGTGCCGGAACTGGTGGTGGTGGACGCCACCCTCGATGACGATGCCCAGGCGCTGCAGCGGCTGGCGGCGTGGTGCCTGCGGCTGTCGCCGATGACCGCTGCCGACCCGCCGGACGGGGTGTGGAT
>CAXTMS010000315.1:0-2913 GCA_964245345.1 uncultured Acetobacteraceae bacterium | reverse complement strand
CGGCGGAAGCCATTGCCAGCACGATGGGCACCACCCTGCTGCTGGCCTGGAGCGGTCAGGGCTTCATGCTGTCATCGGTGCCGATCTGGGTGCGGCCCGTCGCGGTCGCACTCGCCGTGCAGCCGGCAGATCCGTCGCCATGATACACAAAAGGATGGATCGGTTCAGGTTGTCGGCCTGAAGCGTCTCAACGCCATCCTCAAGGCCGAACTTGCGGAGCTGGAGGCACTTCGCCTCCAGCGCTCCAGGCCTTGAACAGGCGCGACAAGCTGCGGGCGACGTGGCTGGAAAAGATGGAAGCCCTGAGATAATGCCTGGGCGTCGGCGCCGAGACAGGAGGACGAACAATGGGTGCCTGGGCTGTTCCGGCCTTCCGGACAATGTTCGACCTCGCCGGCTACGCGTCGCTCTGCCTGATCGTCTGCGGTGTCCTCTACCTGGTCATGCCGCGTCGACGCTGGACCACTTGGGCCTTCCTGGCGTCGTTGGGCTGCACCGTCCTGACGTTCGCCGGCTTCTTCGGCACCAAGTTTTACTACGAGCACATCGACACGAGGACGCCGTTCATGGCGCAGTGCCGGATGGGCGGTGGCGAGACGGCCTGTCTTGCCTCCTACCACCGGTTCTATCCGGGTTCGGCATAAGCCCGACCCTCTTCATGCTCATGGATCGGTCCCGAACCGTCCCGGAATGTCCGCCTGCTCAAAGAACACGGCGAGGATCACGGGCGGCTGGGTGAGGCTGTAGGCGATCCAGTAGGGGCTGGCATGGATCCAGGCTTCGCCTTCCGCGGCAAGCTCGGGATAGGGACGCGGCGCCGGCAGGCTCCTGCCTTCGGCGATCAGCGTGGCTACGTGCCGCAGGGCCGCTGACAGGTTCCGCAGTGCTTCCGGTCGCTCGATCCGCCGGTAGTGCCGGCGGAGATCCTCGACCTGCCTCCGGGCGGTGTCGGATAGCCTCAACGGCTTGCGCGGGACACCGGCAGCTTGTCCTCGGCCTCGAGCGCGGCCGCATCCGCGTCGAGATCACGCAGCACGTCGTCAAGGTCGTGGGTCCTGCCGGCAGCCACGTCGGCGCGGGCACGCACCAAGGCGTCATGCCACGGGTGCTGCGGGTCGGACCTGTCTGTCGCTGCGCTCATGGGAAGAACAATAGGCCGACGCACCGAGGGTTTCCAGGACCGGCTCGATGGATGATGGACGCCCACCACGGCGCGGCCCGCCGCCGCAAAGGGTGGGTCTCGCCGGCCACTGCGCTGGTCCGGCTTCGATCCCGCCGCGGGGCGGCGCCTTTGCCCCGTCGGCTCCGGCCGCGATGCCTGGGAAGGATCTCCAGGGAGATCCAATCATGCCAAGCCAGACGATTGCACGCCTCGCGGCGGCCGAACCAGATCTCAGAAGCTATGACCGCGTCGTGGTGGCCTTCAGCGGCGGCAAGGACAGCATAGCGTCGCTGCTGACGGTGCTGGAGGCGGGCGTGCCGCCCGAGCGCATCGACGTCTACCACCACGACGTCGACGGGGCCGGGCCGTCCTACATGGACTGGCCCTGCACCACCGCCTACTGCCGTGCCGTCACGCAGGCGCTGGGCGTGCCGCTCTACCTGTCCTGGAAGGAGGGCGGCTTCCTGCGCGAGATGCTGCGCGACGGGGTGCCCACCGCGCCGATCTGCTTCCAGACTCCGCAGGGCATCATCGGCCGCGTCGGCGGCCACGGTCCCGCCGGCACCCGCTTGCGCTTCCCGCAGGTGACGGCCGACCTGAACCAGCGCTGGTGTTCCGCCTACCTCAAGATCGACATCATGGCGGCGCTGATCCGCAACCAGGACCGGTTCCTTGGCTGTCGGACGCTGATCGTCACCGGCGAGCGCGCCGAGGAGAGCCGCGCCCGGGCAGGCTACGCCACCTTCGAGCCCGATCGCACCGACATCCGAACAGGCACGCGACGCCGCCGTCACGTCGACTACTGGCGACCCGTTCATCGGCTACTTGAGGGCGAGGTGTGGCAGCTGATGCGCCGCCACGGCATCGTGCCGGCACCGGCCTACCGGCTTGGCTGGTCACGGCTCAGCTGCATCGCCTGCATCTTCGGCGGCTCGGACCAGTGGGCCAGCGTGCGCTACATTGCCCCAGAGCTGTTCGAGCGCATCGCCACGCAAGAGGACGCCTTCGGCCGCACCATCCAGCGCAGCAGCGGCATCCGCGACCTCGCCGATCGCGGCCGCCCCTACCACGCGCTCGTCAGCCAGCCCGAGCTTGCCGCTCGCGCCATGCGGCACGCCTGGGACGAGCCGGTGCGGGTGCGGCCAGTGGACTGGGTCATGCCGGCGGGCGCATTCGGAGAAGGAACCGGGCCGAGCTGAGGAAGGAGAGTCGTTGCCATCAGACATCGTGCCGTGCACGAATCGAATTGCGGCCGCTGGCACCTTGATCCCAAGATGCCACTCGATAGAAGTGGCATATCCAGTCAGGTTCGGTAACTCATTTCGGTTGGCTGTAATAGTCAATGCGATATGAAAAGACACCGTTTTTCTACACGATTTCAAGGCTCGATCTGCGGTCTGCCAAGAGCGGCCGTTGTCCAATCGCGAGGAGAAAGTTCATGTTCGAAGGCTACAACAAGAAGGGGCTTTCACTTGCTTTCGGCATACCGTTCCTTCTCGTGTTCCTGCCTTCTCACGACGCCGGTTGGCCTTTATGCGCGACCCTTCTTGCAGCGCTAGTGCCTACATTTCTCGGCCTGGCGTTCTTCACGCACCGTGCGAAGTGGCACGTGACCACGATCAGCCTCCTGTCTTCGGCGGCAACCATGCTGGTGCTTGCGGCTCTCATCATCACCGGATCACTCAACCCGATCATCCGGTTCTGTCAGCACTCGCGCCTAGTTCCCGGATGTTCTTCCTAGGAGCTTGCTG
>CAXTMS010000314.1:0-2989 GCA_964245345.1 uncultured Acetobacteraceae bacterium | reverse complement strand
CCTTCACGCTGATCTTGAACTCGTGGAAGTCGTGGTCCTGCAGGATCTTGGCGTGTTCCAGCGCGCTTTCGACCAAAGCGTCGGGGTTGGGCTCGCCGTACTTCTCCAGCAGGTGCCGCTCCAGCGAGCCGGCGTTCACGCCGATCCGGATCGAGCAGCCGTGCTCCCGCGCCGCGTTCACCACCTCGCGCACCCGCTCCGGCGAGCCGATGTTGCCGGGGTTGATGCGCAGGCAGGCCGCGCCCGCACGGGCCGCCTCGATGGCGCGCTTGTAGTGGAAATGGATGTCCGCCACGATCGGCACGTTCACCTCGCGCACGATCTCCGCCAGCGCCGCGGTGCTGTCCTCGTCCGGGCAGGACACGCGCACGATGTCCACCCCGGCGATCTCCGACAGCCGGATCTGGGCGATCGTCGCCTGCGCGTCGCTGGTCAGCGTGTTGGTCATGGTCTGCACGGAGATCGGCGCGTCGCCGCCCACCTTGACCCGGCCGACGCTGATCTGGCGGGACTTGCGACGTTCGATCTGCTGGTACGGACGGTAGCTCATCGCGATCTGCTCCCTCGTGCGCGGGTTCGCCAGGCCCGCGCGATGGCGGTCCGCGTCGTCCGGTTGCCGCGAAGGGCGACCATGACGGCGCGCGTGTGCGCTTCCTGCCAGGAACCGGCCCGGTTGAACAGGTCCAGGGCGGTGACACCCGGTCCGGCGGCGGTGGCGCCTAGTGCGGCGTCGGGCTTCTCAGCTGCCGTGCGTTCAGGTCGTCCGCCGAGTCGTCGGCATTCGTGGGAACCTTGGTGGCCGGTGCGGCCGCATGTGCCGGCCGCGGCGGACGGGCGGCAGCGAGGTCCGGTGCGGCGGCCGTCACGACCAAGCCGTCCCGGACCGCCTGCGCACTCAAGGGTATGGCCCGCCTGATCCCGCCGATCCGCCCCAAAGGCGGGGTGACGACGCCGTCGGCGGCAAGCGTCAGGCCGCCCGCGTTGCCGGTGGTCAGCGTCACCGGCCCGGCGTCGGACGGCACCGCCCAGGTTTCGCCCGGCTGCAGCACGTGGTCGTAGATCACCTTGCCGCCGACCTGTCGTACCTGCACCCAGCTGGTCGCGACCGCCTTCAACGTGACCTGTCCGGGAACGACGGATGGCGCCATGCCCGCTGGCGCGACGGGCGGGGCACCCGGCGGTGCGGCACCTTGCGGTGCAGGAACCGTCGGGGCCGCCAGAGTCGGGGAAGGCGTCGCGGCGGGCGGAACAGGAACCGGCGTCGTCGTGCCGGCCGCAGGTGACGGCGCTGCGGCAGGCCTGTCCGGACCCGTCGCGGGAACCGTTGCCACCGGCGCCGGAGACCCTGCCGGCGCGGTTGCGGACGCTGCCGGACGGGGCGGGAACGTCGATGGCGGTGGAAGCGGCGCTTGTCCCGATCCGGGCATCACCGTCGCGACCTGTGGCGACTGGGCTGCCGGCGTGCCGGCATAAGGCAGCAGCGCCGGCGGCACCGGCGGCACCGCATGGACCTGCCTGTGCTCGTGCCCGGTAAACTCGTACCAGCCGACATAGGCACCTGCCACCAACAGCACGCCCAGCAGCACGATCGCGCCGGCTGGCACGCCACGCTCCGGCACGGGAGCCGGAAACGACAGCTCGGGCTTGCGGTTCACGTCCTTGGTTTCGCCGCGGAAGCGACGCGACATGTCTTCCGGATCGAGACCGAGCGCCCCGGCATAGGCGCGCAGGAAGCCCAGGGCGTAGGCACTTCCGGGCAGCTTGCCCACCTGCCCGCTTTCCAGCGCTTCCAGGTAGGACAGCCTGATGCGCAGCCAGGCCGCGACGTCGGGAAGAGACCAGCCGAGCTGCTCGCGCTGCGCCCGAAGCGCCTGGCCGACCGGCAGCCTGCTGGTGTCGGCCTCGGCCGACCGGACCTGACCCGCCTGCTCGCTGGTGCTCATGACGCCTCAATCAGCGAGATCTGGGGGAACCGGTTGTATGACACCGTATCAGGATACCACGGACGCACGCAGCAACAGGGCCTGCACCGCCTGATCGACCAGCTCGTCCAGGATTTCCCGCACAGGCTGCACCCCCGTCACCATGCCGACCGACTGCCCGGCCATGACCGAGCCGCCCTCGACGTCGCCGTCGACCACGGCGCGACGGAGCGAGCCGGCCCAGAAATGCTCGATGTCCAGCTGCGCCGCTTCCCGGGTCAGCTCGCCGGACTGGAACCGGCGCAGCGTTTCCGCCTGGTGCACCAGGAAGCGCCGGGTGCCGTCGTTGACCAGGCCACGTACCGGGATCACCGGGAACCGCTCGTCCAGCTGCACCGACGGCAGCGCGTCGCGCGCGGCGGCCCGTACGAAAGCCTGCTTGAAGCGGTGGTGCGCCACGCTTTCACTCGAGGCGGCGAAGCGGGTGCCGAGTTGCGCGCCAGCCGCTCCCATCTCCAGCAGGCTCAGGATCGCCTCGCCGCGTCCGAGCCCGCCCGCGACGAAGACCGGCACCTCGCGGATATGCGGCAGCACCTCCTGTGCCAGCACCGTCAGCGACACCGGGCCTATATGGCCGCCGGCTTCCGAGCCCTCGATCACCAGCGCGTCGGCGCCCAGCTTCACCAGCCGCCGGCCCATCACCAGGGCCGGGGCGAAGCCGATCACCTTGGCGCCGCCGTTCTTGATCGCCCGCATCGCCGACGCGGACGGCACCCCGCCCGCCAGCACCACGTGCCCGACCCGGGCCGAAACGCAGATCCGGATCAGCTCGTCGAGCTGGGGGTGCATGGTGATCAGGTTGACGCCGAACGGCTTGCCAGTCAGCGCCTGGGTCGCCGCGATCTCGCGCTCCAGCAGCTCCGGGCCCATCGCCCCGCAGGCGATCACCCCGAACCCGCCGCTGTTGGAGATGGCGGACACCAGGTGGCGCTCGCTGACCCAGCTCATCGCTCCGCCCAGGATCGCCAGCTCGCTGCCGAGAAACGCGGTGCCCTTCTGCCAAAGCC
>CAXTMS010000313.1:0-3029 GCA_964245345.1 uncultured Acetobacteraceae bacterium | reverse complement strand
CCGCCGGACGACGCGCCGTTGTCCGGCACCACCTGCCTGTGCATCTGCCAGTTCGCCGTCCCGTCCGCGTCGCGCTGCAGCAGCAGGTCCGGATGGATCAACGTCACCCCTTCGAGCCGCACCACGTGGTGCAGCAGCGGCAGCAGCGCCAGGTGCGCGGTCGCCGAGGCGGCGGTCAGCATCTCCCCTCGGCCATGGCCCGGCCAGTTGGCAAGCGCGATCCCGTTTGCCTGCAGCGTCGGCACCGGCAGCAGCCTGACGTGCAGGGTGTCGAGCGTGAGCACCCGTCCAGTTTGTTGCAGCACCTCGCGCGCCACGCGCAGCCGAAGCCCGTCCTGGTCCAGCCGTTCCTGCACCACCAGCCCGGCCCCGACCAGCCCGAGCACCACCACCAGCCCCAGCACCAGCAGCGCACCGGCCAGCGTGCGCAGCGGGCTGCGCCGTCGCGGCAACCGCGTCGTCCCCATCCGCCTCAGCTCCGCCTGGCGGGACGGGTGGCGCCCGCCTCGAAGCCGAGGGTGCGGAACGTGTCCTTCATGTGCGACGGCAGCTCGGCGGCGACGGCAAGGCGACCGCCGGCCGGATGCGGCAGGTCGAGCGCGCGCGCGTGCAGGTGCAGCTGGTCGGCAAAGCCCTGCAGGCGCACCGCCTCGCCGCCGTATTTCGGATCGCCCAGGATCGGCGTGCCGATCGCCTCGCAATGCACGCGGAGCTGATGGGTGCGCCCGGTCAACGGCGACAACTCCAGCCAGGCCATCTTCCGCGCCGCCGCATCCTTCACCGCATACTCGGTCAACGCATGCGCCGCGTCCGCCTCGTCCCGGTCCGCCGCAACGAACACCGAGCCCGGCCCCGCCCCGAGCCGAGCCAGCGGCAGGTCGATCACCCCTTCGGCCGGACTCGGCCGTCCCACCACCACCGCCCAGTAAGTTTTGCGCACGTCGCGGGTGCGGAACGACGCCGCCAGCTTGCCCGCCACCCCTGGCGTGCGCGCCAGCAGCAGCAGCCCGGAGGTGTCGCGGTCGATCCGGTGCACCAGCCTTGGCCGGTGCTCCGAGCCGTCGCGCAGCGCGTCCAGCATGCCGTCGACGTGCCGCGCGATGCCGGGACCGCCCTGCACCGGCAGCCCGGCCGGCTTGTTCAGCACGATCACCTGCTCGTCGCGGTAGATCACCATGCGCAGGAGCTCCTTGGCGTCATGGGGATCGACCTCCTGCACGGCCGGCGCCGGCCGCGACGCGTTCGGAACCGGCGGCACGCGCACCGACTGCCCCGGCATCAGCCGGGTGGAAGCGTCCACCTTTCTGCCGTCGACCTTGACCTGGCCGGTGCGGCACAGCTTCTGCAGCGCGCCCTGGGTGAGGTGCGGATAATGCCGCCTGAACCAGCGATCCAGCCGGATCTCGGCTTCGTCCTCGGATACGGACAGGGTGACGACGCTCATGACCGGTCGCTGTCCCTCAGCCGCGCCCAGCTGTCCAGCCTGCGCGCGATCTCCGCTTCCTGGCCGCGGTCGGTGGGCTGGTAGAACCGTTCGCGCGCCATGCCGTCCGGAAAATAGTTCTGGCCGGAAAACCCGTCCTCCGCATCGTGGTCGTACTGGTATCCCTTGCCGTAGCCGATCTCCCGCATCAGCCGCGTCGGCGCGTTCAGGATGTGCGCCGGCGGCGGCAGGCTTCCGGTCGCCTTGGCCGCCCGCATCGCCGCCTTGAAGGCCACGTACACCGCGTTGGATTTCGGCGCAGTACCGAGATAGGCCACCAGCTGCGCCAACGCCAGCTCGCCTTCCGGGCTGCCCAGCCGTTCAAACGTTTCCCACGCCGCGATCGCCTGCGTCAGCGCCTGCGGGTCCGCCAGCCCCACATCTTCCGCCGCGAACCGCGTGAGCCGGCGGGCGATGAAGCGGGGATCCTCGCCGCCCGCCAGCATGCGCGCGAACCAGTACAGCGCCGCATCCGGGTCCGACCCGCGCAGCGACTTGTGCAGGGCGGAGATCAGGTTGTAGTGCTCCTCCCGGTCCTTGTCGTACAGCGCCGCCCGCTTCACCAGAAGCGCCGACAGCGCCTCCGGGTCCAGCGCCGCCCCGTCGCCCAGGCTCTGGATCTGCTCGACCATGTTGAGCAGGTAGCGCCCGTCGCCATCCGCCATCGCCAGCAGCGTCGTCCTCGCCTCCGGCGTCAGCCGCAACGCGTGCCCGTCATCCTGCTCCGCCCGAAGAAGCAGCGCGTCCAGCGCTGCCTCGTCCAGCCGGCGCAGCACCAGCACCTGGCAGCGCGACAACAGCGCGCCGTTCAGCGCGAAGGACGGGTTCTCGGTTGTGGCGCCGACCAGCACCACCGTGCCGTTCTCCACCACCGGCAGGAAGCCGTCCTGCTGCGCCCGGTTGAAGCGATGGATCTCGTCCACGAACAGGAGCGTCCGCTCCCCGCTTGCCGCCTGCCTGCGCCCGGCCTCGTCGAACGCGCGCTTGAGGTCTGCGACGCCCGAGAACACCGCCGACAGCTGCACGAACCGCAAGCCCGCCGCGTCCGCGAGCAGCCGCGCGATCGTGGTCTTGCCCACGCCGGGACCGCCCCACAGGATCAGGCTCGCCAGCGCGCCGCGCGCCAGCATCCGTCGCAGCGTCCCGTCCGGCCCGAGCAGGTGCGGCTGCCCCACCACCTCGTCCAGGCTGGACGGACGCAGCCGGTCGGCGAGCGGCCGGCTGTTCGCTGCCGGCGCCCGTTCCCCGGTTTCCGCCGCCGCCGCGTCCGCGCTGCCGAAGATGTGGGGATCCTCGTCCGCCGCCAGCTTGTCGCGCATCTGTTTCATGGCCGGCAGCATAGGCCGGATGCGGTTGCCGCGCATTGCGCTATGACGGCCACCCGTTGTCGTTCCCGAGGACCCGCATGCCCAAGCTCCTGCCGGTCGCCGTTCTGCTCGCCTCGACCATCCTGGGCGTGACCGCCCAGGTCATGCCGGCAACGGCCGAGCCGCTCCCGGCGCCGCTTCCGACGTCGCCCTCGGCACCGCCGGCCCAGGCCCCCAAC
>CAXTMS010000312.1:0-3032 GCA_964245345.1 uncultured Acetobacteraceae bacterium | reverse complement strand
TGCGCATCGAGGACTACTTCATCGGCTACCTGCAGCACCCGTACATCTCGATCTACTCGGGACGCGGCTGCAAGTCGCGCTGCACCTTCTGCCTGTGGCCGCAGACCGTGGGCGGGCACGTGTACCGCACGCGCAGCCCGGCGCACGTCGCCGCCGAGATCGCGCACGCGCAGAAGCTGTTCCCGCAGGTGCGCGAGTTCTTCTTCGACGACGACACCTTCACCGACGACCTCCCCCGCGCCGAGGCGATCGCGCGCGAGCTGGGCCGCCTCGGCGTCACCTGGAGCTGCAACGCCAAGGCCAACGTGCCGCGCGCCACGCTCAAGGTTCTGCGCGAGAACGGTCTGCGCCTGCTTCTGGTCGGCTACGAAAGCGGCAACCAGCAGATCCTGCACAACATCAAGAAGGGCATGCGCATCGAGGTTGCCCGCCAGTTCACCCGCGACTGCCACGAGCTCGGCATCAAGATCCACGGCACCTTCATCCTGGGCCTGCCGGGCGAGACCAGGGAAACCATCCAGGAAACCATCACCTTCGCCAAGGAGGTGAACCCGCACACCATGCAGGTCTCGCTGGCCGCCCCGTATCCCGGCACCTTCCTGCACAAGCAGGCGACCGAGAACGGCTGGCTCGACGCCGCCAACGCCGAGCTGATCGACGAGAACGGGGTGCAGATCGCGCCGCTGCACTACCCGCATCTCAGCCACACCGAGATCTTCGACAGCGTGGAAGTGTTCTACCGCAAGTTCTACTTCCGGGCGCCGAAGATCGCCTCCATCGTCGGCGAGATGGTGCGCTCGCCGCAGATGATGAAGCGGCGCCTGCGCGAAGGGGTCGAGTTCTTCCAGTTCCTGCGCGACCGCCACGCCGCCTGAGCCTGCCGGGGCGCGCTTGCCGGTGAAGCGCGCCCTGTTCTCCGCCGACGATTTCGGCCTGTCGCTGGCCGTCAACGAGGGGATCGAACGGGCGCACCGCGAGGGCGTGCTGTCCACCGCCAGCCTGATGGTGGCAGGCGACACCGCGCGCGACGCCGTCGCGCGCGCCCGGCGCCTGCCGGAACTCCGGGTCGGGCTCCATCTGGTGACGATCGAAGGGCCGCCGGTGCTGCCTCAGGCCGAGATCCCGGCCCTCCTCGATCGGAACGCGTCGTTCCCGTCCGACCAGCTGCGCCTGGGCGTTCGCTACGCCTTCAAGCCCGACGCGCGCCGACAACTGGCCCGCGAGATCGAGGCGCAGTTCGCCGCCTTCGCCGCAACGGGCCTGCGCCTGGACCACGCCAACGCGCACAAGCACATGCACCTGCATCCGACCATCGGCCGGATGCTCATACAGGCGGGGCTACGCCACGGGCTCCGGGCGCTGCGCATCCCATCGGAGCCCGCCCGCCCGCTCGGTGGAGCCGAAACAGTCGCAAGCCGTACGCTACGGCTGTGGACCCGGCTGCTGCGACGCCAGGCGTGCCGGGCCGGCCTTGCCGTGAACGATCACTGCTTCGGCCTCGCCTGGAGCGGCCACATGACGACCGGTCGCATCCAGCACCTCATCATGCATCTGCCCGACGGGTTCTCGGAAATCTACTTCCATCCAGCATCCGGCCGCGACCGGGTGCTCGACCAGCTGATGCCCGGCTACGAGCACGAGGCCGAACTGGCGGCGTTGTGCGAGCCTGGCCTGTCCGACCTGTTGCGGCGGAACGACGTCGTGCCGGCCACCTGGCACGACGCCCCCACCTGACCTCCGAGCCTCAGTGGCTGGAATGACCGCCCTTCTTGCCGGCGGCGGACGCGCGCTCCTTGTCGTTCGCGAAGTTGTTCGGATCCTTGTCCTTGCCGCTGGCGACCGTCTCCTGCGATACGCCCTTCTTGCCTTCTCCGGACTTGCCGGTTTCGGACTTGTGTCCGGTCTCGCTCTTGCTGGCCATCATCGTCTCCCGTTCGTTGCTGTCGACCGCCATGGGAACGAGCAGCCGGACAACCGGGTTCGACGGCCTCGCTCCCCCGTGATGCGGTGACGCGCGAGCCGGTCGGAGGCCTGAGGAACACCATGCGACACGCCATGCCGCCGCCGCTGTCCACCGACGACACCATGCGAGACGGGTTGCGCCTGATGCTGGACGAAGGGCTGGACCATCTCGACGCCCACCTGCCGGCGGCACGACGCGGCGAGATGGAGGCGATCCACCAGAGCAGGGTGGCGCTGCGTCGTCTGCGCTCGACGCTCAGGCTGTTCCGGCGGCATCTGGAGCCGGTGGCGGCGGACGGGTTCGACGACGCGTTGCGTCGGCTGGGCCGGACCCTGGGCACCGCGCGCGACTGGGACGTGTTCACGCGCGAAACCCTGCCGGCGATCCGGCAGGCGGACATGGACCCGCAACCGCTCGATGCCCTCCGGGGCCCTGCGGACCGGGCGCGGGACGCGGCCCATGACGCACTGCGCACGGTGCTGCATGCGCCCCTGACCGAGGCGGTGCTGGCCGACCTGCGCGGGTGGCCCCGCCGCCCGGCGGCGTTCTTCCCCGAACAGGACGCAGAGCGGACGCTGGCACGGGAAGCGCCGGCCATGCTCGACCGGCTGGCGCGCCGGGTGCGCCGGCGCGGCCAGGAGCTGGCGAAGCAGGACGACGAGGAGCGGCACGACCTGCGCAAGGCGCTCAAGGCGCTGCGCTACGGCATCCAGATGCTGGACACGCTCTACGAGGACAAGCAGGTCAAGCCCTACCGCAAGGCGCTCGGCACGCTGCAGGACGACATGGGACAGCTGAACGACGCGATCGCGGCGATAGAGCTGTCACACCGCCTGCCAGACGGACCGGGCCGGCAGGCGGTGCAGCACTGGTCAAACCACCGGAAGCAGGCGGCGCTGCAGGCGCTGCCCGCCTCGTGGCACCGGTTCAAGGCGATGCGAAGCTTCTGGTAGCGATCAGGACGCCAAGCTCTGCTTGACCCAGTCCTTGAGCTGGCTCTTGGGCATCGCGCCGACCTTGGTCGCCACCGGCTTGCCGTCCTTGAACAGGATCATGGTCGGCACGCCGC
>CAXTMS010000311.1:0-3057 GCA_964245345.1 uncultured Acetobacteraceae bacterium | reverse complement strand
CGTGGTGGTCCGGCTGTGGGATTGGCGCCGGATGATCCTGCCGATCGCTTTCTTCCTGGAGAAGCCGTTCCAGAACTGGACCCACCAGTCAGCCTCGCTGATCGGCACGGTGTTGTCCTACCTGGACTACCAGGTCCCGGTGGAGCGGCTTTGTGCCAAGCTGGACGAGATCGTGACGCAGACGCCGCTATGGGACGGCAAGGTCGTCGGCCTCCAGGTCAGCGACGTGAAGGAGATTACCGTCGAGGTAGGCATGCTGGTCAGCGGCCGCGACGCCCCACAGACCTGGGACCTGCGCTGCTTCGTCCGGGAAAGGATGCTGCTCTTCCTGCAGGAGGCGTATCCGGACTCGCTGCCGCGGACACGGCTTGCTTGGACGAGTCGCACCACGGAGCCGCCGGCCCGGGCGGTTCGATGCTGGCCTGAACCGACTGCGCTGCTCAAACCTCCGCTGGCGACATTTCCGGCTGCGGACGCTGCTCCTCCGGCAGCGACTGCTCCTGCGAGGCGGCCTGGGCCTCGCCTTGCCGGTCGTCCTGCTCGCCTTCCCCGTGATGCCGACGCTGGTGGTGATGCGGCTGCTGCTGGTTCGCCTGGCTCTGCTGCGCCGCCTGAGCGATCGCGTTCAGGATGCGGAAATAATGCTCAGCATGCTGAAAATAGCCTTCCGCCATGACCCGGTCGCCCGAGCTGGTCGCGTCGCGGCCGAGCTGCAGGTACTTCTCGAACAACTGTTGCGCCGTGCCGCGGATGCGCAGGTCGGGGCCATTGCTGTCGAACACGTGGTTCCGGTTGAGCGGGATCTGGCCGTTGTGGTGACGGATCGGCGTGCCGCCGCCGCCGCCACTGCCGCCTGGGCGATGGTTCCGGCCGCGCATACGTTTCATGTTCATCGGCTTGTCACAGCACTTTCCTGATCAACGCCCGGCTTTCCGGGCCGGCTGGAGCGTGTTGCTCCGTTTGCTGCCGATCCCGTCCGAGTTAGCCCCTAGCCCGGAGTTGTGTCCTCCACCTCCGGTGAGTGGAGCCCGCACCGGGACACGAAGCCTACGCAACGCCGGGACGGGATGCCGGTCTAGAACACCCGACGGGCGGGATATGGCCGACGTCACACGACAGCGCGTTCGTCGTTCCGTTATGTTCGAACGCCATTTGATCCATGGACGTCGAAGCAGACCCTAGCTTCGGACGGCGCTCGTGCCAAACCTTTTCTGTGCGGTTTCGCAGCCGGCCTGCAGCAGCACCGCTCGTATCACCCCGCCAAGATCGGGACGCGTCCCGGCCGGTTGCAACCCCGCGGCCGTTCCGAGCGCCGCCACCTCCTCCGCCTGTCCGGCTCCCACCTCCAGCACGCACAAGCCG
Source organism: uncultured Acetobacteraceae bacterium (assembly GCA_964245345.1). Classification (GTDB taxonomy): domain Bacteria; phylum Pseudomonadota; class Alphaproteobacteria; order Acetobacterales; family Acetobacteraceae; genus Lichenicola. Next base: position 1,695 of record CAXTMS010000311.1, on the reverse strand, counting down.
CCGGGCACGAGCAAGGAGGCGATACCAGGCATCAGCGTCCGGAAGGCATCCAGGCCGTCCGGGCCGCCATCAAGGGCCCTGGCCGGCTCATAGGCCGCCACCTCCGGCATCAGCCCGGACAGTTCCGCGGTCGGGACATAGGGCGGATTGCCGAGGATCACGTCGAAGCCGCCGCGGATCGGCGCCATCCAGTTGCCGCACACGAAGGCGCTCCGCCTCGCCAGGTCGTTGGCCAGCGCGTTCGAGGATGCCAGCCGACAGGCGGCGGCCGACAGGTCCACCCCGACGCCCCAGGCATCCGGATATTCCGACAAGGCCGCAAGCAGCAGGCATCCGGTGCCCGTTCCGAGGTCCAGGAGCCGCCTCACCGAGCCGCGCTCCGGGCGGGCTTGCAGCAGCGCCTCGATCAGCGTTTCGCTGTCCGCGCGCGGGATCAGGGTGTCCGGCGAGACCGCCAGCTCACGGGTCCAGAACCCCTGCCGCCCGACGATGAACGCCAGCGGCTCGCGGCGCAGGCGACGCGCCAGCAGGTGCTCGAAGCGGTCCGCCTCGACCAGCGCATCCCGTCGGAGCGCCAGCAGCCCGAGCCGGTCCGCGCCCAGCGCGTGCGCCAGCAGGAGCAACGCTTCCCGCCTCGGCTCCGGGATTTCGGCCTTCTCCAGCGCCGTTCCGGCACGGAGCAGCAACTCCCCCACCTGCGCCTGCGTCATTCTGGTCTCCCTCGACCAGTCGTGCCTGGCCGGCTGGTCGTGCGCAGGAAGGCAGGCTGCATGATCCATCCCTTCTCGACATGAGCCTGCGGACCCTCCCGGCGGTCGTGCTCGCCTGCAGCCTCGTCATCCCGCTGGCGGTTCGAGCGGCGGATTTCGTGGTGCTGGACCAGAAGGCCTCCGAGGAGCTGGACGAGACCACCCGCCTTTATGTCGATGGCGCCCTGATCGCCACCGTCCGCCTCAACCAGACGACCACCGAGGCGCGAATCCCGGTGTCGGTGCCGGACGGAAGCAAGCCAGCCAACAAGTCGCACGATTACGCCCTGTGCGGCGAGATCGCCTTCCGCAACCGCGACGGAAACCGCGAGGTGCACCAGGTCAGCGGACAGGGCGTGCTGGTCGACCCTGCCGGCCGCACCTTTCTGGCGCTCGGTGCGCGCGACTTCACCCAGTTCTACCTGGCTGATCCGACCGACCCGAGCGCCGTGCAGACGCGCTATGGCCGCTCGCCGTTCTGCCAGACGCCGGTGTCCTGAACAGGGATCGGCGTCGGGCTTCAGTCGTCCTGCGCCAGCAGCGTCGCCTGCTCTTCCGCGGTCAGCGCGTCGACGAACTCGTCAAACTCGCCCGCCATCACGCGGTCGATCTTGTACAGCGTCAGGTTGATGCGGTGGTCCGACACCCGCCCTTGCGGGAAGTTGTAGGTGCGTATGCGCTCGGAGCGGTCGCCGGTGCCAACCTGGGCCTTGCGGTCGGCGGCGCGCTCGGAATGCGCCTGCTCGCGCTGCCCTTCGTAGAGTTTGGCGCGCAGGATCTTCATCGCCTTGGCGCGGTTCTTGTGCTGGCTGCGTTCTTCCTGCATCGCCACCACGATGCCGCTCGGCAGGTGGGTGATGCGCACGGCACTTTCGGTCTTGTTGACGTGCTGGCCGCCGGCACCCGACGCGCGGTAGACGTCGATCCGGAGATCGCTCTCGTTCAC
>CAXTMS010000310.1:0-3065 GCA_964245345.1 uncultured Acetobacteraceae bacterium | reverse complement strand
GGCGGCATACGCGAGCATCATCGGGCTCGTCCCCAGCATGATCGCATCGTTCATCGTGCTGTTCCTGAAGTGTACTTTGAACCTAACCTTCAATCGGAGATAGCTTCGACCCTCTACCTCATCAGCACGCTAAGCTCGTGTCTGCTGTCAGGAACTTGCCACAGGCTCCTGGATGTCTGCTTCGGGGTCCGAAGCAGTCCTGGCTTCTGCGGGAAGACCGGCTGGGCGCCTCATCTGCCATAGCTGCAGCCCGTCGGTAGATCCGACCGTCACAAGAGTCCAAAACCGGAAGACCGGTTAGAACGACCTGCGACAAAGGGCTCCCGCATGCCCGCGCCGGGCCGCAACGGTTCGGCCCTCGCGAGCCGCTACGCTGGTCTCGCTCCGTCCCGCGCCATACTGGCGCGCCGTTGCCTCCCGTCCCGGGATGCGGGGTGCCCGCGATGTTCCAAGGAGGGACATCGCAATGACCACGAATGAGAAAACCCCCGAACTTCCTCAGCATTCGCCATTCACCACCGTGCTGCTGCACGGCGCCCGGTTCCGGGCGGTGCTGGCGCGGGCCGACCAGGCCTATACGCATGACATCCTGGTCGACATGCCGGGCGGCGGCCACGTCGCCAGCGTGGCTGGCTTCGAGGCCTACGGCGAAAGCTGCGCGCAGACGGAGGAGCACGTCGCCGTGCTGACCGCGTCGGCGCAGATGCTGACCGCCCTGGTCGACATGCTGAACGCTCGCGAGCGGAACTATGCCCTGGGAGGCGGTCGAGCAGGCGGTGTTCGCAGGGTTCGGGACGCCAGCCCTCGGCACTGGTTTCCAGCTGATGCTGGGTGGCCGGTTCGCGACCATGCGGGGGCCGCTGCATGTCGGCATCGCCGGCACGACCTGGCACGTCATCGGGCACGGTTACGACGCCTCCCGCCGCGTCGTCATGCTGCTGACCGGCGAGACCGAGGTGGAGATCGCCATCAGCCTGGACGAGCTGCGGCTGTCCTTCCGGCCGGAGGAGGGAGGGAAAGGATAGGGAGGAGAGCGCCTACCGCACGCCCGGTCCGGGCGGACAACGGTGAAGGGCCGCGCGAGCCGCTGCGCTGGTCTCGCTCTGCCCGGCGCCCGAGGGCGCGCCGTTGCCACCCGGGCCGGGGATGCGGGGCGGAAAGGGTGTTCAAGGAGGACACCCCGATGAGACTGCACTTCGACCTGGCGCTGGTGCGGCAGCTGCTCGAGCACAGCAAGGCTGCCACCGAGCGCCGCCCGTCCTTTGACCAGCTGTACGAGGGCCGGTTCCGGCGCGACGGCAAGGACGTCGACCTCGACACCCTCGGCAGCGACAACTTCCCGACCGCCGACGACGTGGACCCGACCAGGATCCCGGCCGGCCTGTGGCTGGTGGGCGACCAGGGCATCTATCTGATGAGCAACGGCTGCCCACCGCTGCTGGTCGACCCGGCCGACACCCGCAACGTCACGGCTCGGGCGGCCGAGACGAACCCAGCCGTCGATCCGGACGGCTGGTGGGAGGTCAAGCGCGCGGCGTTCGGCGGCGACGACGGCGTGGTGTTCCTGGAACTGCCATTCGTCGAGGGACTGATCGCCCTTGGCCGGGACGGCACGGTGTGCCTCGACCTGACGCCCAAGCAGATCGAGGTGGTGGTGCCGCATCCCCGGCATCCGGCCGTTCAGCTGGCGGCGCCGTCGCCGCGCCGCCGGGCCTCCCAGCGTCACACGGGGGAGGACGTGACATGGCGCACAGCCCAGGCGCGCTGCTCGAGCGGCGCGAGATCCGGCATTTCCACCTGTTCTGCGGCCTCGGCGGCGGCGCGCGCGGCTTCAACCGCGGCATGGCGCGCGTCGGCGCCATGGTGGCCGACTTCCGCTGCATCGGCGGCATCGATGTCGATCCGGCCAGCATCCGCGACTTCGGCCGCCTGGCCGGGGTGCCAGGCACGGTGCTCGACCTGTTCGACCGCGAGCAGTACGAGGCGTTCCACGGCCGCACGCCGCCGTCCGGCTGGCGCGAGGCGACGCCGGCGGACATCCACGCCGCCGCCGGCCACGAGCGGCCGCACATCGTCTTCCTGTCGGCGCCCTGCAAAGGCTTCAGCGGCCTCCTGAGCGAGGGAAAGTCGCAGAGCCCGAAATACCAGGCGCTGAACAAGCTCACCCTGCGTGGCATCTTCCTGCTGCTGGAAGCCTACAAGGACGATCTTCCCGAGCTGCTGCTGTTCGAGAACGTTCCGCGCATCGCCAACCGCGGCCGCAAGCTGCTCGACCGCATCACCGGCCTGCTGCGCGCCTACGGCTACATCGTCGCCGAGACCACGCACGACTGCGGCCGCTTGGGTGGGCTAGCCCAAAGCAGAAAGCGTTTCCTCCTGGTCGCCCGGCACCGTGAGAAGGTGCCGCCATTCCTCTACGAGCCGCCCAAGCGCTCGCTGCGCGCGGTGGGCGACGTGCTCGGCCGGATGCCGCTGCCGGGCGACCTGCGTGCCGGGCCGATGCACCGGGTGCCGAGCCTGCACTGGCAGACCTGGGTGCGGCTGGCCTTCGTGGAAGCAGGATCCGACTGGCGCTCGCTGTCCAAGCTGGCGATCGACGACGGCGTGCTGCGCGACTTCGCGCTGCAGCCTGACGAGGACTGGCGGGCCGGCGTGCTCGGCGTGCGCGGCTGGGAAGATCCGTCCGTCACGGTGGCGGGACGCACCACTCCCACCAACGGCGCCTACAGCGTCGCCGACCCGTGCTGGGCCTCGTCCGAGAAGTGGCGCGACGGCCAGCAGTACGGGGTCAGGGGTTGGGACGACACCGCGCACTGCATCGCCGGGTCACAGGCGCCGGGCCAGGGCGCCTACGCCGTGGCCGACCCGCGCCATGGCGGCGAGGCCAAGTTCAACAACTGCTACCGCGTCGTGCGCTGGGGCGAGACGTCGCCGGCGGTCACGGGTGGCACCGGCCCGAGCGCAGGAGGACTGGCGGTCGCCGACCCTCGCGCGAACGGCGGGCATGAAGGCGGCGGCAAGTATCGCGTCTCGGACTGGACCGGCACCGGCGGCACGGTCATCGC
>CAXTMS010000309.1:0-3080 GCA_964245345.1 uncultured Acetobacteraceae bacterium | reverse complement strand
TGGAGCAGGCAGCGCGCGATCAGCGGGAGATCGTCGACTGCTTCTCGATGAGCGGGGAAAGCGACTACATCCTTCGCATCGTCGTGCCGAGCATAGACACCTACGAAGTGTTCCTGAAGAAGGTGCTGCTGCACCTGCCCGGCGTCGCATCCGTGAGCTCCCACTTCGCCCTGAAATGCGTCAAGAAGACGACGAAGCTGCCGATCTAGGCCGTGACGGAGTGCTGCTCCGCCAGGATCGCCGGCAGGAAGCCGGGTGGCGACTGGTCGCAACGGAACCCACGTGCTACCGACCACGCCGACCGCATGCCCTGATCCGTATCGTGCATCCCGTCGGCGTGCATCCGGATCGCCCTGGCAGGCGGTCTCTTTCGGCAACGTTGTTCCAGCTGCTAGGGACACACTCCATGACGTCGCCTTCCGTCGTGATCGTTTCCGCGGCTCGCACCGCGGTCGGGACCTTCAACGGCCAGTTCGCCACCGTGCCGGCGCATGCCCTCGGTGCGGCGGCGATCACCGGCGCGCTGCAGCGTGCCGCCGTGTCGCCTGCGGAGGTGGACGAGGTCATCCTGGGACAGGTTCTTGTCGCCGGGCAGGGCCAGAACCCGGCACGTCAGGCGGCGATGGCGGCCGGCCTGCCGAAGGAAACGACGGCCTGGGGCGTGAGCCAGGTGTGCGGCTCGGGCCTGCGCGCGGTGGCACTGGGTGCGCAGCAGATCGTCCTGGGCGACGCCTCGATCGTCATCGCGGGCGGCCAGGAAAGCATGACGCTGGCACCGCACGCCGCCCGCCTGCGCGCCGGCCAGCGCATGGGCGACCTGTCGCTGACCGACACGATGATCAGCGACGGGCTGTGGGATGCCTTCCACGACTACCACATGGGCTCGACCGCAGAAACCATGGCGACACGTTGGCAGGTGAGCCGCGACGAGCAGGACGCGTTCGCCCTGCGGTCGCAGCTCCGCGCCGAGCATGCGCGACAGCAGGGCTGGTTCGCAGGGGAGATCGTTCCCGTCGTCGTCCGCACGCGCAAGGGCGAGCAGGCCGTCGCAACCGACGAGCACCCCCGCGCCGACACCACGCTCGACACGCTGGGCAGGCTGCGTCCGGCCTTTGCCGAAGGCGGCACCGTGACGGCGGGCAACGCATCCGGCATCAACGACGGGGCGGCGGCCGTAATGCTGATGAGCGAAGCGGAGGCGGGCCGGCGCGGCCTGGAACCGCTGGCCCGCATCGTGTCGAGTGCCACCGCCGGCGTCGATCCTGCGGTGATGGGAACCGGGCCGATCCCGGCCTCACGCCGCGCGCTGGCCAGGGCCGGCTGGGATGTCGGCGCACTCGAACTGGTGGAAGCGAACGAGGCGTTCGCGGCGCAGGCCTGCGTGGTGAACCGGGAAATGGGCTGGGACCCGGAGATCGTGAACGTCAACGGCGGCGCGATCGCGCTCGGCCACCCGATCGGTGCGTCCGGCGCCCGCGTGCTGGTCACGCTTCTGCACGAGATGCGTCGGCGCGGCACGAAACGCGCGCTGGCGACACTGTGCATCGGCGGCGGCATGGGCATCGCCATGACTCTGGAACGCTGACGCTCCTCCGCCGGGACGCTGGTCCTGCGGAGAAGATCTTTCCCGATGCCGGCGCCGCCCTCCGCGGCCTCCCGTTCCTGCGGGTATCGCCTCCAACACTGCAGGCATCACTGCGCTCGATCTCGCAGGCTGCTGCGCTCCCCGCCCGTGTCGCCCGGATGATCAGGCTCAGGACCTATCAAGCTGCTTGCTGGAGCGTCGGGGACTGTTGCCGTGAGTGATCCCACGGCTCTTGATGCCTGGCCCATATCGCAGCGGTGGGCACCGCTTCCCGGCACAAGGATCGACGGTGCCCCTGGTCGCTGCCTCCGCCGCTACGAGGCCGCTCCCATGCTGCCCATGCCGTGCGTCGTTTCCGACCCGGTGCTGATGGTGGCCAGCTTGCGCGCCCGGTCCGCCTCCATGCCGAGCCGGACCTCGCCGCCCTCGACCGACGCGACGGCACTGACCGGAAGGTAATGGTGGTGCAGGCCGGACCCGTCCGGGTCGTCCTTCTTGGTCAGCTTGATCCGATCCTCTTCCACCTTGTCGACGGTGCCGACATGGCCGCCGTCGCTGCCGACGACCGGCATGTGTTCCGTGATCTGCGAGGCCAAGGCGCTGCCGCTCATGCCGTTTCTCCGTGGTGTGGTGCGCAATGCGCAGGCCCCTGCAACGGTTGAGGCGATGGCGGGATCGCAGCCACACGAAGGCGTCATGTCCAGACGGGCGTGGCGGCCACCCGACGCTGACGCAGTTCCGGAACCGCCGCTTGACGTGCCATATGTGAACAATGTTCACGTGAACGCCGTTCAGGAACGCCTGCCCCGCCGCTTCAGGTCGAGCCCGAGCACGCCGGTGCCGAGCAGGACCGGCGATCCGACTCCGGGCACCGCGTCCGGCAGTGCCAGGCTGATGACGGCCCCGCGGTGCCAGACACAGATCGCGAGGTCCAAGCTGCATGCCTCAACCTGCGGAACCGCCTGTCGCGGCAGCGCCAGCTCGATCCCGAGCACCACGGTGTCCGGCCCGGTTCCGGCCAGGATCGTGCCGCTTCCAAAGGTGAAGCGGTCGATGTCGAACGGCTGCTCGACGCTGATCCGGTCGAAGCTAGGTGTCGCCGGGGCGAGCAGGGGCAGCCCGAACCGGAGCGACGCGTTGCCGCCCTTTGCCGCGTCGTCATCGACGACCCGCGGCAGCGGGAACGGGGTTGCCAAGCCCGCCTGCATACGCTCCCGGGACCCGGTGGCACTGCCGGAAGACAGGATGGCATTGGCCCAAGCGACGGTGGGGCTGCCACAGGCGCGAAGCGGAGGCACAACAGGATTGGACGCTTGACCATGATGCCGGCCCTGACGCCGATAGGGCAACGGCGCGCGAATGCCGATCGCTCCGCGACCCAGTGACACAGAAGAATTCCTTTGTCGTCCCGAAGCGACCGTAAGCGCTTGCGACGCCCGACTCAGCCGGACAGCGTTGCCAGCCCCTGCTCGAGCCGTACCTGCGCCTGTACCCC
>CAXTMS010000308.1:0-3143 GCA_964245345.1 uncultured Acetobacteraceae bacterium | reverse complement strand
AGCGTGTCGAGCGAGCGCAGCAGGGTGTAGAGCTCCGGATCGCCGTTGTAGGCCTTGGCATAGATCCGCGCCGCGTCCAGCCGGGATTGCGCGTCGACCCGCGCCGCCTCGGCATGGGCATCGGCGACGGTGATCCGCGCGTCGCGATCGGCGTGGGCGCGGATCTCTGCCGCCGCACGGTCGCCCTCGGCGGTGACGCGGCTGGCAACTGTGTCGCGTTCCGCGGTCATGCGCGCGACGGTCGCCTCCAGCGTGTCGCTCGGCAGGGTCAGCCGCTCGACGCCGACCTGCAGGATGTCGATCCCGTAGGTGGCGCGCACCTGCGCCGCCAGCCGCGCCTTCAAGGCCGCCTCGAAGGCGTCGAGCTGCACCCGGGATGGCTCGGTGTTCACCAGCTGCGACAGGTCGAACTGCGCCGCGACGATCTCCAGCGAGGATCCGACATAGGAGCGCAGCTGCTCGGCCGCCTCGCTGGGCGCGTTGTCGACCGAGCGGAGGTACTGCTCGATCGCCACCGCGTCCTTCGGCACCCGCCACACCACGTAGGCCTGCACCAGGATCCGCAACCCGTCCCGGGTGCCGACGTCGTGCAGGCCGGTGGAGGTGGTGCGATACCGGATGTCGACCGGGGTCGCGGCCTCGAACGGCGCCGGCCAGCGCAGCGCCAGGCCGGGCTCGGTCAGGATCCGCACCGGGTTGCCGAACGCGGTGACCACCACGGCCTCGCCCGGCTCGACGGATGTCAGGCAGGCGGCGGCGAAGGCAAGGCCGACGATCAGTCCGGCCAGGCCGAACCGGCCGTAGCGGCGCAACCGCAGCACGGCCGTGTCCACCTCGCCGCCGTCGTGGTGGTGGTGGTGGGCATGACCGCCATCATGGCCATGGTCGTGCCCATCGTCGTCATGCGAATGGTGATGGTGATGGCCGAACACCGCTGCTCCTACGGCGACTGCTGGGGCGGCGGCAGGTCTGCCGCGCTGCCGCTGCTTCCGGGCTGGGCACGCAGGTCGATGAACGGACTGTCGCCATGCCCCTGCAGCCGGTGATCGATGATCAACACCTGCCGGTGCGCCAGGCCGGCCACCAGCCGTTCCAGCTTGCGCTCCAACAGGAACGGAGCCGGGCCGAGCGCGTAGGCCGCGCGATCGGTGGCGAAGCCGGCAGAATGCACCGTCGCGTCCGACACCGTCTCGTGTGCGGTCGCTGCCGCCTCGTCCCGTAGCAGGCCCCCTTCGCGCTGCGCGTCGCTGGTCCGGATGATGGCGTAGCCGGTCTGTTCCGCTTGTGCCGTATGCGCGCTGATCTGCGCGGTTTGAACGGCATGATAGGCACTTGCGGCACCCGGCGGCGGATGGATTGCCTCGACCACCACTGCCATGATCTGCAACCCGGCCGGGATCGCGTCGAGCTCCGCCTGCAGGCTGAGGGCGAGCTCGCGCGAGAAGCCGGCTTGGTCGGCGCCGAGCACGTCCGGTAGCGTATGGTGGGCGAAGTAGTGCGCCAGCAGCCGGCTGGCCGTCGCCTGCACCAGTCGTTGCGGGTCGTCGGACACGGTGGCGGCGGCAAGGGCGTCGGCGTCCGACAGCCCGATGCGGTATACCACGCGCAGGTCGATGTTGACGCTCTGCACGCTCTGCTGCCCGCGCGACAGGCTGGCAACAAGGTAGGCCGCCTCGGACGGGTGGCTTTCGTCCCACAGCCGGTCGGCCGACGGTCCCGGCTGCCCTTCCGCGTTCGGAAGCAAGCGTTTGTGCTGCAACGGAGCCTCGCCTGCGTCAGCGCCGTCGAACACGATTGGCACGTCGTGCATGATGCCGAGCTCGACCGGTCGCAGACGCCCCGCCGGCCACGGCAGATGCAGGTGCAGGCCCGGGCCCAGCACGGCCACCGGACGGCCGAACCGCTCGTAGACGGCGCGCTGGTCGACCCGCAACGCTTCGACCCCGCTCAATGCCCAGCCGAACAGCACCAGCACCGCCAGCACCGGTGCCAGTGCCGCGCGCACGAAGGCGATCGCCCAGCTGCGCGACAGGTCGATGCCGAACAGGTCGCGCACGCTCCTCGCCATACGGCGTGGCCGGCGCAGGACCAGCGCCCCGGCCAGGACGCTGGTCACGACAGGTCGCGCCTCGCTGATCGGCGGGAACGGGACGAACAGCGTTGCGAGCGCACGCGCCGTCATCTCGACCGCCACCAGCAGGCACGGGATCGCCGAGATCCGGCTGACCCAGGCGCCGGAACCGAACCCGGCATAAAGCAGCAGGCAACCGACGCCGCAGCACGCGGCGACCGCGAGCGGGACGCGCACCAGGGCCGCGAGCCCCGGCGCGTCGGGAACCTCTAGCGGATCCGCAGCAGCGAGGTGGCGCTCCAGCACCAGCAGCGCGAAGGCGGCTGCCAGACACGCCGCCGCACAGGCGGCGGTCGCGGTCGGAGGAAGCGCCCAGGTGCTGTCCTGGCCACAGGCAACGGCTGCCGCAACCGCCGCCATCGCCGCGACCAGACCGCCGGCGGCAGCCTGCTGCCAGGTGGCCCGGCGTCGGCTGCGACGCGACAACCCATTGTCCGCCGTCCCCGCATCGGCGCCGTCAACTGCAACCGGACCGGCGAGCTCGGCGCGCAACGCGACGTTTCGCGCCTGGGCCAGCAAGCCGGCGGACAACGCTCCGGCCGCCAGCACCAGAAAGGCGGCGCCCAGGCTGGCTGGCATCGCCCCTGCGGTGCCGGACGCTTCCTGGAACACGGCCACGCCCGCCACGCCGACAGGCAGGCAGGCACCCGCCGACGCGAGACGCCCGATCGACTGCGTCCTCGCGGAGTTGAACGCGGCCAGTTCCGCCAGGCGCATGGGTCGGGAACCTCCGAAATCCGGCAGAGCGGCACATGACGCCGGCCGCATGCTGACGTCGCGCCTGGGGACAGGCTGTTGCAACGCTCGTTCCATACACCAGAGGGCCGGCGGCACAACGTGGCACCGAACCGGAGCGCCCGCCTGCGGCGCCCTTGCACGACGAACCCGTAGCCGTGACCATGCCTCATGCCCGTCTTGCGCTCCTCCCTGCTGCTGCCCCTGTGCCTCGCCGCCCTTGCAGCCATCGGTGCCCATGCCGCGCCGCCCACCGGCGTGCCGCCGCGCCGCGGCA
>CAXTMS010000307.1:0-3144 GCA_964245345.1 uncultured Acetobacteraceae bacterium | reverse complement strand
GGGGTCTTTTCCGCCAAGCTGGTGCCGGCCATCGGCTGGCAGAGCGTCTTCCAGGGCGGCGGCATTATCTCGCTGCTCCTGCTTCCGGCGCTCTTCCTGATGTTGCCGGAGTCCCTGGAGTTTATGCTGCGCAAGGGCGATGCGCACGGCGTCGCGACGGTGCTCGGACGCGGCCGATGGACAGCCAGGCCGGCGGGAGATTCCGGTGAAGCGACCGCCGATGGCTTGGGGTTTCCGCGGCTGTTCAGGAATGGCCAGGCAGCCGTGACGCTGCTGCTCGGCGGGGTGTTCTTCCTGAGCCTTCTGCTCACCTACTTCCTCGTCAACTGGCTGCCGCTGACCTTGAGCGCCGCGGGACTCCGTACGGGACATGCGCTGCTTGGCGTGGCGGTCCTCAACCTGGGCTCCGTGTTGGGATGCGTTCTCCTGGGCCTGCTCGGGGATCGCGTCGGCATGGTGAAGGTCATCGGCGCAGCCTACCTGCTGGGCGCGGTCGCCATCGCCCTCATCGGACAATCCTCGTCCCTGCCGGCCGTCCTCCTCACGACCTTTGCCGGGGGCTTCCTCAGCATCGGCGCACAGATCTGCACGGTCGCCCTCGGCGCCAATGTCTTCGACCCCGCGATCCGGGGCTCCGGCGTCGGCTGGTGCATGGGCGTCGGCAGGATCGGCGCGATGAGCGGGCCGCTGCTCGGCGGAGTCCTGGTCGGCCTGGGGATGTCGATCGGGATGCTGTTCCTGTTCGCGAGCGTCACCTCGGTGGCGACCGGCCTGATCGTGCTGACGCTCGGTCGGCGTGCACCGGGGTTCGGCGCCGTGGGTTCCTTCTCCGACCTGCAAGGCCGGATGGCTGCCACGCCGGGCGCGACGCGGACATCCCCGATTCGTTAGACGTCAAGGCTGGGCTCTGCCCAGACCCGCCAAAGGCCTTGGCCTTTGGAAACCGATTTCTTGAAAGAAGGCTTCGCGCTTCGGGCGTGTCCGGGGCAGGGCCCTGGCGTTCGAGAGGGTCCGAATGGCCCGCCCCCGCCACGGGCGCATCCCGAGTTCGCTATGGCGGCGCGGCGCGGCGTTGGCTATGATGCCGATAAGTCAACCGGCCGTCCGGTCGTGATTAGGACAGAGAGTTGCTTAAAACCTTGATCGCCGACGTGCCGGGACAGAACACCTCCGCCGACCGGAACGATTGGGCGAAGGTGGCGCACCTCGTCTGCCTGTCCCGGGCGCTCGACCGGATGGAGGAGGAGCGGCTCGTTCCCGACAAGAAGGTCCTGTACCAGTTCTCGGCACGCGGCCACGACATGGCGCAGATCCTTCTCGGTCTGCATCTGGACCGCAGGCAGGACGCCACCTGCGGCTACTATCGCTCGCGACCGCTCCTGCTGGCGCTGGGCGTGCAGCCCGAGATCGCGCTGTGCTCGGCGATGGGTCGCTCGGGCGGCTACTCGGGCGGCCGCGACATCGGCACGGTGTTCAACTATCCGAACCCCGCGGGCGCCTCCGCCCTGCCGATGTGCGGCGGGGTCGGCGCCCAGTACACCCCGACGGCGGGCTGGGCGCAGGCGATCGAGTATCACCGCTCCGTGCTGGGCGACCGCGCCTACGACGACGCGATCGCGGTCGTGCTCGGAGGGGACGCATCGGTCGCCTCGAACGGCTTCTGGTCGGCGCTGACGATCGCCACGACGCAGGCGCTGCCGATGCTGTTCTACATCGAGGACAACGGCTACGGCATCTCCGTGCCGTCGAGCTTCCAGACCCCGGGCGGCAACATCGCCGCCAACCTCGAGAGCTGGCAGGGGCTGACGATCATGAGCGGCGACGGCACCGACCCGGCCGAGGCCGCGTCGCTGACGGAAGCCGCCGTGGCGCATGTCCGGACGCACAAGGGTCCGTGCCTGCTTCGCCTGACAGTACCCCGTCTGCAGGGACACAGCTTCCAAGATACCCAGACCTACAAGTCCGAGGAGTTCGTCAAGTCGGAGTGGGCGCGCGACCCGCTGCGCAAGCTGCACGACTTCCTCGTCCCGGCGATGCTGGAAGAGGCGGACTGGGCGTCCATCGAGGCGCGCGCCGCGGCCGATGCGGAGGCGGGCCTGGAGCGTGCGGAGACGCATCCGGTCGCGGATCCCGACACGCTGACGCGCAACGTCTTCTCCGAGCCCGGCGTCCTGCAGACGGTGGGCGGCCAGTGGACGGCAGGTTACGTGCCGCCCCACTCGACCGAGGTGGCGGCCCCCGAGCGGCAGCGCATCAACATGGTCACAGCGATCCGGCGGACGCTCGAGCGCGAGCTCGAGATCAACCCGAGGGTGCTGCTGTTCGGCGAGGACGTTGGTCCGAAAGGCGGCGTGCATGCCGTGACGCTCGGATTGCAGGAGAAGTTCGGCAACCAGCGCGTGTTCGACACCAGCCTGTCGGAGGAGGGCATCGTCGGCCGGGCGGTGGGCATGGCGCTGGCGGGCCTGGTGCCGGTGGCCGAGATCCAGTTTCGGAAATATGCCGAGCCGGCGACCGAGCAGATCAACGATTGCGGCACGATGCGCTGGCGTACCGACAACCGGTTCGCCGCACCGGTCGTGATCCGGGTGCCGGGTGGCTTCTTCAAGTGCGGCGATCCGTGGCACAGCCAGACCAACGAGGTTGCCTTCGTTCATCAGCCGGGCTGGATGGTGGCGGTGCCGTCCAACGCGGAGGACGCGGTCGGGCTGCTGCGCTCGGCGATGCGCGGCAACGATCCGGTGATCTTCTTCGAGCATCGCGCCATGCTGGATCACGCCTGGGCCCGCCGGGCCTACCCGGGCGACGACTACGTGATCCCGTTCGGCAAGGCGACCACGATCCGGTCGGGCGACCGCCTCACCATCGTCACCTGGGGCGCCATGGTGCCGCGCTGCGAGGAGGCGGCCGAGGGCCGCTCGGTCGACGTGATCGACCTGCGTACTCTGATGCCGTGGGACAGCGAGGCCGTGCTGGCCTCGGTCAGGCGCACGCATCGCTGCCTGATTGTCCACGAGGACCTGAAGACCGCCGGCTTCGGCGCCGAGATCGCGGCGCTGGTGGCCGACGAGGCGTTCATGGACCTCGACGCGCCGGTCAGCAGGCTGACGATGCCGGACGTGCCGAGCCCGCACAACCCGGTCC
>CAXTMS010000306.1:0-3157 GCA_964245345.1 uncultured Acetobacteraceae bacterium | reverse complement strand
GACATCATCGACATCGCCGAGGCGTGCGAGTTCGAGGAGATCGCGCACCTGCTGGTGCACGGCGCGCTGCCGAACCGGGCCGAGCTCGCCGTCTATAAGGGGCAGCTGAAGCGCCTTCGCGGCATTCCGGCCTCGGTGCGCACGGCGTTGGAAGCTCTGCCTGCGGCGGCCCACCCGATGGACGTGATGCGCACGGGCGTTTCGGCGCTGGGCTGCGTGCTGCCGGAAAAGGACGACCACGCCGTCGCCGGCGCCCGCGACATCGCCGACCGCCTGCTGGCTTCGCTCGGCTCCATGCTGCTGGTCTGGTACCATTACTCGCATAACGGGGTGCGGATCGACGTCGAGACCGACGACGACAGCATCGGCGGCCACTTCCTGCACCTGCTGCACGGCGAGGCGCCGCGCCCGAGCTGGGTGCGGGCGATGCACACCTCGCTCAACCTTTACGCCGAGCACGAGTTCAACGCCTCAACCTTTGCCGCGCGGGTGATCGCCGGCACCGGATCGGACATGTATTCCGCGATCTCCGGCGGCATCGGCGCGTTGCGCGGCCCCAAGCACGGCGGCGCCAACGAGGTGGCGCTCGAGATCCAGCAGCGCTACGCGGCTCCGGACGAGGCGGAGGCCGACATACGCCGGCGCGTCGAGGCCCGCGAGGTGGTGATCGGCTTCGGCCACCCGGTCTACACCGTGTCGGATCCGCGCAACGTGGTGATCAAGCGGGTGGCGCAGGCGTTGTCGGACGAGAACGGCGCCCGCACCCGGTTCGACATAGCCGAGCGGATCGAGGGCGTCATGGCCGACGCCAAGCGCATGTTCCCGAACCTCGACTGGTTCTCCGCGGTGTCCTACCAGCAGATGGGCGTTCCCACGGCGATGTTCACGCCCTTGTTCGTGATCGCGCGCACCGCCGGATGGGCCGCACACGTGATCGAGCAGCGGCTCGACGGCAAGATCATCCGACCGTCGGCGAACTACACCGGACCGGAGAACCTGCCCTTCGTGCCGCTCGACCAGCGCCCCTGACTGGCGCCGCGCGCGGCGTTCCCATCGATCCTCCAGGAGCCTTTCCAATGCCCTACCTGCTCGCTTCCGACCTACCGGACGGGACGACCGGCCGGCGCTTCCGCTCCCTGCTGGAGCGCCCGTCGATCCTGCAGCTTCCGGGCACCCATAACGGCATGGCGGCGATCCAGGCAGCGCGCGCCGGGTTCGAGGCCTGCTACCTGTCCGGCGCCGCCATGACCGCGTCGATGGGGCTTCCCGACCTCGGCATCATCACCGTCGACGAGGTCGCGTTCTTTATCCGCCAGGTGGTGCGCGCGTCCGGCCTGCCGGTGCTGGTGGACGGCGACACCGGCTACGGCGAGGCGCTCAACGTC
Source organism: uncultured Acetobacteraceae bacterium (assembly GCA_964245345.1). Classification (GTDB taxonomy): domain Bacteria; phylum Pseudomonadota; class Alphaproteobacteria; order Acetobacterales; family Acetobacteraceae; genus Lichenicola. The sequence continues at coordinate 1,772 of CAXTMS010000306.1, read as the reverse complement.
ATGCACACCGTGCGCACCTTCGAGGACGCGGGCGCTGCGGCGTTACACCTCGAGGACCAGCTGCTGCCCAAGAAGTGCGGCCACCTGAACGACAAGCGGCTGGCGGACGCACGCGACATGGCGGCCAAGGTGGCGGCGGCGGTCAAGGCGCGACGCGACCTGGTGGTCGTCGCCCGCACCGACGCGGCGGCCTCCGAAGGGCTGGACGGGGCAGTGGCCCGGGCGAAGCTCTACGTCGAAGCCGGCGCCGACGCGATCTTTCCCGAGGCCCTGAACACCGCGGAGATGTTCCGCTCGTTCGCCGAACGCATGCCGGGCGTGAAGCTGCTGGCCAACATGACCGAGTTCGGCCGCACGCCTTTCTTCACCGCATCCGAGTTCGAGGCCATGGGCTACCGGATGGTGATCTGGCCGGTGTCGTCCCTGCGCGTCGCCAACAAGGCGCAGGAGGAGCTGTTCGCCTCCATCCGGAGCAATGGCGGCGCCCAGGCGATGGTGGGACGGATGCAGACCCGCCAGGAGCTCTACGACGCCATCGGCCTGCACGACTACGAGGCGCTCGACGCCTCCATCGTGAGAACAATCGTGCCGTCGGTGCAGACCATCGACCAGTCGTGATAGACAAGCGATCTGGATGAAGCCGATCTTCGACTTCGACTGCCGGGTATGCCAGGGAACGTCCCCGACCGAGACATCACGAGACGTCTCCGGAGCCGACCCAACCCAGCCTGGATCGACAACAGCGGGCGGATGGAACGCGTCATGACGCAATGGGTCTACAGCTTCGGAGCTGGCCGCAACGAGGGCCGCGCCGACATGCGCAACCTGCTGGGCGGCAAGGGTGCCAACCTGGCCGAGATGGCCGGCATCGGCCTGCCGGTGCCTCCCGGCTTCACCATCACCACCGAGCTCTGCACCGAATTCTACCGCAACGGCCGCAGCTATCCGACCGACCTCCGGGCTCAGGTCGAGGCGGCGATGCAGCGGGTCGAGCAGGCGGTCGGGCTGCGGTTCGGTGATGCCGGGCGGCCGCTGCTGGTTTCGGTGCGCTCCGGTGCCCGCGTGTCCATGCCCGGCATGATGGACACGGTGCTCAACCTTGGTCTCAACGACGACACGGTGAAGGGGCTGGAAGCCTCTTCCGGCGACCCGCGCTTCGCCTGGGACAGCTATCGGCGCTTCGTGCAGATGTACGGCTCGGTGGTGCTCGGCGTGTCGCACCACCGGTTCGAGGAGATCATCGAGGACCACAAGAACGAGCTCGGCCTGTTGGAGGACACCGAGCTCAGCGCCGCCAGCTGGGGCCAGGTGGTCGAGGCGTACAAGGACCTGGTGGCCCGGGAAACCGGAAGCCCGTTCCCGCAATCGCCGTCGGACCAGCTTTGGGGCGCCATCGGCGCGGTGTTCGGCTCCTGGATGAACCCGCGCGCCAACACCTATCGCCGCCTGCACGACATCCCGGCCGACTGGGGCACCGCGGTGAACGTCCAGGCCATGGTGTTCGGCAACATGGGCTCCGACTGCGCCACCGGCGTCTGCTTCACCCGTGACCCGTCCACCGGCGAGAACGTCTTCTACGGCGAGTACCTGGTGAACGCCCAGGGCGAGGACGTGGTCGCCGGCATACGCACCCCGCAGCCGATGTCGCAGGCCCGCGCCAAGGAGGGCGAGCTGTCGATGCAGGCGGTGCTGCCCGAGGCGTATGCCGAGCTGCTTCGCGTGCGCGACACGCTGGAGCGGCACTACCGCGACATGCAGGACATCGAGTTCAC
>CAXTMS010000305.1:0-3222 GCA_964245345.1 uncultured Acetobacteraceae bacterium | reverse complement strand
GACTTCAAGCGGCGCAGGAAACCGGCATGACGCCCCAAGAAGCCAGCCGCAGCCCGATATCCGTCCGTATGGCGTCCACCGCTGCCTCCACGGTCCGGTATGGTCCGGACTCGGAACCATCCTCGGCCTCGCCATGCTCGCCTTCATGGATGACCCGGAACCGTCCTCTAGATCCTCTCCAGATCTGGAAGCTGCCAACCGGCGGACCGGCGACCCTGACGATCATGACGTGATCCTGTCGGACTCCCTCGTTCACGTCCCGGACCAGGGCGACGGTGAACCAGCCGGCCGGCAACGACTGCGCCGCGTCCGTCGCCTGGTCGAACATGAAGGCGGTCATGAAGGTGTCCGCAGGGGCCGTAAAGGCGACGACGTTGTTCTGGGCACAGCCGATCTCATCAATGGAGGCAGCTTGGGGCACTGGACGCCTCTTTCTAAGGTCTAGAGGAAGCTTGAACGGCGTGTCCTCACGCCCCAAGGATCTACGGCAAGTTGTATACAAATTGAAAGGACAACCTCAAGTTCAATTCCTGAGACAGGCGATGCTCGAAGTCGAAACAGGGCCTGCGGCGTCCATCCTCGGGCGGCCTCGTCGAGCCTCAGACGCCGTCTCAGGCATCTTCCTGGCCGCGGCTCGCACCATCCTCCAACTTGATCAGCGGCGTCGGGCCTCGCGTCCGGTCCTGACCCTACGGCCCCATGTCGGGGAACAACGGGTGAGCTGGCTTCGCGCGGTGATCGCCACGTAGTCGAGGAAGCCCATTCGCACCTTCGACGGCCAGCGCGCTCTGTTCGACCAGGAGAAGGTGCTCCGCTCGCTCAATCTGGCCAACCCGGGGGTGGTGACCATGGTGTCGGCCATGGTCCGTCACTCCAAGGGCTGAGCGCTGCCATGGTCGCCACCACCTCAATACGTTTCGATCCGGCACGAGGACGGCATCGTTTCACGTCGCCACGATCTGCATGAACCGTCAAACTTGGTTCCGGATCGAGGCTTGACGGTTATCAGACACTAAGTCATTTTAGTGCGGCTGGTTGTCTTGATGGATCCGGAAGCAAGGGGAGATCGCATGTCCTGCCGTTCAGATCGGTCACGGATCAAGTCATAGGCTGATGCACGACCAGCACTCATCGCCCTCGCCGACGTCGTTCTTCGCTCGACATTGAAACGTCGTGAAAAGCGAGCTGTAGCGTGATCCACTCGCCTCATGCCCGGTGACTGTGCCACGCGCGCAACAATGGGACGGTGCCACAGCGCGCTGCGCTCCGTCTGACATGGAATGGCCAGAGGATCGCGGATCGGACGTCCTGAACCGGGCATCCAGCGAAGACGCCGCGCGTGCGGGATACGACTATCCTGCGCGCCATCTTGTTTCGAAAGGACGGTCGGCACCGTTGCACGAACGCACCGTTGCCGGAAGGTCGGCGGTGGCTTGAACTCTAGGCTTAATACGTCAAGGCAGTTTTGTACGCTTACAACATAAAGATCGATTGGATGGTCGGGACACCTCGGCCAAACCGAGTCGAACTGGAGGAAACCCATGCGGAAGCAGACCGCTCGCCTTACGTCCGTGCTTAAACCGCTCATGCCGAGTGCTGGGCAGCCCTTGCGTTTCGCTGCCGCAACCGTGCTGGCGATCGGCGGCCTGGGCGGCACCGCCCTTGCAGACGACCCGCCCGCGGACGATCCCGGTACTCAGGTGACCGCGGTCGGCGACCAGCTTACTCAGCTGGCACAGGCCTCGACGGCCAATCAACCGGGATCGCCGAGCGCATCGACCGGTACCCAGGTCCCGGTCCCGCCCGGCAACGGGGGCGTCGGAACCTTCACGGTGGCGCCGTCGCCACCTGCTCGGCAGAACCCCTATGCCGTGGCCGACCAGCTGAAGCTGCGGGGATGGTTGTTCCCCCTGCCCGGCGCGGCCGACACGCTGGATGGCGGCCTGTTCGGCCTGCGCAACGCAGCCGCCGACTACGGCATCAGCTGGCTTGGCTTCACCACGGACACCTTCGAGGACAACATCCTGCGGCACGGCTTCCCGTTCGACAACAACCGCAAGCAGCAGTCGTATTACGGCCAGCTTCCAACCTACAACTCGTCCAACGCCTTCTTCCTCATGTACGATCTCCGCAAGTACGGGATTCCCGACGGCCAGCTCACCGCGGGCGTGTACTACGTCAATACCAACTGGCAGCCAAGCGCCCCGAACGGCATCGGGTTAACCCAGCTGAACTACTACCAAACCGCGTTCAACGGCCGGTTGGAGGTGAAGGCCGGCTACCTCGAGAACAGCCTGGAGTTCCTGGGCACGCAGATCGGCGGCAACCTGTCCGGCGGCATATTCGGCGACAACTCGGTCATGCCCTACGAGACCGGCGAGAGCCCGCCGTCGTTCGGGAAGCCTGCCATCAACGTGAAGCTCAACTTTCCCCAACACTTCTACGACAAGTTCGGCGTGCAGGCGGCGACCAACCCGGACGGCGTGCAGCCCGAGCGCGACGAGGACCGGGCCGGGGTACGCTGGTTCACGCCCAATTCTGGCGCATTCATCATCAACGAGATTGGCTACCGGGCTCCACCCTTGCCCGGCCAGATGTCGACCTGGATCCGAGCCGCGGCCAACTATAATAGCGGCAGATTCGCCGACCTGGGCAGTGCGACGGGAGATCGCAAGACCGGCGAGTATGGGGTCTATCTCTTGGCCGATCGCCAGCTGTTCCAGACCGCGCCGCGCGCCTTCCGTGGCTCCGCCTTGGACGGTCTCTACGCCGGCTTCTCGGTCATGTACTCGCCGGCCTACCTCAATGCGTTCTCACAATATTACGAGGGACGCATCTATGGCTTCGGCCTTATTCCCGGCCGTCCGTTCGACCAGCTGACGCTGGTGGCGGACCGCAACGTCTTCAGCGGCTACGCGGTTCGCCTCGTGCGCAGCTTCGGCGAGCTCGCGCATGATGCCTCCGACACGTTCACGATCGCCTACAGCGCCCACGTTCTGCCAGGGACGAACCTCAATGTCGGCCTAGCCTACACCGACAACCCTACGCCGCTCGTCTATGACAACACCGCCTCCAACACCGGAAGCGGTCTGAACGTCCTGGCCAACTTGTTCGTCTTCTTCTGACCCAGCCGGATGAGCGGGATGGCGGACCGATCCCGCACCGGGACGATGCCGGCAGTCACAGCTACCGATCCCGGCTGATAGTCCCGGACCGGCCGGC
>CAXTMS010000304.1:0-3228 GCA_964245345.1 uncultured Acetobacteraceae bacterium | reverse complement strand
ACAATCGGTTCGGGAACAGGTTCCGGGGAAGCGGCACCGGCTGCCGCTGTCATGCCCCGCCATGTGACCGGCTGTCCTGCTGCACCTTCCGTTGCGGGAAAGCAACACCGGCGCGGAGCGCCTGAGGCTCGCCGTTCAGCGACGCTCGAAGCCGTCTTCCTGCTCTTCGTCAGGCTAGCGCGCAATCAATCAAGCAGCCGTGAATGTCACGGATCAGGCGGGCTTCAGGGTGGAGGCGAGCACGTCGCGCATCGTCTGGGGGCGGCGGCCGAGCAATCGTTCCAGCGTGGGATCGGTGGCGGCCAGTTCTCCCCGCCGCATGGACTGATACATGGCGAGAAGCGCGTCCGCCATCGGCTCGGGCACACCCTCGGCGATCTTGGACTCGCGCCACTCCTGGTCGGGCACGACGACCCGCTTGATCGCGCGTCCGGTCAGGTCAGATGCGACCGCGACCAGATCGGCCATTGTGAACGCCTCGGTGGCCGTCAGCGAGCACGACGGCAGCCGCCTCCGCAAGGTCGGCGCGAGCAGTCCAGCTCACCAGGCCGTCCTCCGGCGCACGGATCTCCCCATCAACGAACCCGCGACCGATGAGGTAGAACGCACTCTCGGCGTAGAAGCCGTGGCATAGCGACGTGAACGGCATACCCGTTTCGGCTAGGATGGCTTCTGCCGCGGCATGGTCGGCGAACGCCGAGTCAGGATGCGCGCCCATGTGGCTGGTGTAGAGCACGCGCCCGACTCCGGCTGTATGGGCGGATTCGATCGCCGCGCGATGGAGCCGCCGTCCCGGTTCGCCGAACTGGTCAACAGAGATCAACAACACTTGCTCGGCACCCCGGAACGCCGTTGCCAGCTCGTCGGGCTTGGCGAAATCGCCCGCTCGAACGTGAACGCCCCGACCGGCAAGCTCATGTGCCTTCGAAGGGTCGCGCGCGCTCGCGACGATCCTATCGGCAGGCATCCGGGTCAACAAACCTTCGACAACAACTCGCCCGAGATGGCCAGTAGCCCCGGTGACGACAATCATATCCGTTTCCCTCATCGTGATGGCTGTCCGTCAACGTCAAACGCGGCCATCATCCTCGCGCAGACTTTCTGGGGAGGAAGCATGTTCACTCACGTCATGATCGGCAGCAACGACCTGGAGCGGGCCAGGGACTTCTACGACGCCACGTTCGCCGCGCTGGGAGGTGGGCCCGGCGAGATGGATGCCAGAGGCAGGCTGATCTACGCCCACGAGGGTGGTCGGCTGATGATCACGAAACCGATCAATGGTGATCCGGCGACCGCGGCCAACGGTGGGACGATTGGTATCGCCGCTGCGAGCCGAAGCCATGTTCTCGCCTGGCACGAGGCCGGAACGACGCATGGTGGTATCGCGATCGAAAGCCCGCCCGTTGCGCGCCCGAACGGGTCATTTGTCGCCTACCTTCGTGATCCAGACGGAAATAAGCTCACCGCACGATCTCCGGCTACCAAGTAGAAGACTTGGCCGAAGCCGTACTGAAAGCATCCCTCCGCTTTCTGGAAAGCCGCCGATAAGTGGAAAGCTCAGTCAAGATCCTTGCCTGTAGTGATCAGCTATACAGGTTTCATAACCCCCAAAACTTGACACGGGACGACTACAGAAACTCGCGTCGTCCGACGGCCGGCGTCCGCAAGCATATAGCTGGTAGAGACCGACCTCCTAGGCGGTTAGAGCCATGTCGGCGGTAGCGGCGAGTCGAGTCGACGCAAGCGATTACACGGCTAGGCACGCGCTGCCTGCAGCGATTGCGAGGCAGGATGCGATCCGGCGCGCGGTCAGCGTCTCGTTCAGGAACAACCGCCCAATGATGGCGGCGTAAACCACGCTGGTCTCGCGCAGCGCGGACACTATGGCCATCGCGCCGTACTGCATCGCCCAGATGACAATGCCATATGCCAGGATCGACACCAGGCCACCCCCTAGCGCCATCGCCGTCTCCACCCGTGTATACGCCGGTCGTTGCCCCCGTGCCGCGAGGTAGATGGGCGGCATCGTGAGGCTCCAGAGCAGGAACATGCTCATCGAGTAGGCCAAGCTGTCGCCCGACAGCCGCACCCCGATCCCGTCCACGACGGTATACGACCCGATCAGGACCCCGGTGGTGATCGCCGCGCGCAGGAAGTCGGCCCGGACCCGCCCCTTCTGGAAGGCCAGCGCGAGGATGCCGCCAGAGACCAACGCGATGCCGGTCCCGGTGGTGACGGTGATGGTCTCGCCCGCGAACGCCGCCGCGCCCAGGGCAACGAGCACCGGCGACGACCCGCGTGAAATCGGGTACGTTTGCCCGAGATCACCGGAGCGGTAGGTCCGCACCAGCGACAGGTTGTAGCCGGCGTGGATGAGCGCCGAGGCGATCACGTACGGCCAACTTGCCGCGTTCGGCAGGGGCACGAACGGCAGCGCGACCAGCGTGGCGCTGGTTACCGCCAGCATCATCAGCGTCATTGACCACAACCGGTCGCTCCCGCCGCGTAGCACCGCGTTCCAGCTCGCGTGAAGCACCGCGGCGCAGACCACGCCCGCTAGAACGATAGGCGTCATACCGGACGCTTCACGCTGGCGCCGCGGAGAGTAGCCCTGGGCACCTGGATGCGGGCGGCGCAGCTGGCAGGAGCGGACAGAGCTGTGACACCAATGGAAACCCGTCAGCAACCTATCGAGGGCGAACAGCACGTCCAAGCCATTAAACGTGCCATCTCGGGTCAAGAGAACTCATGCGCCGCCGCTCTCTGTCGCCTGAAGCCGGACCTCCTAGAGGTCTGTTGAAGGTCAACGCCACCTGACCACTTTACCGGCTGCTCAGAGTCCCCTTTTTCGACCTTCCGCGCTCCATACCGGGACTAGCAGCTATCGGCCAGAGTTTTACGATATGCTTCTGCCTAACAGTGGATCTAGGACCGAGTTGAGCGGAAGGCGGACTCTGACGCCGACTTGCCTCAAGACAAATGCTGCGCTTCAGCGCTACGCAGCGATGTTGAAGCCGCCGTCCACCACGATGCTCTGGCCCGTCACGTAGTTCGCCACTTCGGAGGCCAGCCACAAGGCGGCAGAGGCGATCTCCTCCGGCCTGCCCAGCCGCTTCAAGGCAGAGTGGCCGCTGATGGCCTTCTTGTACTCGTCCGGCATGGCGCCGGCCATTTCCGTCTCGCCGGTCACGCCGGGGCTCACGTTGTTGAGCCTTATGCCTCACGGCC
>CAXTMS010000303.1:0-3285 GCA_964245345.1 uncultured Acetobacteraceae bacterium | reverse complement strand
CGCCTTCTACGACCCGATGATCGCCAAGCTGATCGTGCACGCCGCCACGCGCGCGGAAGCGGCGGCCGGGCTGGCGGCCGCCTGCCGTGCCGTGGAGGTGTGGCCGGTGAAAACCAATGCCGGCTTCCTGGCCCGCACCCTGTCCCATCCCGACTTCGTCGCCGGCCGGGTCGAGACCGGGTTCATCGAGAGCCGGCTCGACGCGCTGATGCCGCCGCGCCGGCCGTCGGCACGGGTGCTGCAGGCGGCGGGCCGGCATCGGCTCGACCGGTCCGGCGCGATGCCGAGCGGGTTCCGGCTGAACGCCGCGCCGCGCCTTGAGGTCTGGCTGGCCCATGGCGGCGAAACGCGGCAGATCACGCTCGCGCCGGACACGCGGCAGGCGCTGCTGCCGGTGTTCGAGCGGGACGGCGAGATCGTCGTGTTCGAGAACGGCGAGCCCTACGTTTTCCGCGATCCCGCCGCCACCGAGACCGCACCCGGCGCCGAGGCGGGAAGCGAGGTGGTGGTTTCGCCGATGCCGGGGCGGATCGTGGCGGTCGCGGTGGCGGTCGGGGATGCGGTGGCGAAGGGAGCGCCGCTGGTCGTGGTCGAGGCAATGAAGATGGAGCTTTCCCTGCAGGCCCCGTTCGCGGGCACGGTGGCCGAGGTTGCGGCCCGGACCGGACAGCAGGTCGCCGAGGGCGCGATGCTGGTCCGGCTGGAGCCGGAGGGGGCGGATCATGGCCGGTAGCTATTTCGACCAGTTCGAGGTCGGCTGGAGCCTGCAGCACGCGCTGCGGCGCACCGTGACCGAGACCGACAACCTGCTGATCACGGCGCTGACCCACAACCCGCAGCCGCTGCACCTGGACGGGGAATACGCGGCCGGCACGGAGTTCGGCCGCATCGTCGTCAACGGCATCTTCACCTTCGGCCTGATGATCGGCATCTCGGTGGGCGACACCACGCTCGGCACCCTGGTGGCCAATCTCGGCTACGACGCGGTGGTGATGCCCAAGCCGGTGTTCGTGGGCGACACGCTCAGGGTGGAGACAACGGTGGTCGAGAAGCGGGACAGCCGGTCGAGGCCGGGAGACGGGATCGTGGTGTTCGAGCACCGCGCCCTCAACCAGCGTGACGAGGTGGTGTGCCAATGCCGGCGCACCGCGCTGCTGCACAGGAGCCCGGCGTGAGGCTGCGGTCCTGGTTGTTCGTGCCGGGCGACTCGCCGGGCAAGGTGCACAAGGCGGACGGCGCCGGCGCCGACGGCGTCATCCTCGACCTGGAGGATTCGGTGGCGGAAGCGGGCAAGCAGGACGCGCGCCGGCTGGTCGCCGCGTTCCTGTCGTCCCGGCCGGCGCCGCGCGCCTCGCCGCTGTTCGTGCGGATCAACCCGCTTTCCAGTCCCTATGCGCTGAGGGACCTGGCTGCCGTGGTACCGGCGTGTCCGGACGGGATCGTGCTGCCCAAGCCGGACGGCGCCCACGACGTGGTGCGGCTAGACCACTACCTGTCCGCGCTGGAAGCGTCGGCGGGCCTGCCGGCCGGCCGCATCCGTATCCTGCCGATCGCGAGCGAGACGCCGCGATCCTTGTTCACGCTCGACAGCTACCGCGACGCCAGCGCCCGGCTCGCCGGCCTGACCTGGGGCGCCGAGGACCTGCCGGCGGCGGTGGGTGCCTCCACCAATCGCGGTGAGGACGGCGGCTACAGCGACCTGTGCCGGCTGGCCCGCACCCTGTGCCTCCTCGGCGCCTCGGCCGCGGGCCTGCCGCCGATCGAGACCGTGTATCCGGGGTTCCGCGACCTGGCCGGGCTGGAAGCCTACGCGACGCGCGGCCGCCGCGACGGGTTCCGCGGCATGATGGCGATCCATCCGCAACAGGTATCGATCATCAACGCGGTCTTCACGCCCACCGAACAGGAACTCGATCAGGCCCGACAGGTGGTGGCGCTGTTCGAGGCCGATCCGGGTGTCGGCACGGTCGCGCTCGAAGGACGGATGCTGGACCTGCCCCATCTGAAGCAGGCCAGGGCGCTGCTGGCGGCCGCAGGCGACAAGGTCGCGGCTCTCCCGTCGGCTCCGTGAGCGTGCGGTCGCCTCAGCGGTCGCTCGACTTCGTGCCGGCCGGCGTGAAGTCGAGGTCCTGGTAGTCGAAGCTGAAATCGGCGGTCGGGGAAACAGGCTTCATCGTCACGTGGGAAACGTGCCCGTTCAGGTCGAAGGCGAAGGTGACGAAGGCGGGTTCGATCGTGCGGTCGGTGAGGCGCGTGGTGAAGCTGTCGTACTGCCAATGGTCCAGCGATCCCGACATGCGTGGCGTGGTCTTGAAGTCGATCGTGAGGTGGTCGCCGTCCCGGCCGACGACGATGTCGCCGTACCAGTTGTCATGGTAGGTGCCGACATACGCGTCGAGCGACTCCGACGGCCCGACCTTTGCCGGCGCGGCCGCCCTTGCATTGACCTGCTCGGCCGCCTTGGCCAGGCGGGACGCGCGGTAGGCCTGGAACTTCGCCGGCCAGTCCCGGGGCGGAAGGCCGAGATAGTGGTCGAGGAGCTCGTACATCAGGCCACGCAGCACCTGTCCGTCCTCGCTGTTGATCTCGATGGCGAAGCCGACGTTCTTTTCGGGCAGGAGCACGACGATGCTCTGCGATCCGAGCACGGCGCCGCTGTGCCACACGATCTTCGCCCCCTGGTAGTCCCGCACCTCCCAGCCGAGCGCATAGGTGTCGAACAACGGGATCGTAGGCGCGAGGAAGGGCGGTTGCGGCTGGATCGGCTGCAGCACGACGGGGTTCCACATCTGGTCGTGCGCCGCCTCGCTGAACAGCCGGCCTCCGTTCGGGAGCTTTCCGTGCGCGAGCTGGAGCTGCAGCCATTTCGCCATGTCGTCGATGCTGACGGCCATGCCTCCGGCCGGAGCGGCGGCCCGTCCGAGCTCGTCGTGCTCGTCCAGGACCTGCTGGTCGCCGAGGCCGCGCACCGGTCCGGTCGTCCTTGCGTGCGGAAAGGCGCGATCCGGGTCGTTGAAATGGCCCGGGCTGTCCGTGGTGGTGTCCAGCATTCCCGCCGGCACCAGCACGTGGTCGTGCACGTATGCTTCCCAGGTCTGGCCCGTCACCGCCTCGATCAGCTGCCCCGCCACCATGTACAGCACGTTGTCGTAGGCGAAGCCGCTGCGGAAGCTCGTGGCGGGCTTGAGATAGCGCAGGCGCCGAACGGTTTCGGCCCTGGACAGGCTGCTGCGCGGCACGAACAGGAGGTCGCCCTCGCCGAGCCCGAGGCCGCTGCGATGCACC
>CAXTMS010000302.1:2142-3292 GCA_964245345.1 uncultured Acetobacteraceae bacterium | reverse complement strand
ATCTTGCATCTCCTTTATCAGGCATCGAACCCAACACTGAAGTTGGGCCTGACCGGCGGGAATGCCTGTAAACGTTTCCTAAAAGTCTGCTGCACCCTTGTTAATGTAAACGTATGCAACCGGTCACAACCGGAGCAGTAGTGACCTTTCAGCGCCTTGCAGAAACATCGGGCGACCACCGCGTAAGCAGGATCGATCCCGATGGCCGGTGCGCCAGAGCTGGCCCGTTTCAAGACGGCGATGACTGCAAGGGGGAAAGACGGGGACCAGTTCGATGTCGCGGAACAGGATTGTCTGGCCTTTGCTGGCCGTTGCCGCTCTTGCCTCCACGCGTGCTGCCGCCCCGACCTCTCGCTACCCCTGGTCGGTGTGCCCTACGCTGACCGGATGGCCATCGCCGCGTTGACGTCTAGGGGCATCGAGATCGCCTCGACCATCAGGGCGATCCGGAACGAGGCATCGAGCGGCCATCCCGCGTCGACGCCCGTGACGCTGGAGATGGACGACTTCTACCTGGCCCAGGGCACGCGCAGACCCTTCGCGATCGGCCGGACGACGGCCTCCGGCACCGCCGGTCTCGTCGATCCCACGACGAGGACGACGCTGGACATGACTGATGTCGTCTACGCGCCTCCCGGACAGGCGGACCGACAGTCGCTCAGGAACGTCATCGGCGAGGACACCCTGAAGGGTCCCTGCATCTCGGCGCTTCATTCACCCAGGCAGGCGGCGTCCTCGACATCTCGCCGGTCACCGCCAGGGCAGATGGCATCGGCACGCTCGGGTTCGCCATCAAGCTCATTGGCGTCGACGCCGGTCTGCTCAAGGCGGCAAGATGGACGCCGCCAAGCTAATGACGCTTGGGTTCGAGATCCAACTGTCGAGTGCCAGCGCCTCCTTCGAGGACAAAGGCCTGATGAAGCGTGCTGCGGAGGCGCAAGCCCAGCGGCTCGATGTACCCGAGGGAGAAGTGCGGACGCGCCTCGCCAACGCCGTCGGGCAGAATCCAGTACTTGGTGTCTTGCCCGGTGGCGACGGGATGCGGACCGCGATCTCCGACTTCCTCCTGCATGGCGGCAGGCTCCAGGTCGCGATCACGCCGCCGTCACCGGTCAGTGCGGTCGCGCTGGCGGGACTGGAGGGCTCCACC
>CAXTMS010000302.1:0-2042 GCA_964245345.1 uncultured Acetobacteraceae bacterium | reverse complement strand
CTTCCGGTGAGATTGCGCGGCCAGGCGGCCATGCTCAAGGTGCCCTCGGAAGAGGAACGCACCGGCGGCGTCCTCATGGCGTGGTGGGCTGGCGACGGCGCGGCGGCGGTTCTCGCCTACGATGACGCCGCCCTGCTTCTGGAGCGCACCGAGGGTGCTGCTTCCCTGGCCGACATGGCAAGAAAGGGACGAGATGACGAAGCGTGCCGCATCCTGTGCGCGGTCGCGGCGCGGCTGCACGCTCCGCGGGACACGCCGGTGCCGAACCTGACCACGTTGGCCGACTGGTTCCGCAGCCTCATGGCGGCCGCACCGACAGGACCCGGGGTGCTGACGCGTTGCGCCGACACAGCCCACAGCCTGCTGGCGGCGCCGCGCGAGCCGGGCGTGCTCCATGGCGACCTGCACCACGAGAACGTCCTGGACTTCGGCCCAGGCGGCTGGCGCGCCATCGACCCCAAGGGCCTGATCGGCGAGCGTGGCTTCGACTTCGCCACCCTGTTCCGCAATCCCGACGGCGCCGATGCGTCCTGTCCCGTCGCCGTCCTCCCGGAGCGCTTCCGGCGCCGGGTGGATGTGGTTGCCGAAGCGACGGGACTGGAGCGTGACCGCCTGCTGCGCTGGGTGCTGGCGTCCGCGGGCTTGTCGGCTGCCTGGTCCCTGGAGGACGGCTCGTCGCCGGAAGTCGCCTTGACGGTGGCGGAACTGGCCGCCGCTCTTCTCGATGCCTGACGAGCCAAGTCCGCGACCGGTCACGACTTCCGGGCGGGCCGGGCTGGCCTGGCAGAGGATCCAGGTCGTGAAAGTCGTCGCGGCGTATCGTTCGTCGCTTTCGGATCAGGCGGTTCCCTGGCTGCTGCGCTGTGCAGCCGTGTCCGCCTGTGCGCCGCACGCGTGGCAGAACCGTGCGAAGGCGCTCTTGCGAGCCGTGCAGCTGCCGCAATGGTCGAACACGCCTATCCCGCAGTGCGGGCAGAAGTAGTTCGCCAAGTTCTGCAGGTCGATGGGCCTTTCGCATCCAGGGCACACGCCCTTCGTCAACCGGGCCAAGGCCGTGTCGTAGTCGAGCTCGTCGCGGCGGATCTGGTCCGGCTGCTGTTCGGCTTCCTTCTGCTGGGCGAGGTAGCGGTTGAGCGACACGATCGTGTAGCGGCCGACGAGGACGGTGATGAGCAGGCCGACGCCGTAATGGACGTAGCCGCCGTAGCTCGGCAGGTAGGGCACGAGTTCAACGAAGAAGGTGAACAACGCGAAGAGGATGAACCCCCAGACGAAAGGCCACCATGTCGACGTGCGCCCGCGCACGAACAGCCATCCCGCGATCCCGAGCAGGGGCAGCGTCAACGCGAGCCGGTATCCGAACACGCGGAGTTCCGCGCGGTCATCGGCGGCGGCGAGCTGGCTGTCGGCGGCGGCGTTCAGCGTGTCGAGCCTGCCTTCCGCTTGGCTCTGCGCCTGCTGGGCATCCAGGACGGCTTGGCTCTGAGCATCGACCGAATGCTGCGCCGCGATCCGCGCGGAGTTCAGGGCGTCCAGCGCCTTCGTGCGGGCGATCAGGTCCTGATCCTGGTCGGGAAGGTTGGTCGCCTTGCGGGTTTCCACCCAGCTGCCGAACGCTTCCTTGGCGGTCGCGTAGGCCTGCTGCGCCGCCTGGAGCTTGAGGGCCGCCTGTTCACCAGCGCTCGTGGCGTCCGTCTCGGCGTGCTTGGCCTGGGTGATCGCCACCTCGAGCGGCTGCACCGCGGCCTTGTCGAGGAAGTCGTCCCGCTGCGCCTGCCGTTCGACATGCGGCAGGTCGTCGACCACGATGCTGCCGAGGCCGATGAGGCAGAAGGCGAACACCAGCGCCACGAGCCAGAGGCCCCTGTGGAACCATCGTTCGGAAAGACGAAGCGACCTGCGCATGTGGTGGATTTCCTCTGGAAGGCGAACAGGCGCGTCTTGGGGTTCGACCCTTCGACCAGGCAGAGCCGTGACATGCACTCTAAGGTATAGAACCCTTACAACTCATTGCAGGTGTTGGCGTTTCTTCCCCGAGAACG
>CAXTMS010000301.1:0-3350 GCA_964245345.1 uncultured Acetobacteraceae bacterium | reverse complement strand
TCTCGCCGGTGATGCCGGTGATCAGCGGCGACACCCGGATGCAGCCGGTCTATGCCGGAGACGTCGCCGACGCGGTGCGGATCGTGGTGTCGGCGGGGCATCCCGGCGGCGGCGGCTTGTATGCGCTGGGCGGGCCGCGGGTGTGGACCTTTCGCGAGCTGCTCGCCTGGATGATGGCGGAGATGCGCCGGAACCAGCCGCTGTTCACGGTGCCGCCGGCGCTGGCGCGGCTGCAGGCCACCGTGCTGGAGCGCCTGCCGGGCAAGCTGCTCACACGCGACCAGCTGGCGATGTTGTCGCAGGACAACGTGGTGATGCCGGGACAGGACGGCCTGGACGCGCTCGGCATCGCGCCGACGCCGGTGGAACTCGTGGTGCCGGGTTACCTTGCCCGCTACCGGCCAGGAGGCGGCAAGCGCGAACTGCCTGCTTGACCAAAAGGCCCGTTATGGCCCTTGTTTCTGCATGAAGATTGCGCATCCGGACCCCTGACGCGCAAGAACGTGCGATAAGGTCAGGGTTGCTGCCTTTTATCGCTCCCGGCTGCAGCATTAGTTTTCTCCTGTCCTGCCGGCTCGCGTCCGGATGGTGGAGGAGCGCCGTTGATGGCCGATCGCATGCTGCAATTCGTGTCGGTGCACCAGCACCAGCCGGACAAGCGCACCGCGTCCGACCGCCGGCAGGATTTCGACGAGATCTACCGCGACTTCTCGGTGCCGCAGGCCGAGACCCAGGCCAGCCGCTGCTCGCAATGCGGGGTCCCGTTCTGCCAGGTGCATTGTCCGGTGGGCAACAACATCCCCGACTGGCTCAAGCTCACCGCCGAAGGACGCCTGCAGGAGGCATACGAGCTCAGTTCGGCCACCAACAACTTTCCCGAGATCTGCGGCCGGATCTGCCCGCAGGACCGCCTGTGCGAAGGCAACTGCGTGATCGAGAAGGGCTTCGACAGCGTCACCATCGGTGCGGTCGAGCGCTTCATCACCGACAACGCGTGGAACGAGGGCTGGGTCAGGCCGGTGCGTCCGGTCCGCGAGCGCGGGGCTTCGGTGGGCATCGTCGGTGCCGGTCCTGGCGGCCTCGCCGCGGCGGAGCAGCTGCGCAAGCAGGGCTATCAGGTGCACGTGTACGACCGCTACGACCGCGTCGGCGGGCTGATGATCTACGGCATCCCCGGCTTCAAGCTGGAAAAGGACATCGTGCTTCGCCGACACGCGCTGCTGGAGCAGGGCGGGATCCGGTTCCACCTCGGCAAGGGCATCGGGGCGGCGGACAGCGACACGGAGATCGCGTTCTCCACCCTGCGTGCCCGCCACGACGCCGTGCTGATCTCGACCGGGGTGTACAAGTCGCGCGCCCTGGGCGGTCCCGGCTCCGGCCTGCCCGGGCTGGTCAAGGCGCTGGACTACCTCACCGTGTCCAACCGCCGCTCGCTCGGCGATGCGGTGCCGGAGTTCGACAGCGGCCTGCTCGACGCCCGCGACAAGAACGTGGTGGTGATCGGCGGCGGCGACACCGCGATGGACTGCGTCCGCACCGCGGTGCGCCAGGGGGCCCGGTCGGTGAAGTGCCTGTACCGGCGCGACCGCGCCAACATGCCGGGCTCGCTGCGCGAGGTGAAGAACGCCGAGGAGGAGGGAGTGGAGTTCGTGTGGCTCGCCGCCCCGGAAGCGTTCCTGGGCGGCAACGCCGTCACCGCGGTGCGCGCGGTGCGGATGAAGCTGGGCCTGCCGGACGCGTCGGGCAGGCAGTCGGTGGACCCGGTGGAGAACAGCGGCTTCACCCTGGACGCCGACCTGGTGATCAAGGCGCTGGGCTTCGATCCGGAGGAGCTGCCGACGCTGTGGGACGAGCCGGCGCTGGAGGTGTCGCGCTGGGGCACGCTCAAGGTTGGCCACACCTCCTTCATGACCAGCCTGCCCGGCGTGTTCGGCGCCGGCGACATCGTGCGCGGCGCCAGCCTGGTGGTGTGGGCGATCCGAGACGGCCGCGACGCGGCGGAGCAGATGCACCGCTGGCTGGGAAAACAGGCGGCCGAGCAGCGCATGACGGAGGCGGCGGAATGAACATGGTTCACGTGATGCGTGGGGCAGCCCTGGGCATGCTGCTGCTCGGTGCGGCCGCCCATCCGGTGGCCCGGGCCGCGGAGCCGGCAATCGACCCGGCGCATCTGGCCGCCGCCGCCCGGCTCATGGCCGACACCGGCGGCAAGGCGCGCATGGACCAGATCATGACCGCGATGCGCGGCATCATGGTCCAGCTGGTGTCGTCGCACGGCAAGGACGCCGCCGAGTCCGGCCGGATCGTCGACGAGGTGCTGCTGCCGGCCATGCGCGCGCACCTGCCCGAGCTCCAGACCGCCTTTACCCGGTTCTGGGCCAACGCGATGACCACGGCGGAGCTCGAGTCCGCAGACGCGTTCTTCCGCTCGCCCACCGGGGTGAAGCTGGTCCAGGTGCAGACGCAGGCCGTGCCGGCGTTCATGGCGCTCGGCCAGGCATGGGGGCAGCAGGTGGCGAAGGACGTGCTGACGGCGCAGCGCGAGGCGCTGCGGCAACGGGGCGTCACGTTGTGACGCAGGGCTGCGAGGACGCCAGCATGATCGAGTCCGGGTCCGGGTTCGTTGCCGCCTGGAACGACAACGTGTCGGCCCTGTCCGGCAGCTACCACCCGTCGATGGAGCACGATGCCTGCGGCGTCGGGCTGGTGGCGGCGCTGGACGGGGCGCGCCGTCGCGACGTGGTGGAAGCGGCGATCGCCGCCCTGCGCGCGGTGTGGCATCGCGGCGCGGTGGACGCGGACGGCAAGACCGGCGACGGCGCCGGCATCCACCTGGAGATCCCGCAGGACTTCTTCGCCGACGCGATCGCGCGCACCGGCAGCGCGCCCGGCGGCGGCCTGATCGCGGTGGGGCAGGTGTTCCTGCCCAAGACCGACCTTTCGGCGCAGGAGCGCTGCCGGCAGATCGTCGAGACCGAGATCCTGGCGTTCGGCTACGGCATCTACGGTTGGCGCCAGGTGCCGATCGACACCGCCTGCATCGGCGACAAGGCCAACGCCACGCGCCCCGAGATCGAGCAGATCATGATCCGGCAGCGCGGTTCGGACGCGTGCGAGTTCGAGCGCGACCTTTACGTGATCCGGCGCCGCATCGAGAAGCAGGTGATCGCCGCCCAGATCGGCGAGTTCTACATCTGCTCGCTGAGCTGCCGGTCGCTGATCTACAAGGGCATGTTCCTGGCCGAGCACCTGACCGACTTTTATCCCGACCTGCTCGACCCGCGCTTCGTGTCGCGCTTCGCGATCTACCACCAGCGCTACTCGACCAACACCTTCCCGACCTGGAAGCT
>CAXTMS010000300.1:0-3398 GCA_964245345.1 uncultured Acetobacteraceae bacterium | reverse complement strand
ACGGGATCGGGAAGGAGCGGGTGGCCGAGCGCACCTCGACCTCGTAGTTGATCACGGGCGTGACCCGGTCCTGCAGCACCGCCACCAGCGCGTCCTGCCAGGACCACACGGACAGCGGGCCCCAGCTCATCGGCTGCATGTCGGCGTTCAGCACCAGGGTCTGCAGGGTCGGGATGTGGCTCACGCCGCAGGGGTTCCCGCCGGACCGTCAGGCAGTGTCGAGCAGCAGCCGGCAACGGCCAATTGTGCATCCTTCCGAGGACGATGCCAGCACTGCCGAGCGCTCAATCGAGCCAACGCCAGCGGAACTGCGTCGTCGAGAACCTTGTTCTTTCTATTGCAGAGGGCTCGGCACTCCGCAAGGCGGCTGCGGATTCGCGGGGATCGTGTCACGATCCTGTCTCATGAACGGCCTCGAGATCCCGACCGGCCCGGCCCTCCGCACCCGGTTCGCGCCGAGCCCGACCGGCCTGCTGCACCTGGGCCATGCCTGCTCCGCGCTCGCCGGCTGGAGCCGGGCGCGCACCGCGGGCGGCCAGTTCCTGCTTCGGCTCGAGGACATCGACCCCGGCCGCTGCCGCCCGGAATGGGCGGACGCCGCGATCCGCGACCTTCGCTGGCTCGGCCTGGACTGGGACGGACCGGTGCGGGTGCAGTCCGCCCACCTCGCGGAGTACCGGCGGACGCTCGACTCGCTGGACGGGCGCGGGCTGCTCTACCCCTGCTTCTGCACCCGCGCGGACATCCTGGCCGCCGGCTCGGCGCCGCATCGCGCCCCGGACGGCGCGGCGCTGTATCCGGGCACCTGCCGACAACTCGATCCGGGCGTCCGGGCGGCGCGTCTGGCCGCGGGCGAGGCGCACGCGCTGCGGCTCGACATGGCGGCCGCCTGCCGGCACGCCGGGCCGCTCGACCGGATCGAGGACGGGCAGGGGCGCGTCCGCTGTTGTCCGGACCGGTTCGGCGACGTCGTTCTCGCGCGCAAGGAGGTGCCGGCCAGCTACCACCTGTGCGTCACCCATGACGATGCGCTCGCCGGCATCACGCTGGTGACGCGCGGGATCGACCTGCTGCCGTCCACCGACCTGCACCGGCTGCTGCAGGCGCTGATGCGCTGGCCGGCGCCGGCCTATGCGCATCATCGGCTGTTGTGCGGCCCGGACGGGCGACGGCTGGCCAAGCGCGACGGCGCCACCAGCCTGGCCGCCTTGCGGGCGCAGGGGCTTGGGCCGGACCAGGTCCGGGCGATGGCCGGGCAACGCTGAGGCGACGTATCCTCGGGTGCCGGAGGATCCTCCTATGCGCGACCTGCCATCCAACCCGCTGCTCTACCAGGTCAACACCCGGGTGCTGATGCGCGGGCTGTCGGACGCGCTCGGCAGGCAGGCGGGCTTCGACGACGTGCCGGACGGGATGCTGGCCGAGGTGAGGGGGCTTGGCGCCGACTGGATCTGGTTCCTGGGGGCGTGGCGCACCGGCGCCGCCGGTCGGGCGATCTCCCGCAGCAACCCGGCCTGGCAGGCGGGCTTCCGTCAGGCCCTGCCGGACCTCGGGGACGACGACATCGTCGGCTCGCCGTTCGCGGTCGCCGGCTACGACGCGGAGCCCGCCTTCGGCGGCGACCCGGCGCTGGCGCGGCTGCGCGAGCGGGCCAACGCCCTCGGCCTGCGGCTGATGCTGGACTTCGTGCCCAACCATCTGGCGCCGGACCATCCCTGGGTGGTGGAACGGCCGGAGCTGTTCGTGCGCGGCACGGAGGCGTTCCTGGCCGCGGAGCCCGGCAACTGGATCCGGCTCGGGGACCGGGTGTTCGCCCATGGCCGCGACCCCTACTTCCCCGGCTGGTGCGACACGGTGCAGCTCGACTACGCCAATCCGGACACCCAGGCGGCGATGGCCACCACCTTGCTGCGGACCGCCGACCGTTGCGACGGGCTACGCTGCGACATGGCGATGCTGCTGCTCCCCGACGTGTTCGCGCGCACCTGGTCGGCCGAGCTGGAAGGACGCGCGGTGCCGATGTTCTGGCCGGACGCCATCGCGGCGGTGCGGGCAGCGCATCCGGGGTTCCGGATGATGGCGGAAGTCTACTGGGGGATGGAGCAGCGGCTGATCGCCGACGGCTTCGAGTGGGCCTACGACAAGGCGCTCTACGACGCGCTCCATGACGGGAACGCCGCCCGTGCCCGCGACCTGCTGTCCGCGGCACCGGCGGCGCAGCGGCACCTGGCGCGGTTCCTGGAGAACCACGACGAGGCGCGGGCCGCCGCCGCCTTCGACTGGCCGCGCCACCGCGCCGCCGCGGTGCTCGCCCTGGCCGCGCCCGGCCTGCGCCTTCTGCACACGGGCCAGCTGGACGGCCTTCGCGTTCACATCCCGATCCACCTCGACCGCGGCCCTGCCGAGCCGGTCGACCCGACGGTGCAGCGGTTCTACCGCGCGCTGCTGGCGGTGCTGCAGCAGCCGGCCCTGCGCGACGGCCGGTACCAGCCGCTGGTGCCTGTCGCCGCCTGGGACGGCAACCCGAGCCACGACCGGTTCGTGGCCGCCCTTTGGCACGACGCGCTCGGCCCGCGCTTCCTGCTGGCCGTGAACTACGGTCCCGACCGCGGGCAGTGCCGGCTGCACGCCGAGCTGGGCGAGGGGACCGTGCGCCTGTCGGACCGGCTGGGCGCGGAGGAGTACCAGCGCGACGGCGGCGAGGTCGGGCGCGACGGGCTGTTCCTCGACCTGCCGCCCTGGGGCTGCAACCTGTTCGCGGTCGGCTGACGCACGGGCGACGGGACGCTGCCCCGACGCCGCGGCGGTTTCGTCGGCACGCGACTCGCTCTAGCCTGGGCATCGCTTCCGACAACCGTTGGCAGGACCCATGGACCTCATCGCCGCGCGCCTGAACAAGATCAGCCCGAGCCAGACCATCGCGATCTCGACCAAGGCGCGCGCGCTCAAGGCCGCCGGACGCGACGTGATCGGCTTGTCGGCGGGCGAGCCCGATTTCGACACGCCGGAGAACGTCAAGCAGGCGGCGATGCGCGCCATCGAGGCGGGGCAGACCAAGTACACCGACGTGTCCGGCACGCCGGCGCTGAAGCGGGCGGTGGCGGACCGGTTCCGGATCGACTCCGGGCTGGACTACGCGCCGGACGAGATCATCGTCTCCACCGGCGGCAAGCAGGTGATCTTCAACGCCATGGTGGCGACGCTTGACGCGGGCGACGAGGTGATCATCCCATCGCCGTGCTGGGTGTCGTATCCAGACATCGTGGCGCTGGCGGATGGCACCCCGGTGATCGTGCCGTGCGGACCGAACGCGGGCTTCAAGCTGCGGGCGGAGGACCTCGAGGCGGCGATCACGCCGCGCACCAAGTGGTTCTTCCTGAACTCGCCCAACAACCCGA
>CAXTMS010000299.1:0-3416 GCA_964245345.1 uncultured Acetobacteraceae bacterium | reverse complement strand
GGCCGGCGGACGTGCGCTTCCGGATCATGGCGCGCTCGAATTCCGCGAAGGAGCCCACCATCTGTATCATCATGCGCCCGGCCGGCGTTGTGGTGTCGATGTGCTCGGTTACCGATCGAAAGCCCGCGCCTGCCGCGGCGATCCGCTCCATGATGTGCAACACGTTTTTCAGCGAGCGCGACAGACGGTCGAGCTTCCAGATCACTACCGTGTCGCCCTCGCGCAACTGGTCGAGCATGCAGTGCAGCTCGGGCCGGTCCCAGCGGCCACCCGAGGCCGCCTCCTCGAACAGCTTGCGGCACCCTGCCGCCTTGAGCCACCTGGCCTGCAGGGCGTTGTTCTGCTCGTCGCCCTTGGACACGCGGGCGTAGCCGAGCAGCATGCCCCCGTGCCGGCGGCAGCGGCGTGGCCGACCGGCTCCGGCGCGGCCTTGGGTTCGGGTGCTTTCGCAAACGGTCGTTTGCGCACAGGTTTGGCGATCACGGTCGAACCTGACGTTCTGCTTTCAATACCCTGTTGTAGAACAGCGTTGAAAGGCAAGAGGCTTATGAACGGGGCCTCACCCTTCCCGAGGTTTCATGCCCCGCCGTTCCCTGCTGTCCGCCGAGCAGCGCGCCTGCCTCTTCGCCGTCCCGACCACACCGGCTGAGATGGCCAAGCACTACGTGCTCAGGCCCGAGGATCTGCTGCTGGTGCGCACCAAGCGCCGCGCCTTCAACCGCCTGGGCTTCGCCGTCCAGCTCTGCCTGCTGCGCCACCCGGGACAGGGCCTCGGTACCGGCCAGCACCTGCCCGCGGCGATGGTGGGGCTTCGTGGCCGCCCACTCGAGATCCTGCCCGTTGCGTTCGCCGACTACGCGCGGCGCGACCAGACCCGCCGCGAGCACGCGGTCGAGCTGCAGGCCATCCTCGGCCTGCGCAGCTTCCGGGTCCCGAAGGCAGCCGACAGGCGACGGGCCACGGCGCGGTCGGAGTAGATCGCCCGGTCGTGACGATCCTTGCGGCGCATCCGGTTGCAGGCGCCCACCTCGGCCTTGGCGTCGGCGTAGGCTTCCTCGTGGTCGGCGAATGTGATGCGCGCCAGATCGAGGGTGCGGGCGGCCATCTGGCGGGCCACGGCGGCGGGATCGTGCTGAAAGGCTGGATCGAGGCAGGACACCAGGCGGATCAGCACGATCGAGCGGAGGGGCTGGAAGGCGGCCTTCAGGTTGGTGGTCTGGTAGGTGTCATGTTGGCTTGCTCTGCTGGTCGGTTGAAAACCGCGTAGGCGCTTAGGAACAACGGGCAAGGGAAAACAATGGACCCGATGAATAAACGGGTATGGAGAAGGAATGGAAATGTTGCTCACACCCCCGACCTGCCGCGCGGCCCGTGGCCTTCTGGACTGGACGCAGGATCGACTTGCGAAGGGAGCGGGCGTCGGGATTACAACCGTCCGCACGTTCGAGAAGGGATTAAGCGTTCCGGTGGCGCAGAACCTTGCGGCGCTACAGCGTGCGGTCGAGCAAGGCGGCGTCGAGATCATTCCGGAGAACGGAGGGGGTCCTGGCGTACGATTGCACCGCTCATGACCGACGATCCCGCCCTTGCCGAGCTGCTGACTCTATGGCCCCGCCTCACGGATGAGGCTCGGCAGTCGTTGCTGCGGATCGCGTAGGCGAAGGTGGCGCCCGGTGCTGGCGGATGGCTGGAGCGGTCGGCACCGCGGATGAAGGCTGCGACCAGCTATAGACACAGTATTACACACGGAGCCTTTTGACGGTGGCACCGTTGTTGTGTATAAACTACACATGAACAGCCGAGATATCATCCGGGCGATCGAGGCGGAGGAATGGTCCCACGTCGCCACCAAGGGCGATCATTGGCAGTTCAGGCATCCCACCAAGCCCGGCCGGGTGACGGTGCCGCTTCCGAAGCGCGATCTGCCAATCGGCACACTTCGGAGCATCGAGAAACAGGCCGGCGTGAAGCTAAGGTGAGGCAATGGCTGCTTATATCGCGCTCCTCCGCAAAGACGCTGCCAGCGACTACGGCGTGGACTTCCCAGATTTGCCAGGCTGCGTCACTGCCGGACGTACTCTTGAGGAAGCCCGTCTGGCGGCAGCCGAGGCCCTGGCGCTGCACCTGGAGGGTTTGGCCCAGGATGGCGACGCAGCGCCGCTCCCGGCTGAGCTCGACGCGGTGATGAGCGACCCGCACAACTCGGATGCCGTGGCGTTCCTGGTCGACGCGCCGGTGGTGGCGCCCCGGTCGGTCCGGGTCAACGTCATGCTGCCCGAGGACGTGTTGCAGGCAATCGACAAAGTAAGCGGCAATCGCAGCCGCTTCCTAGCCGATGCGGCACGAGCGAAGTTGATAGCCGCATGACCGGCGCTCAACTGTTCGCGTTCGTGGTGCTGCCTCTGGTCGTCATGGGGCTGGCGCGGCTGCGGAAGCCAGCCGGTCAATCAGCGGTGCTCCGGATCTAGGTCTTGTCCAGTGGCTTCGGCTTGCCGTTTAGCTTTCGCGAAGATTTGCGGGTGATAGGTTAGGCGAACTGCACCTCCAGGCGCTGAAGGCACGCGGCAAGAAGATCAGGACCGCCCAGAGGCTGCAGCTCGGCGACCTGATCCTGGAAACCGGCGCCGAAAAGGTGCTGGACGCTTTGGTTCTGTCAGCTCTCGCGCCGATGACGGATCTGGTAGCCGCCGACGCCTTCGTAGCGTCGCCGATGAGGGCGGACGGGATCTCGGGATGAACTGCGTGTGCTGTGGGTCTGCGGCCGTGACCGAGCGGCGGGAGCTGACGGCTCGCGGCTACCGGCGGTTCCGCTGCCGTGCCTGCGGGCGGCAGTTCAACGAGCGCAGCTGCGGCGTGCTGAACCGGACCTGCCTGCCCAGCGACGTCATCGCCTTCGTGGTGTTCTGCCGGCTGCGCTACCGGCTGGCCTTGCGTGACCTGAGCGAGATCCTGGCGCTGCGCGGGATCGAGGTCAGTCACGAAGCCGTTCGGGACTGGGAGGTGAAGCTGCTGCCGGTGATGGGCGACGCGCTGCGCAAGCGCCGGTTCGGGAAGCGTCGTATGTCCGGGGCAAGCTGATACGTCGACGAAACCTACCTCAAGGTCCGTGGCCGCTGGTACTACCTCTACCAGACGATCGACCGGGACGGGAACCTGGTCGACGCCATGCTCAGCGAGCACCGGGACATGAAGGCGAAGGCGTTCTTCCGCTCGGCGAGGGCGACGATGGGCTTCCGTCCTGACCGGGTGACGACGGACGGCCACGGCTCCCTATCCGAGGGCGATCAGCACCGTGCTGGGCAAGGCGATCCGCCATCGCACCAGCGCCACCCTGAACAACCGGCTCGAGCAGGACCATCGCGGCATCAAGGGCAGGATCCGATGTATGCGCGGCTTCAAGAGCCACGACGCGGCCC
>CAXTMS010000298.1:0-3440 GCA_964245345.1 uncultured Acetobacteraceae bacterium | reverse complement strand
CCAAGATGGCGGCAGCTGTGCGCTCGGAGCGGTCGTTGGTGCAGACCAGCGCCTTCCCCGAAGCGGACGGAGATCGAAGCCGTCTTCCCGTTCTCTACCGCCTGAAGGCGATGCTTGGGTGTCCTCCGTGGAGCCGCGGATAACGCTCATTTTCAACTCCGAGCTTTGGTTCCCAGCCGCCGACTTCTCCATGCCTACGTGATTGTGCAGACGTTACTCCGTGGGCACATTCTCGCCGAAGACACCACCATCCGTTGACGTCGATTCTTACCGGCTGGCACCTTTTGCAGCGGCAACCGCTTGTCACGTCAGGCGGCGCTTGCCCCCGTCCGCAACGGTCGTAGATACAGGGCAAGACCTGGATGCAACTGGCTTGCACCGTGGAGAGTAGGAATACCACCATCGGTGTCAGCTTCTCTGGAAGTAAATTCTACACCAAGGCGCCCAAAGCGATCGAGCAAGCAGATGTTGCCGTCACGGGTGCACCAACTCGTCTCATTTGCGTCGGCTTGCGGTTCTACTCGCCCATCGCGGCGCAGACGGAGCTCACGGTAGTCGCCATGATCCTCCGAGCCGAACATCCAAGGAATGTCGACGACCGAGCGGAAATCGTCAAAGCCATTGAGGTGATTGTATTCCCGTAGGATGTCGCCGCGCACGTTGAAGTTAAGGCGCTCGACGAACCGGTTCTGGAAATCCGTGAACTTTCCTTGTTCCGCGATAAACGTCTGCTCGGTGCCTGGATGATAGTCAAAAAAGCGCCGGTAGCCATCGAGCATTGCATGGTAGAGCGCCGTTCCGGTCAGGATGCGGCCGTTGCGGGTCTTGCCAAACCAGCTGCTGCCGTAAGATCCGAAGTCGGAGTTGTGCAAGCGGTAGGCGTCCTCCAGGTCGAGGTGAGGCTCGCGCACTGCAAGTTTGTAGAGAGAGCCGCCGCCCACCGGCCGAGTGTGCACGATCGGGAACTCGTCGAACTGTATGCTGATCTCGCCGCGGCGATGCATCGCTTGCTTCCAGGCCACGCATGAGCCCCAGATTGGGAACCGAGTAAAGCTCGGCAGCACTTCCCGGAGCAGGTCGGACGAGAAGATGGGTGCCATGGTTTCGATGAAATCGACACCGCGTAAGAGCAGGTTGTCGTTGCTGATGGTGCAAAGCCATGAGAAGTGGCTGTAGTAAGTCAATGAAGGCGCACAGAGCGACAACGGTGTGTTGGATAACGTGTTGAGGATCCCGTAGGCCGACTCGTAGGGGATGTGCAGGTCGTCCTCCACGCACCAGACGTAGTCGTAGCGCGTTAGCAGGTCCGGGCGACTGGTGAAGAGGTCGTGCAGTGCCTCCTGCTTGGTCCCCTCGTGCTTGTGGTGAAGCACGGCACCCGGCTCCTCATCCGTGTCGACGAAGGTGCTGATGCCGATATCGGTTAGGTTGCGGACCTGATTGATCCACGATCCATGAATGCTTGTCCGGCCCCGCCTGATGATCGTGAGAACCCTCATGCACTTTAACCTCTTAGCACAACCAATGCGTCCGCCTGCCGACCTACAGGCTTGCGCCACTTAGCCTTCAGGACCTTACAAAACCCGCGTTTTAAGAGTAATCCGGCGCTGTGAGACTGACCAGTGAGTGGGACGTGGCTGTTCAGCGCCGATCGTTGAAGCCGATAGCAGGGCTCTCCAGCGTCGGCTGGATACAGCGGACAGTCGACCATTGGGCCCAGTCAGCACCCCTCCATAGTTCACCGCAAGCTTTGCGAGAAGTCGTAGCGGATGCCACCGCCCTGCTGCATGGTCGGCGCGGCGTCACGCAGATGAGCGAAGATCGCGCCGAGATCGTCGGCGATGTCGCCCATGACGAAGCAGGTCAAAGGGTGACGCGGCGGTTGCGACCATCACCAGAAATGAATGCGTCTCGCCGGAAGGAGTCCATTAATAGCGAGCAAATAACTCGGAAATACGCGCAGACGAGAGGACGCACGATCGTCATCCGGGTGTTCGGTAAGTTCCCGCTCAGCGAGCAGGCTAAGAAGTTCTTCGAACTTGTTGAACATGTCATTGGAGAAGCCGGGTTTCGATTGGACTCTAGTTTCAGACGGCCTCATCGAACCCTGCAAGATCTACGTCTGGTTTCTGCCCACGGTCATTCGCAAGCAGACCAGTCGCTTCCGGCCAGTAGTCATCTGGTCCCAACAAACAGAAGCGGTTCCAATAACCGCAGGCGCGCGTCCTGGCCGCCTTCAGGGCCGTCCGGACCAGCTTGCGGCGCCGATGTGCCGGGCCCGGTTCCGATGCACCGGGAACTGGCCTAGGCTCCGGGATGCGATCGGAGGGACACGAGGTGGACGGAGGAAGGCCGGCAGCGATGCGGGCGACGACGAACGGCAGGCCGCGCGCGCGGCCGCTCGGCAGCGGGCGGGCGGCACGGGTGGCACCGCCGGACCAGCCCGCGGCACCGGACGTCGCCGCCGCCCCGATCGACATCCGCTCGCCGGACCGGTTCATCAACCGCGAGCTGTCCTGGCTCGACTTCAACCAGCGCGTGGTCGAGGAAGCGGACAACCCCCGCAACCCGCTGCTGGAGCGGCTGCGCTTCCTGTCGATCAGCGCCGGCAACCTGGACGAGTTCTATTCGGTGCGCGTGGCCGGGCTGGTCGGCCAGGTGCGCGAAGGGCTGGGGGCGCGCTCGCCGGACGGGCGCAGCCCGGCCGAGCAGCTGGCCGGCGTCGAGGAGCGCGCCCGCGCCCTGCTCGGCCGGCAGCAGCGCATCTGGAAGGAGCTCCGCGTCGCCCTGGGCGAGGCCGGCATCACCGTGCTGTCAGCGGGCGGGCTCGACCCGGAGGACCGGGCCTGGCTCGAGACCTGCTTCATGGAGCGGATCTTCCCGATCCTGACCCCGCTGGCGATCGACCCGGCGCACCCGTTCCCGTTCATCCCCAACATGGGGCTGGGCCTGGTGCTGCGGCTGCTGCGCGACGAGGACGACCGGCACGCCATGACCGGGCTGATCATGCTGCCGGGCCAGGTCGACCGCTTCATCCGGCTGCCGAGCCGTGCCGGCACGCCCAAGACGACGCAGGCGCGCTTCGTCATCCTGGAGGAGCTGATCGGGGTGTTCCTCGACCGGCTGTTCCCGGGCTTCCACGTCGGCGGCGGCGGCGTGTTCCGGGTGATCCGCGACACCGACGTGGAGTTCGAGGAGGAGGCCGAGGACCTGGTCCGCTCCTACGAGACCGCGCTGAAGCGCCGCCGCCGCGGGGTGGTGATCCACCTGGACATCGCCCACGGCATGCCGCCCGAACTGGCCGAGCTGGTCGCGGACGAGTTCGACGTGAAGCTGGCCGAGGCGCAGATGCACGAAGGCCTGGTCGGCATGGTGGACGTGCGCCAGGCGATCGAGAGCGACCGCGCCGACCTGCTGTTCCCGCCCTACGTGCCGCGCTT
>CAXTMS010000297.1:2740-3490 GCA_964245345.1 uncultured Acetobacteraceae bacterium | reverse complement strand
GCGCGACAGCTCGGCGTCGATCCGGCTGGCGTCGGAGATGTCGGTGATCAGCCGGTCGAGCCGGCGCACGTCCTGGTTGATGATCGCCAGCAGGCGGCGCTGGCCGTCGCCGTCGGGGGTGCGCATCAGCGTCTCGATCGCCGAGCGGATGGAGGAAAGCGGGTTCTTGATCTCGTGGCTGACGTCGGCGGCGAAGCGCTCGATCGCGTCCATGCGCGCCCACAGCGCGCGGGCACTTTCCTCCAGCGCCTGGGCGAGCTCGCCGAGCTCGTCCCGCCTGGCCAGCAGCTGCGGCGGCACGCTGCCGGTGCGGCCGATGGTTTCGCGCATCACGTGCGCCGACGCCGCCAGCCCCAGCAGCGGCCGGGCGATGGTCTGCGCCAGGTACCAGGACAGCAGCACGGTGATGGCGAGCGCCACGAAGAACAGCACCAGGATGGAGGAGCGCACCGCGAACAGCGAGCGGTCCACCTCGCGCGCTTCGCGGGTGAGCTGGATGATGCCCACCGTCTGCCCGTCATGCGCCACCGGCTCGGCCACGGTGACGAGCAGCCGGTGGTCGGCGGTGCGCCGGATGAAGGGCGCCGTTTCGGTGCTGTCCGGGTCGCCGAAGCGGAGCTGCTCGCGCACCTCCGGCTGCGCGTTCGGGTCGGCGCCGGGTCCGAGCGTCGGCACCAGCCGGTGCGGCATCAGGCTCAGCAGCCGGTCATAGAGCTGCTGCAGCAGTTGCGCGCCCTGGTCCGGCAGCCC
>CAXTMS010000297.1:0-2730 GCA_964245345.1 uncultured Acetobacteraceae bacterium | reverse complement strand
CGGCTCGGTCAGGCGAAGCAGCAGCGGCCGTGCCAGGGACTGCACCAGCACGAACGGCTCGCCCGGAGCGGGCGGCCTGCCGCCGCCGCGGACGCGCTTGCCGCCATGCGGCGCGTCCTTGGGCGCCGGCGCCACCGCGGACTGCCCGAGCGCTCCGGCATAGATGCGCGCTTGTTCGCGCAGCGCGCTGACCTCGGCTTCCAGCAGGCTGTTCTGGAACTGGTTGAGGTAGAGCAGCGTCGCCACCAGCAGCGCCAAGGGCAGGGCGTTGACCAGCAGGATGCGCCGCATCATCGGCGACACCCAGCGCCGTCTGCTGGAAGGAAGGGAAGGCGCCTCGGTCGCCGAGGCGGCGGCGACCAGCTGCATGGTGGACGTCATTCCTCCTTGTAGCGGTAGCCGATGCCGTACAGCGTCTCGATGTGGTTGAAGCCCTCGTCCACCTGCCTGAACTTCTTGCGCACCCGCTTGATGTGGCTGTCGATGGTGCGGTCGTCGACATAGATGTTCTCGCCATAGGCGGCGTCGATCAGCTGGTCGCGCGACTTCACCAGCCCGGGCCTGGCGCCCAGCGCCTTGACCAGCAGGAACTCGGTGACGGTGAGCTGGATGTCGGTGCCGCGCCACAGGCACTGGTGCCGGGTCTCGTCCAGCGACAGCTCGCCGCGCACCATCACGCCGGCAGGCGCCGCCCCCGCCGCTTCCGCGCGCAGCGCCTCGCCGCGTCGCAGCAGGACGCGGATCCGCTCCAGCAGCAGGCGCTGCGAGAACGGCTTGGTGATGTAGTCGTCGGCGCCCAGCCTGAGCCCCATCAGCTGGTCCACCTCCTCGTCCTTGGAGGTCAGAAAGATCACCGGCATCTGCGAGCGCGCGCGCAGGCGCTGCAGCAGCTCCATCCCGTCCATGCGCGGCATCTTGATGTCCAGCACGGCCAGGTCCACCGGCCGCGCCGACAGGCTGGCCAGCGCGCTTTCGCCATCGGTATAGGTACGCACCCCGAAGCCCTCCGCTTCCAGCGTCATCGACACGGAGGTGAGGATGTTGCGGTCGTCGTCGACGAGCGCGATCGTGTGCTTGGTCGGCTCCATCGTGGGGCTCCTGGTTGGCGCGCGCCTGATTGCGGCGCGATTGTGGCGCGAAACGACCGCCGGAGCCAATCGCGGCACCTCCATGGGCGCGCCGAGGCCTGGTCGGTGCCTGTACCTCCACGCCTTGTTCATGCTTGCGTGGTGCCCTACTTCACCGCCATGGACGACACCCAGCCTCATGCCAGCGAGACGATGACCCCTTCCAGCGACAGCTTCCGAGACGCGCCGCCGGCCAGCCGGCCGGTGCCCCGCTTCGACCAGGCGGTGCCGCCAGAGCCCCCCGCGCCCGAGGCGGCCGCGGCGGAGGCGGTGGAGGCGGGCGACGGCCCGGACGCGCTGATGCAGGCGGCGAGCGAGCGGATCGGCACGCTGGAGGCCGAGCTGGAGGCGATGCGCGAGAAGTGGATGCGCGCGGAAGCGGAAACCCAGAACGTGCGCAACCGCGCCCGCCGCGACGTGGACGACGCGCGCCAGTACGCGGTGCAGAAGTTCGCCAAGGACGTTGTGGAGGCGGCGGAGAACCTCCGGCGTGGCCTGGCCAGCCTGCCGCCGGCGGACGCCAACGACAGCCCGGTGGTGACCCGGCTGCGCGAAGGCTTCGAGGGCGTCGAGCGGTCGTTCCTCGGCATCCTGGAGCGCAACGGCATCACCGGCACCGACCCGACCGGGGCCGCGTTCGACGCCAACCTGCACCAGGCGATGGCCGAGCAGCCCACCGGCGACCATCCGCCCGGCACCGTGATCCAGGCCTGGACCTCGGCCTGGACCCTGAACGGCCGCCTGCTCAAGCCGGCCATGGTGGTGGTGGCCAAGGCGCCGGACCTGGCGCAGGCGCCCGAGCCGACCAGCTTCGACCGCACGGTCTGATCGCCGGTTCCGCCATCCGGCGGGCGCGGGGCTTGTCGTGGCGGTCGCGCCTGAATACATCGATACCGGGCTGCCCATCCTGAGCCAGCGGGCGTGGATGGGCGGGGAGTCGGGCCGGGGCCCGCATCCCCTGACGGTTCCAGTTTCCAAAGGACAGCGCCCGGTGCTTCGGGCCGCGCGCTGCCGCTGACAAGGAGAGCAAGATGAGCAAGGTTATCGGTATCGACCTCGGCACCACCAACTCGTGCGTGTCCATCCGCGAGGGTGACGAGAACCGGGTGATCGAGAACAGCGAGGGCGCGCGCACCACCCCCTCCATGGTCGCCTTCGCCGAGAACGGCGAGCGGCTGGTCGGCCAGGCGGCGAAGCGCCAGGCGGTCACCAACCCGACCAACACCCTTTACGCCGTGAAGCGCCTGATCGGCCGCCGCTACGAGGACCCGACCGTCGAGAAGGATCGCGGGCTGGTGCCGTACGGCATCGTCCGCGGCGACAACGGCGACGCCTGGGTCGAGGCGCGCGGGCAGAAGTACGCGCCGTCGCAGATCGCCGCGTTCGTGCTCGGCAAGATGAAGGAAACCGCCGAAACCTATCTCGGCGACACCGTAACCCAGGCGGTGATCACGGTTCCGGCCTACTTCAACGACGCCCAGCGCCAGGCCACCAAGGATGCCGGCCGCATCGCCGGCCTCGAGGTGCTGCGCATCATCAACGAGCCGACCGCGGCGGCGCTGGCCTACGGGCTTGAGAAGAAGAACGGCGGCACGGTCGCGGT
>CAXTMS010000296.1:2404-3493 GCA_964245345.1 uncultured Acetobacteraceae bacterium | reverse complement strand
TATTTCGAGTGCCTGCACGAGGTGAAGCTGATCGTGGACCTGATCTACGAGGGCGGAATCGCCAACATGAACTACTCGATCTCCAACACGGCGGAGTACGGCGAGTACGTCACCGGCCCGCGCATCGTCACCGCCGAGACCAAGGCAGAGATGAAGCGGGTGCTCGCCGACATCCAGAGCGGCACCTTCACCCGCAACTGGCTGCTGGAGAACAAGGTCGGCCAGGTCGGCTTCAAAGCGACGCGGGCCAAGGTGAACGCGCACCAGATCGAGCAGGTGGGCGAGACGCTCAGGGCGATGATGCCGTGGATCGGCCAGAACCGGCTGGTGGACAAGAGCAGGAACTGAGGCGCGTCGCCGGGACGCGCGTCCCGGCGAACCTTGACGCCGCCGAAATCGTTTGCCGCGCAGAAGCGGGAGCAGGCCATGGCGAACGACGACCACGACGAGATCATGAAGTCCTTCAAGGCGGTGGTGAACATGACCCCCGCCGCCCTGGAAAAGTGGCTCGACAGCGACGAGTCGAAGTCGGTCGGCTGGGCGGATGGAACCAACAAGAAGGATGCCGGCGGAGCCGAGGCGGTCGGGCACAAGGAAGGGCTGCGGATCGTCGAGATCAAGCACAAGAAGCCGGCGGACCTGTCCGAGGAGGACTACGCGCACATGAAAAAGGTGGTGGGCTACGTGCACCGACACCTGGCGCAGCATCCGTCCGGCGACGTCGAGCATAGCCGCTGGCGGGCGTCGCTGATGAATTGGGGGCATGACCCGCTCAAGGATTGAACACGGGTGTGCGGAGCTCCTGGTCCTTCCGGGACACAGAATTCAACCGCTGTGGTCGCGGTGATTCCGGCAGCTCAGGGCGCTTTTGGTCGGTGACGGCGCAACGGTGTGCCTGAATGGCGATGTGATTTCGGCGCCGCCATCTCGAACGACCAGATGGCAAACACCGCTCCGCCCTCACGGCTCGCCCCGGATACTTCTGCCAGCATGACGCTGACAGTTACCTACAACACGCCCGTCTACACCGGCGCACCGTCGCTTCTAGATGTCGGTGCCCGCGCCCGCGTCGCCGCGCCTATGACGTGC
>CAXTMS010000296.1:0-2304 GCA_964245345.1 uncultured Acetobacteraceae bacterium | reverse complement strand
CGTGCGGCCGGTCCGTCTCCGACCGGCGGATGATGACGGTTTGACCGAATCCGGGGCCTGCGCCACGCTGGCGACATGTGCGGAGCCGGATGGTCGGCCGGTCGCGAACTGGTCGTCCCGTCGTTCCTGCGGCACAGCCCGTGCATGTCGCCGCGGCAACCGGCAGCAGGAGCATTCATGGCGATCATGGCGGTGGAGGGATCGGATATCCTGTTTGCCGAGGGCAGGCGGACGATCCTGAACGATGGCAGGCCAGCCGAGTTCCTGCCCGGATGGCGCGCGGTCAACGCTTATGACGGGCTGGCGCCGGTAACCATCGTGTCCTTTCTCAACGACCGCGGCGACGAGGGCCTGTGGTTTCTCGATGCCGGGATGCGCCGGTGCGGAGGTGCTGCGCGCGAGGTGCCGGCGCCGATGCTGGCGGACATGATGGATCGGCTGTGCCCGCTGCTCGACGGGCTGTGGTCGGTACTCGTGCTGTCCGACCGGCCCAGGGCGATCACCGATGCGGAGCGGGACTTCCTCGACCTGCCGGCGCATTGCCGCACGGCGCTGCTCGAGCTGTACCTGGGCGCGTTCGACTCCGCCCTGTCGTTCCGGCGCTTCGACCAGCCGGGCGGCGGGCAGGCGCAAACGCCGACGCTGTCCTGCGGGTCGCGGCAGGTGCCGCTGCGCCTGCAGGGGATGCACGGGCTGTTCGACCCGGGCCTGCTGCAGCGCGAGCGGGTGCGTCTGGTCGGGCAAGGCTTCATGATGCTGCCCTCGCCGGTGGACGGGCAGCCGCTGCGCTGCGACCGCAGCCTGGCTCTCCATGCCGACCTCACCGCCTACCGGCTGCACGATCCGCGCTGGGGGATCACCGTCTACCTGCTCGCGGGCGAGATCTACTTCCGCACGATGGCGGTATACGTGCCGGAAGCGCGTCTGGTGCTGGCGGTCGAGCCTGACGCGTTCGCAGGGCGCTGGCCGGACCTGGAGATCGCGTTCCGTCGCCACATCGCCCGTCACGGGCGGGCGCTGTTCGGCTATCTTGACGCTCCCGCCACGGTGCCGCTGCATTTCTGGCGCGGCCGCAACGCGATGCACCTGGGACACCTGCTGTGGAACGACCTGTCGGGGATCGCCGCGCTGGTGGAGGCGGGACCCGCGGACCGGCTGCCGTCGTTCCTGGTGTGCGAAAGCGGATCGCAGCCGGAAATGTATGGGCCTCTCGACCGGATCTTCCCCGAGCTGCAGGGGCGCGTGGTGCGTCGCGCCGAGCCTTTCTCAGCTCTGGTCGACAACTTCTACCAAACCCGGGCGTGCCTGTTCCGGTCGAGCGGGATGCAGGTGAGCAAGGCGCTGCGCGACCGGATCGGCGCGCCGGATCGTCATGCGGAGGCGCCGGTGATCCTGCTTGGGCTCCGCACCGAGAACCGCACCCTGCACGATCTGCCGGGATTCTGCCGGGCGCTGGTGGCGCATCTCGCCGGAACGATCGGGCGGGCGGTGCTGGTGGTGGACGGGCACAACCGCCACGACGGGGATCCGGCGGATGGCGGCGCGATGATCTGGAGCCACGGCGAACTCGAGGCCCAGTCCTCGCCGGTGGACGCGGAACGGGAGCTGGTGGGGGTGATCCGGCAGGTGGCGCGCGGCACCGGGATCGAGGTGCTCAGCACGGTCGGCGAGCCGGTCGCGGAAAGCGTCGCCTGGGGGCGGGCGGCGCGGTTCTTCGTCTCGTTCTGGGGCGCCGGGCTCGCCAAGTACCGCTGGGTCTGCAACTGCCCGGGCGTGGTGCTGACCAACCGCTGGAACCTCGGCAACCTCCACGACCTGCACATCTATTCCAACCCGGACACGATGGAGCAGCCGAGCCCGATGGTGTTCGTGGACGTGAACGCCGTTCACGATCTGCCGGACAGCCCGCTCCGGGTCAGGCACGGGGCGGGCCACGTTCCCTCGCTGTGCAACTTCCGGGTCGACATGCCGGCGGTGCTCGACGCGGTGGACGCGATGGCGCGTGACCGGATCCCGGCGCCGTTGCGCGTGCCGGCCACCGCGGCGCGTGGTGGTGCGGATGCCCGGCCTCCGAGCGTGCCGCGCCGGTTGCGCAGCCTGCGCGTGCCGGCGGCCTGAGCGTGCGCCGAGCCGTCTAATCGTCCAGCGCGCGCGCCTCGTCGGGCAGCATGATCGGGATGCCGTCGCGCACCGGGTAGGCGAGGCCGGCCTGGTGGCTGACCAGCTCGTTCGCTTCTCGGTCATAGGCGAGCGGGCCCTTGGTCGCCGGGCAGACCAGGATTTCCAGCAGGCGGGTATCCACTG
>CAXTMS010000295.1:0-3493 GCA_964245345.1 uncultured Acetobacteraceae bacterium | reverse complement strand
CGGCGCCGACCTGCGCTCGATCCAGGAGCTGCTGGGGCATGCGAGCCTGTCCACCACCCAGCGCTACACCCTGGCCGACGAGGCGCACCTGCTGGAGGTGTGGCGGCGCACCCATCCACGGGCCGGCCCGCGCGCGACCACGAAGGAGCACGCCGATGGCGGCTGACGGGACGCGGATGCGGACGCTCTACCCGCCGATCGAGCCGTATTCGCGCGGCATGATGGAAACCGGCGACGGCCACTCGGTGTACTGGGAGCTGTGCGGCAATCCGCACGGCGTCCCCGTGGTGTTCCTGCATGGCGGTCCCGGCGGCGGCTGCTCGCCGCTGCAGCGTCGGCTGTTCGACCCGCGCCGCTATCGCATCCTCTTGTTCGACCAGCGCGGCTGCGGCCGGTCGCGCCCGCACGCCTCGCTCGACGCCAACACCACCTGGCACCTGGTGGACGACATCGAGCGGCTGCGCCGGATGACCGGGGTGCCCGCCTGGCTGGTGTTCGGCGGCTCCTGGGGCAGCACGCTGGCGCTGGCCTATGCCGAGGCGCACCCCGAGCGCGCCACCGGGCTGATCCTGCGCGGCATCTTCGGCATGCGCCGTGCCGAGCTGTCCTGGTACTACCAGGAGGGCGCATCCTGGCTGTTCCCGGACAAGTGGGAGCGCTTCCTCCAGCCGATCCCGGACGCCGAGCGCGGCGACCTGATCGCCGCCTATCGCCGGCGCCTGGTCGGCGACGACCCGGCGGCGCAGCTCGAGGCGGCACGGGCGTGGAGCCTGTGGGAAGGCGAAACCCTGACCCTGCTGCCCGACCCGTCCTTGAGCGCGCAGCACGGCGACGACGCCTTCGCGCTCGCCTTCGCGCGGATCGAGAACCATTACTTCACCCATGCCGGCTGGCTGGAGGACGGACAGCTGATCCGGGACGTGCCCCGGATCGCGCACCTGCCTGGGGTGATCGTGCAGGGGCGCTACGACGTGGCGACGCCGATGCGCACCGCCTGGGACCTGCACCGGGCCTGGCCCGAGGCCGAGTTCCGGCTGGTCGCCGATGCCGGCCACGCCACCACCGAGCCCGGCATCATGACCGCGCTGCTGGACGCGACCGACCGCTTCGCCGCCGCGGCGTGAGGCGGCGATCCGGTGCGGGCCTGGCCGCGTGCGTCGGCCTGGCGCTTTGCGCGGTGGTGGCGGCGGGACCGGCTTCGGCGCAGGCCTGCCTGCGACGGGAGCTGGCCGAAGCCCCCTTGCGCGACGATGACGGCTTCATCTCGATACCGGTCGCGATCAACGGGCAGGCGGCGAGCCTGCTGGTGGACACCGGCTCGGACACCGGGCTGCTGACGCAGGCGGCGGCGGCCGGGCTCGGGCTGGACCGCGACCCGGACCGGCATACCCTGCTGCGCGGCACCGGCGGCATCGGGCGATGGGTGCCGAACGTGCTGCTGCCGTCGCTTGCGGTTGGCGGGATGCGGCTGGACGGGGGCAGCGTTCCGGTCGGCCCCCTGCCGGCGATGCCGGTGGTGGACCCGCCGGTGGCGGGGCTGCTGGGCGCGGACGTGCTGTCGCGGTTCGACCTGGAGATCGACCTGCCGCACCGGCGGATCGGCTTCTGGCGGGTCAGGATGGAGTCGACCGCCTGCGCGTCGCCGCCTGGCTGGGACGGGGCATTCCAGGCGATCGCGCTGCGACGCGACGGCAACCGGCTGGAACTGGAGGCGCGGCTCGACGGGCAGCCGGTCAGCGTGCTGGTCGACACCGGCGCGCGCTCGCGCATCCTGTCGACGAAGGCGGCGCACCGGCTGGGGGTGGACGACGACCGGCTCGGCGCCGACCCGGGCGGGGTGAACGCCGGGATCGACCTGCACCCGAGCGAGTACCACTGGCACCGCTTCCGGCAGCTGGTGATCGGCACGGAAACGATCCCGGGTCCGGTGCTGACGGTGGCGCCGCTGGCGGAACCGGTGGACCTGCTCCTCGGCGCCGACTGGTTCGCCGCACGGGAGGTCTGGATCAGCTACGCGACCAACACCCTGTTCGTGCGCACGGCCACGCCGCAGCGCCGCCCGGAGCGACGCGCAAAGCCCTGACGGCACGGGCCGGACGGAACCGCGCGGGCGGTTGAGGCTTCATTCCGCTGCGTCAACCGTTCGGATCCTGGCGACACCCTGCCGCCAAAGGAGGACCAGCATGCTCCACCCGTCCGCACCCGATCCCGGGCATACCGGCGATCGTCGGCCGCGCAGGATGCGGCAGGTCCTGGCGCTGTTGCTCGGCAGCATCGTCGTCGACGTCGTTCCGGCCCTGGCGGCCGTCCCGACCGACCTGCCGCCGCTGGTGTTGCCGGCAAGCGGCGAGCACCATCCGGGCAAGCTGGTGTTCGCCGAGCTGGTGACGCCGGACCTGGTGGCGGCGGAACGGTTCTACGAGTCGCTGTTCGGCTGGTCGTTCCAGAACATCACCACGGAGGCCGGCTTCTTCGGGCAGGCCTCGCTGAACGGCCAGACCGTGGCCGGCATCCTGCAGCGGCCGCTTGCCGCCGGCAGGCGCCCGTCCTGGGTGTCGTTCATCGCCATCGCGGACATGGACAAGGCGGAAGCGCTCGCGGTCCAGAACGGTGCCAAGCTGCTGCTCAGGTCGCAAAGCCTGGCCCATCTCGGGCAGGGCGCGGTGCTCGCCGACCCGCAAGGGGCGGTGTTCGCCATGCTGGCTTCGGACAGCGGCGATCCGCCCGACCTGCTGGCCGATCCCGGCGACTGGATCTGGAGCTCGCTGATCACCACCGATCCGCAGACCGCGGCCGCGTTCTACGGGAGGGTGTTCGGCGACCAGGTGTTCGGCCTGCCCGATGCGAGCGACGCCCGGCACCTGATCCTCGCCTCGGACGGCTATGCGCGGGCCAGCGTCAACCCGTTCCCGGTCGGCTGGACCAACCCCCGGTCGCGCTGGATCAGCTATGTCCGCGTCGACGATGCCGCCGCGACCGCGGACCGGGTCACTGCCCTGGGTGGCCATGTGGTGCTGCCGCCGCACCCCGACCGGCATGGCGGCAGGATCGCCCTGGTCGCCGATCCGGCGGGCGCCCTGTTCGGCCTGCTCGAATGGTCGACCACCGCCGCCACGGGGAATGCACAATGACCGCGCGATCCGCAGGCCTTCGGTTCGCCGTTCTGGCCCTCGGCCTGCTGGCGGCGACGCCGCTGGCCGGTTGCGCGGTGGGTGGCGGCGATTACGGGTATGGGGGCGGCTACTACGACGCCGGCGGCTATGACGGCTTCGACCGCGGCTTCGGCGGCGGCTACTTCGTCGGCCCGTATCGGGGCGGCTTCGACCGCGGGCACGGCGGAGGGGGCAGGCCAATCCCGGGCATCCCGGCCGGGGCACGGGGCGGCTTCCACGGCGGCGGCGGCGGCTTCCATGGCGGCGGTGGCTTCCACGGCGGCGGCGGCGGTGGCGGTTTCCACGGCGGCGGAGGCGGAGGCGGCCATGGCGGCGTAGGC
>CAXTMS010000294.1:0-3504 GCA_964245345.1 uncultured Acetobacteraceae bacterium | reverse complement strand
GCCTGGTACCGG
Source organism: uncultured Acetobacteraceae bacterium (assembly GCA_964245345.1). Taxonomy (GTDB): domain Bacteria; phylum Pseudomonadota; class Alphaproteobacteria; order Acetobacterales; family Acetobacteraceae; genus Lichenicola. Next base: position 3,492 of record CAXTMS010000294.1, on the reverse strand, counting down.
ACGATCCGACCGCTGAGGATGGCGATGCTGGCACATACTCCCTGGCGGTTGACGCCATGGGCGGCGACGGTGCGCCGGAGATCGTCGTGGACGGCTTGGCGCTGGCGGCCGAGCGTCACCCGGCGGCGCGCTTCCTGCTGATCGGCGACGAGGCACGGCTGCTGCCGCTGCTGGCGCAGTCCAGGACAGCCCGGACGATCTGCACCGTCCGACACGCGGCGTCCGTCATCACCAACGAGATGAAGGGCACGGCGGCGCTCCGGCTGCGCGACTCATCCATGCGCATGGCGATGGACGCTGTGGCGCGGCACGAGGCGCAGGGCGTGGTGTCCGCCGGAAACTCCGGTGCGCTGCTGGCCCTGGCCAAGATCGTGGTCAAGACCATGCCCGGGATCGACCGTCCGGCACTGGCGGCGATCAGCCCGTCCGCACGCGGCGACGTGGTCATGCTCGACCTGGGTGCCAACGTGGCCTGCGACAGCCGCAACCTGGTCGAGTTCGCGGTGATGGGCGAGGCCTTCGCCCGCGTCGTGCTGGGCCTGCCGACGCCCAGCATCGGCCTGCTGAACGTGGGTTCGGAACAGATGAAGGGCGACGACCGGCTGCGCCAGGCGGCCGAGATGCTGCGCGGAAGCCCAATCGGCGGCCAGTTCCACGGCTTCGTCGAGGGCCACGACATCACCGCCGGCACCACCGACGTGGTGGTCACCGACGGCTTCACCGGCAACGTCGCCTTGAAGACCGGGGAAGGCGCGCTGAAGCTGGCCGGCACCCTGCTGCGCCAAGTGTTCAACGCCAACATGATGTCGCGTCTCGGCTATGTGCTGGCGCGTCCCGGCCTGGACCGGATGCGCGAGTGGCTCGACCCGCGCCGCTACAACGGCGCGGTGCTGGTGGGGCTGAACGGCGTGGTGGTGAAGTCACACGGCGGCGCCGACGCGGAAGCGTTCGCCCATGCGGTCGACGTGGCGATGGACATGGTGACCCACAAGTTCAACGACCGGATACGCGCGGGCGTGGCCGGGCTCGGTGCCAAGCCGGAATCCACCGAGGCGCCGGAACCGGTCGCCGTCGGAGCCGACCTGTCCTTGACCGCCGCCATGCAGGGACTCGATCCTGCGGAACCGGCAGACAACGTTGCCGCAACCGGCCGCCTTGCGGCCATGGGCTGAGCAGGACCGGCGACACCTTCTTCCAGCACAATTGCCTTTCCGCTAGTCGCACAACAGATCGACGGACCTTCATGTCGTTCCGCTCCACCTTTCTCGGCGCCGGCACCTATCTTCCCCAACGGGTGGTGAGCAACGACGAGCTTGCCCGCAGGGTCGACACCTCGGACGAGTGGATCCGCGAGCGTACCGGAATCGGGCAACGCTATCTCGCTGCCCCGCACGAGACGTGCGCCTTCATGGCCGCCGCGGCGGCACGCCGGGCGCTGTCGGCCGCCGGGATCGAGGCCGGCGAGGTGGATGCCATCCTGCTCGCCACCAGCACCCCGGACCAGCCATTCCCGGCGACGGCCGTTCGGGTGCAGGCGGCACTCGGCATGACCGGCGGCTTCGCCTTCGACCTGTCCGCGGCGTGCAGCGGCTTCATCTATGCGTTGTCGGTGACCGACGCGTTGATCCGGTCCGGTCAGGCCCGGACCGTGCTGGTGATCGGGGCGGAGGTGTTCTCGCGCCTGCTGGACTGGCAGGACCGTGCCACCTGCGTGCTGTTCGGCGACGGCGCCGGTGCAGTGGTGATGCGAGCCGGCCCTGCGGACGGACGCGGGCTGTTGTCGACCCACCTGCATTCGGAAGGAAGCACCGGCGACCTTCTCTATGTCGACGGCTGGGCAGGCCGGGACGAGACCACCGGTCACCTGCGCATGAACGGCCGCGAGATCTTCCGCCACGCCGTGTCCAAACTGGCCGGGGCGGTGGACGAGGCGCTGGCGGCCAACGGGCTTGCCTATGCCGACGTCGACTGGCTGGTGCCGCACCAGGCCAACAAGCGGATCATCGACGGGATGGGTCGAAAGCTCGGCCTGCCGCCGGAACGCGTGGTCGTCACGGTGGATCGCCATGCCAACACTTCGGCGGCGTCCATCCCGCTCGCATTCGCCGAGGCCGTCGACGATGGCCGTATCCGGCCGGGCGACCTGGTGCTGATGGAGGCGCTGGGCGGCGGCCTCACCTGGGGTTCGGCGCTGCTCCGCCTGTAGGCGCGGGCTGTAGCGTTCAGGAGACACCTCCGGCCCGTCGCGCCCTTCGAACCCGGCGACAGCATCCATAAATCAATCCGCGGCAGTATTGATTCCTAACGTTTTTGCTGCAAAAGCAAGCGGTTGGAAGCCAGCGTCAGAAGCGTGATGAAATACAAGCGTCGGCAAACGTTGGTTTGACGGTTGTTGCAGCCGTGCTTACGGTCGCGTCATGAGCACCGTGACGAGAGCCAGCTTGGCGGAGCACATCTACACCCAGGTGGGCTTGTCACGGAACGAGTCGGCGGCGTTGCTGGAAGCGGTGCTGGAGCAGCTGGCCCTGGCCCTGGCTGCCGGGGATCCGGTCAAGATCAGCGGCTTCGGCACCTTTTCGGTCAGGCAGAAGGGTCGCCGGATCGGCCGGAACCCGAAGACCGGCCTCGAGGTGCCGATCCTGCCCCGGTCGGTGCTCGTGTTCCGTCCAAGCCAGGTGTTGAAGGCGCGCGTCAACGGTCAGGAGCCGAACGGCGAGGACGACGCCGCATGAGCCAGGGTGGCGGCTGGGATCCCGACCCGGACGAAGACGGGTACGGGCAGGACGACGAGCCTCGCGATCATCCATCGCCGGACCGGGCCGGACGGCTCAAGAAAAGCCCGTCCGCCTTCCGCACCATCAGCGAGGTGGCGGATGACCTTCACATCCCGCAGCATGTGCTCCGGTTCTGGGAAACGCGGTTCCCCCAGGTCAAGCCGCTGAAACGCGGCGGCGGCCGGCGCTACTACCGGCCTGACGACATCGCCCTCCTGCGCCGCATCTCGGACCTGTTGTACATCCAGGGCTACACCATCAAGGGCGTGCAGCGTTTGCTGCGCGAAGGTGACGGCACCTTGCTGGGCGACCTGCCGCCGCCGGACGTGGCAGACCGCGGCGACGACGATCCGGTGCCGCAGCCCGCACCGGTGCAGCACATTCCGGCGCCCCCAAACGCGGAGAGATCCGATCCTCCAGTCCCGCCTCCGGTCGTCGAGGCCGACGAGCTGGAAATAGAGGCCCGTCGCCTGCGCCATGCGCTGATCACCGTGCTAGGCGAACTCGAGCTGATCCGCGAACGCCTGCCGATCTGAGTGGCTGTTCAACCGGGCCCGTCGCCGGACGCGCCTGTCGCCGCCGGATTGCAGTCGTCGGAACAGGCTGCTACACCCCGCATCCGAACGGCAAGCGGGCAGTAGCGCAGCCTGGTAGCGCATCAGTCTGGGGGACTGGGGGTCGTGGGTTCGAATCCCGCCTGCCCGACCACCGCTCGTTC
>CAXTMS010000293.1:0-3539 GCA_964245345.1 uncultured Acetobacteraceae bacterium | reverse complement strand
CGTGGTGCGGGGACTACGGCCTCGCGATCCCACTGTTGCCCGGTTCCTTGCGGCTGCAATGCCACCAGGATCGACGGGTTGTGGACAGAGATCGTCATGGCTGACGAGAACGAGATGGCCCGGCTCATCGAGGCTTGGTTCAAGCGCGAGCTGGACCGAGCATGGCGTCACGATGCCAGCGGGTCCCAGGTGGAGGCCACGACAACCGGCATAGAGGATGCGGACGAGCGGCGTATGTTCAGCGCTACGCTCTGCGGACGCTAGCCGGCTCGTCCTCTACGTCATTCCGGCTGATGTCGGCGACCGGATCGCAGTCAAGCGCCTTGCCGCCGATGTCCAGGACGTAACCGGCGACTGCATCGGGCTTGCCTACGTTGATCAGGGGTGCACCGGAGAGACAGCTGCAAAGGCTGCGGCCGGGGGCGTCGCGCTGCATGTCGTCAAGCTGCCAAGCGTGAAGCGCGACTTCGTCCTGCTGCACCGACGCCGGGTTATCGACCAATCTTTCGCCTGGAGCACACGCTGCCGCCGGCTGGTCAAGGACGACGAGCGCTACGCCGCAACCCTGGCTAGCGTCCACGTCGTCGCCTTCATCGGGTACATGCTCAGGCACGCCGTGGCCCTGATGAAAGGGCATGACGCCTTCTAGGAATCAAGTTCAATGCTGATTGGCAGCTTCATTGCCGCTGGCGGAACGGCGCCAGTCTTTCCGGGTTTTACCGCACTGATCCTGCGGATCAATTCAATATCTTGTAGGGCACGACGCCCCGTTCGCCCGAACCGACATCGACCTGGAGGTTGACCGGCGGGACGGCACGATGACGACAATCGCTTCGTTCGCAGGATCGGCAGCCAGGCCCGATCGGTACCGCAGCCGCCGGGTTGGTCAAGTCCAACCCGACCGAATAGACAGTAAGCGACGCATAGGCGATCTCGCAGCCGAGCACCACGGCGACGGACCGTGGCCGGCTCAGGTAGGCGCTGTCGCTTCGACCGACGGTTCGCGCGATGTTCAGATAGGTTACGTCGTCAGGTGTGCGGGCGAGTTGTACCAACGTTTCGCCGGGCCGCGCGAAGGCGCCGTAAACGTTCCACAGCGGACATGGACCGCCGAAGCGGGAGAACCGGAAGCGCGTGGCCGACGAGCGCTTCAGCACGTTGCCGGCTATGTCCGTCTTGAGGAAGAAGAAGGGTACGCCCGGCATGCCGGGCCGCTGCATGGTGCTGAGGCGGTGGCAGACCTGCTCGAAGCTGGCGCCGAACCGCCGCTGCAGCCGCGCCACGTCGTAGCGGACCGCTCGGGCCTCCTCAAGAAACCGGACATAGGGCATCATCAGGGCGCCGGCGAAATAGTTGGCGAGGCCGACCCGCGCTAGTGCGCCCGCCTCCCGGGTCGACAACGGCGTGCGTTTGAGCACCCGCTCGATCTCGCGCTTTTGTTCCAGTTGCGCCACGATATGGCCCATCCAGAAGACCTGGCTCTCCACCGACGCGTCCTCGGCCAGAGCCAGGGTGCGAGTTGCTCGATTCAGCTTCCAGACCGTTCCCTGACCGAGCAAGGTGGAATCGCCGCCAACGGTGATGCCGTGCCTGTTGTGGAGATACCTGACAAGATCCGCATACAGTCCCGTGCCGCCGAACCCTTCGCGTTCGGCCAGGGCTTCCGCCGCATGGTCCAGTCCTGCGAAGTGGTTGCGATGGTTCTGGACCCAGTCCCGCACTTCCTCATAGACCGAACCGAGAGCTGGAACACGCGACGGATCCTCGCTCCCCGCGTCGCTCTGCTCGATGCGAGCACGGAACGTGCGGTACAGGGTGATGAAACGCTCGGCGACGACCGGCGCCACCTGGACGATCGCGTGCGCTTCCGCAAGGCTGATCGCCTGGTCGCCGAAGATCGGATCCGCGGTCGCCTCGTGGAAATCGTGCACGAGGCGCATCGCCTCGCTCTTCTCGAACACCGAAAGTTCCACGTCGAGGTGTTCTGCCAGGCGAAGCATGATCGGGCGCGGCAAGGGTCGCTGGTCGCACTCGATCTGGCTCAAGTAGCTGGGCGAAAGCCCGATCGCCCGCGCCAGGGCTGCCTGGCTGATCCGCCGCGACTCGCGCAAGCGGCGAATGCGCTCACCGACAAACATCTTCGGCTTGGCGCCCGTTCGCAACATCCGCAAGCTTCCGGCCACGAGTCAGCACGAATTAGCAACAGGGCTATTTATACCGTCGCGGAACTTGCCGATAGTGGCGACCTGAGGATCCCGTCCTGACGCCGCAGGCGGCACCGCGAAAGAGGCTGCATGATTATCCACGACGTTTCCGTTCATCCCGAGAGCGACCGCCTGCCGCGCGAGGAGCAGCTGGCATGGAAGATCGCGCAGGTGGCGGTCGATCCGGTGCCGGTCGAGGACGAGGTTGCCGAGATGATCGTCAACCGGATCATCGACAACGCGTCGGTGGCGATCGCCTCGGTGAACCGCCACCCGGTGGTCACCGCGCGAGACCAGGCGCTGGCGCACCCGCATCCTGGCGGCGCCGCCGTGTTCGGCTGCGGCCCCGAGACGCGCGTGCATGCCGAGTGGGCCGCCTGGGCCAACGGCACCGCGGTGCGCGAGCTGGACTACCACGACACCTTCCTGGCGGCGGAATATTCGCATCCGGGCGACAACATCCCGCCGATCCTGGCGGTGGCGCAGCAGGTTGGTTGCGACGGCGCCCGGCTGCTGCGCGGGCTCGCCACCGGCTACGAGATCCAGGTCGACCTGGTGCGCGCCATCTGCCTGCACGAGCACAAGATCGACCACGTGGCGCATCTGGGGCCGTCGGCGGCGGCCGGGATCGGCGCCATGCTGGGCCATCCGGCGGAGGTCGTGTTCCAGGCGGTGCAGCAGGCGCTGCACGTGACCACCGCCACCCGGCAGTCGCGCAAGGGCGAGATCTCGTCGTGGAAGGCGTTCGCGCCCAGCCATGCCGGCAAGCTGGCGGTCGAGGCGGTGGACCGGGCGATGCGCGGCGAGGGCGCGCCGTCTCCGATCTACGAGGGCGAGGACGGCTTCATCGCCTGGATGCTGGGCGGCAAGGGCGCGCAGTACAAGGTGCCGCTGCCGGCAGCTGGCGAGGCGAAGCGGGCGATCCTCGACACCTATACCAAGGAGCACTCGGCCGAATACCAGAGCCAGGCGCTGATCGACCTGTGCTTCCGCCTGGGCAAGCAGGTGCAGGACTGGGATCAGGTGAAGGACATCCTGATCGAAACCTCGCACCACACCCACTACGTGATCGGCACCGGCTCCAACGACCCGCAGAAGTTCGACCCCAAGGCGTCGCGCGAGACCCTGGATCATTCCATCATGTACATCGTGGCGGTGGCGCTGCAGGACGGCGAGTGGCACCACGTGCGCTCCTATGCCCCGGAGCGGGCACAGCGCGCGGACACGGTGCGGCTGTGGTCGAAGATCCGCACGGTCGAGAACGCGAAGTGGACCGAGCGCTACCATTCGGTCGATCCGGCGATCAAGGCGTTCGGCGGCCGGGTGATCATCACC
>CAXTMS010000292.1:0-3577 GCA_964245345.1 uncultured Acetobacteraceae bacterium | reverse complement strand
CAGCTGGGGCATGGCCTTTACCATGACGACTGCCGGGTTCCGCCAGTCCTGCGACGAGGTCTACGCCCTGATCGACCGCAACTGGGTCGAGAAGACTGGCCTGACACCGGCGAACCTGAACGTCGCGCAGGGCGAAGCGGACATGGAAGGGATGGCAGCGTGATCCTCGCCATCTGCGCCGTGCCGATCGTCGGCTGGCTCCTGTGGCAGCTGTTCCGCGGGACGAACCGGGGATGACCCGCCTGCGCATCCCGCACATGACCAGCAGCAACATCCTTGGGGTGGTGCTGCTGGTGATGGCGATCACCGCCTACGGGCTGCACCTCGCGTTTCCCAACAGGCCGATCGGCGAGCAGCTGATCGGCATGTTTCTGATGGGCGGGCTGACTGCCCTCAAGATCCCACAGAAGCTTCCTCCCACCATCAACCCGCCGGCACAGCCCGGCACCGGAGAACACCCATGAGCAGCACCACGACCCCGACCGTGAACCCCACCGTCGCCGCCGTCATCAGCACGCTGGAAAGCGTCGTCGCCATCGCAGCGGCCGGCCGCCTGACCGGCATCAGCACCACGGTCGACAACGACGTGCACACCTACGACGCGGACGCCGACAAGAAGATCGACGAGCTGCAGGTGGCGCTCGACAAGGCCGAGAACGAGAACCCGACCGTCAAGGCGGTGCTGGTGGCGCTCGGCAACATCGCGACGGCGACCGGCTTCAAGCTGCCGGCAGAAGCCGCAGTGTTCGCCGCGGTGAAGGCGTCGGTCGATGACTTGGCCGGCGGCCTGGTTCCGGCGACGCCCGCCAAGGCCTGACCGATGCCTGAGTTGGAAACGACCGGCCACACCTCCGTGTTCAAGGACGCGGATGGTGCTGTCCACACTCAGCATTACGGCGCTGAGCACGTGGTGGAAGGCTCGGTCCAGATCATCGAGGTGCCGCACGGCATGACGGTGTTCATCCGGCACGTCGCGCCGACTGAGTAGCTAGACGCCGCTGGCCTTCGGGCTGGCGGCGGCTTTCGTCGTTTCAACCTTCTACGTGTCCAAACACCGGATCCTCGTCGTCTGGCGCTCATTCAGGATCGGGCTGATGACCCGCCTCTAGCACATGCACATCATGAGTGGGCTGCGCGCAAATTGCCGCCGCACGCCGCAACTGTTCGGGAATTTCCTTATCAGGAGGTGGCTTGATCCATTCCACGATGCATGAATGGCGGTCAGGGCTGATCGTGGCATTCACGGAAAAGGACGCGAAGTCAGGACTTGCTGCCCATTCCCTTTCCGCTTCTGAAGGGCGCGCAGACAGCACGTGCGGCAGATAAGTAATGCCGCTGACGGCGATTGCGGCCACGGACATAACGATCGCCAGCTTGCCCTTCACGTTGCCTATTCCTCCACCGGCCGGGCGCCTGACTTGCGGGCCCATGCGATAAATGCTCTTTCAGACAACACATTGTGGTGCAGCTGCTTCAGCAGGGCTTCTGTTGTAAACGTGATAGCCCGCGGGTCCCATGGGTACTTGTTGCTGTTCCCGATCCGCAGCACCGTCCGATCCTCCACCCCCGGCTTCGGACTCCGCCACACCTGCCCGACCTCCACGCGCGGTATCTCGGCAGCTGGTGGCTCCGTCACGGTCCAGCCGGCGGCGCGGAGGAGGGCGGCAGCGAAGGCGAGGTCTGTCATTCTTGGGTCTCTTGCACCGCAAGAACAGGGGTCGGCGCAATTTCAACTAGCTTAGCCGAGCTAATCGCCGCTGGATCCCAGATACAGCCGCTGGCACAGTCCCAAGTGTAATACCAATGTACGGGAAGACTTAAGCGTCGCGACCAGACATAGGGAGCGATGACGATGCCTTGATACAAGGCCGCGACCCGCCGCCAGTCAATTCCCTGAAACAAAAAAGCTTCCGGATCATCCCGCTGATCCGCCGCACCAAAGCTATCGTGGAAAGCATCGAGTTCCTTCTCGCCAGAAACGATTAACACATGTGCGTCCAATGCGAGCCGTATCTCGTGGACGTGAGTCAGGCGGTGCCAATAGTAGTCTTCCACGATACACCAAGAGCGCCAATCGTCTTCGCCCTCAACCGACACCCATAGACCGCGCGGCTTTCCATAGGTGCGAACTCCTTCATCCTGTTCCTGCGCCATCAAGGTGCCAAGCGGCTTAGAGGAATAGTGCAGGAGTCTCATAGCGGATCGAATCCTTGTTGCTGGTCGTTCTCTTCCATCATTGTCCCATCCTCCCGCTCCACCGCCGCCTCCAACGCGCACCCGCACGTCGGCGGATCGCCGCACGGCAGGCCGGTCTCGCGGCAGCCGGCGTGGCGCTGGGCGAGGCGGAGGAGGGTGGTCACGGCACTATCTGCACGAACTGGTTGCATCCAAAATCCGCGTGGCAGCGCAGGACCGCCATGTATTGCGACCCATCCATAGCAAGGGCGCGCGATCCTTTTGCGTGCTCTTTCCCGTATTCTGTGCGTAGGCATTCGCCCCATTCTGGCCAGTCCGGGCTGCCTGGGACGCCACCATTGTCGTTGCTGGCACTAGAGGCGGACCAAGACTCATCGTAGCCCAAGCCGCACTCTTCTTGCAGAAAGTCTGCCGCATCGTCGGTGTCTTGAACGGCGCTCAATCGGTCACGTATCCGAGCCTGCTCATCGGCCGGCGCATCCACGAATGATCGTACGCCCCAAGCCTCTCCGGTGAAGAGAGGCTTCCAGTGGACGCAGTTGCGACAAAACTCGCTCTCCTTCATCTCCCCACGTTCCCTTCCAGCGTCCCGAGCAACGCCCGCATCTCGCCCGACACCCGCGCGTCACCACTCGCCATGCGGCTCAGGCTGCGCAAGATCGTCGTCATCTGCCGGTCGTCGCCGCGCTCGATCATCAGCCGGGCTAGGCCGGACTGGCTCATCTGCAAGGCTTCCAGCTTGTCCCGGAACCACGCCGCGCTTTCGGCAGAGCCGCGTCCCGGGGTGATCGTTTCCTGTTCCATCCCGTCCTCCGTCTGCTAGGGTTCCAGAGCACGGGGCTGCTTGCGCAGCCCCGGCCCGGTGGGCAGTCAGAAGTAGAAGGTGACGTAGAGCGAGACCTTCAGCTTCTTCCACCGGAAGTTCAGTGCGATGCAGACTGGCATCGTTCTGTTCCTCCGTGTCCGAGGCCCCAATGCCTGCGGACAAGAAGAAACTACGACAGAACGTCGCACACCTCAAGGAAAATGTGACGTTCTGTCGTATCTTTTTGCGACTGTGTTGGAGGCAGGCGTCACCTACGGCGGCGTCTCCCCACGCTTCCCCGCGCGCTCGCGGCGCTGGAGTTCGGTTGCGACGGCGGTGCGGGTCATGACCCCATAGCCTTGCAGAACCTCGCCCACCACTCTTCGCGCTCTTCCGCGTTGAGGTCACTCACGCCGCCGAACTGCCGATCAAACAGGAACAAGTCACGCAGATTGTCGAACGGGCGGGCGGGTGATGGCTGCCCTCGCTCAAAAGCCACGGCTTCATTAGCACCACATGCCAAGCCAGCGAGGTAGATCGCCTTCACCTGCTGCGGCGTAAGTTCAAGCTCCCACC
>CAXTMS010000291.1:0-3608 GCA_964245345.1 uncultured Acetobacteraceae bacterium | reverse complement strand
GTGCGCTTGTTGACGCGCGTCTTGTAGCCCTTGGTCGGCTTGCCCCACGGCGTCACCGGGTGACGACCGCCCGAGGTGCGGCCCTCGCCGCCGCCATGCGGATGGTCGACCGGGTTCATCACCACGCCGCGGTTGTGCGGGCGGCGACCCATCCAGCGCGCGCGACCGGCCTTGCCGATGCTCTGGTTCATGTTGTCGGGGTTGGACACCGCGCCGACCGTCGCCATGCACTCGCCGCGCACCACGCGCAGCTCGCCGGACTGCAGCTTGACCTGCGCGTAGCCGCTGTCCTTGCCGACCAGCTGCGCGTAGGTGCCGGCCGAGCGCGCGACCTTGCCGCCGGCGCCCTGCTTGAGCTCGATGTTGTGCACGATGGTGCCGACCGGGATCGCCGCCAGCGGCATCGCGTTGCCCGGCTTGATGTCGACGCGGGCACCGGCGACGATCTGGTCGCCCGCCTTGATCCGCTGCGGCGCCAGGATGTACGCCAGCTCGCCGTCGGCATACTTCACCAGGGCGATGAACGCGGTGCGGTTCGGGTCGTACTCCAGCCGCTCCACCGTGCCGACCACGTCGAACTTGCGACGCTTGAAGTCGACATGGCGATAGGTCTGCTTGTGCCCGCCGCCGCGGAAGAACGAGGTGGTGCGGCCGTGGTTGTTGCGGCCGCCGGTGCGGTGCTTGCCCTCGGTGAGGGTCTTGACCGGCTTGCCCTTCCACAGCTCGCTGCGGTCGATCAGGACCGTGCCGCGAAGCGACGCCGTGACCGGCTTGAAATGCCTCAATGCCATCGAATTCTACCCCGCCTCAGCTGAGCCGGGCGGACAGGTCGATCGACTGACCTTCCGCGAGCTGCACGAACGCCTTCTTCACGTCGGACCGCACGCCGGGACGGCCGCGGAAGCGCTTGGTCTTGCCCTTCTGCACCAGCGTGTTCACGCCCAGCACCTTGACCCCGAACAGCCCTTCGACCGCCGCCTTGATCTGCAGCTTGTTGGCGTCGATCGCCACCCGGAACACCACCTGGTTCTTTTCCGACAGCGCGGTCGCCTTCTCGGTGATCACCGGGGCGCGCACGATGTCGTACATCGCCTCGCGCGACATGCGCGCCGCTTGGCCGCGCAGGGCCAGGATGTCGGTCATGCCAGGCGCTCCTTCAGGCCCTCGACCCCGGCGCGGGTGATCGCCAGCACGTCGTGGTTGAGGATGTCGTAGACGTTGGCGCCGACCGAGGGCAGCACGTCGATCTTGGGGATGTTGCGCGCCGCGCGCAGGAAGCCCTCGTCCACGGTCCCGTCGACGATCAGCGCCGAGCTCCAGCCCAGCACCTTCAGCTTCGCCGCCAACTCGGCGGTGCGCACAAGGCCAGTCGCCTCCTCCAGCACCACCAGCTTGCCGTCGGCGAGCTTCTGCGACAGCGCCGAGATCAGGCCGAGGCGACGCACCTTCTTGGGCAGGTCGAAGGCGTGGCTGCGCACCACCGGACCGTGCACCGCGCCGCCGGTGCGGAACTGCGGCGCCCGCAGCGAGCCCTGGCGGGCGTTGCCGGTGCCCTTCTGCTTGTACGGCTTGCGCGTGGTGCCGGACACCTCGCCCATGCCCTTGACCTTGTGCGTGCCGGCGCGGCGCTTGGCCAGCTGCCACTGCACCACGCGCGCCATGATGTCGCTGCGCGGCGTGGTGGCGAAGATCTCGTCCGGCAGGCTGGCGGAGCCGGCACTGCTATTGTCGAGAGTCCTGATGTCGACGTCCATTGCCCTTGTCCTCAGCCGGCTGCCGCGAAAGCCGCCGGATACGGCGCATCGGCGTGGCGCGGCTTCTTCACCGCGTCGCGCACCAGCACGAAGCCGTTCTTGCCGCCGGGAATGGCGCCCCGGATCATCAGCAGGTTCTTCTCCACGTCCACCAGCGCCACCTCGAGGTTGAGGGTGGTGACGCGCTCCTGGCCGAGATGGCCCGGCATCTTCTTGTTCTTGAAGGTGCGGCCCGGATCCTGCCGGTTGCCGGTTGAGCCCAGCGAACGGTGGCTGACCGACACGCCGTGCGAGGCTTCCAGGCCGCGGAAGTTCCAGCGCTTCATGCCGCCGGCGAAGCCCTTGCCCTTGCTGGTGCCGGTGACGTCCACCTTCTGCCCGACCACGAAATGGGCGGCGGACAGGGTGGCGCCGGCCTCCAGCACCGCGTCGGCGGCGACGCGAAACTCGGCCAGCTTGCGCTTCGGCTCCACCTTGACCCGGGCGAAGTGCCCGCGGTTCGGCTTGGACACGTTCTTCACCTTGGGCGTGCCGATGCCGAGCTGCACGGCCGAGTACCCGTCGCGCTCGACGGTGCGTGTGTCCACCACCTGCACCCCATCCAGGTGCAGGACCGTCACCGGCACGTGGGTGCCGTCGTCCCTGAAGATCCGGGACATGCCCAGCTTCTTCGCGATCAATCCGGTTCGCATCACTGGGCGGCCTTACAGCTTGATCTCGACGTCCACGCCGGCGGCGAGGTCGAGCTTCATGAGGGCGTCCACGGTCTGCGGCGTCGGCTCCACGATGTCGAGCAGCCGGCGATGGGTCCGGATCTCGAACTGCTCGCGGCTCTTCTTGTCCACGTGCGGCGACCGGTTGACGGTGAACTTCTCGATATGCGTCGGCAGCGGGATGGGACCCCGAACCCGCGCACCCGTACGCTTCGCCGTGTTCACGATCTCCTTCGTGCTGTTGTCCAGCACGCGGTGATCGTACGCCTTCAGGCGAATGCGGATGTTCTGGTTGTCCATGGTAACTCAGTCCAACTTCGGTTCGGGGCCGTCCTGTGCTCGTCGTTACGCCTGGATCGACGCCACCACGCCGGCGCCGACGGTGCGGCCGCCCTCGCGGATGGCGAAGCGCAGGCCCTCGTCCATGGCGATCGGCGCGATCAGCTCGACGTCCATCGAGATGTTGTCGCCCGGCATCACCATCTCGGTGCCCTCGGGAAGCTGCACCACGCCGGTCACGTCCGTGGTCCGGAAGTAGAACTGCGGACGGTAGTTGGTGAAGAACGGCGTGTGGCGGCCGCCCTCCTCCTTGGTGAGGATGTAGGCCTCGGCCTTGAACTTGGTGTGCGGGGTGATCGAGCCCGGCTTCGCCAGCACCTGGCCGCGCTCCACGTCCTCGCGCTTGGTGCCGCGAAGCAGCGCGCCGATGTTGTCGCCGGCTTGCCCGCGGTCGAGCAGCTTGCGGAACATCTCGACGCCGGTGACGGTGGTCTTCACCGTGGTCTTGATGCCGACGATCTCGACCTCCTCGCCCACGTTGACCACGCCGCGCTCGACGCGGCCGGTCACCACGGTGCCGCGGCCGGAGATCGAGAACACGTCCTCGATCGGCATCAGGAACGGGCGGTCGATCGGGCGATCGGGCTGCGGGATGTAGGAGTCCACCGCCTCCATCAGCTCCAGCACGGCGTTCTCGCCGAGCGCCACGTCGCCGTTCTCCAGGGTGACGAGGGCCGAGCCCTTGATCACCGGGATGTCGTCGCCGGGGAATTTTTTTTTTTATTTTAGGTCGAGCACCTAGATCTACACCAGCTCGAGCAGCTCGGGGTCGTCCACCAGGTCGACCTTGTTCAGGAACACC
>CAXTMS010000290.1:0-3612 GCA_964245345.1 uncultured Acetobacteraceae bacterium | reverse complement strand
ACCTTCGGCCTTCGCCTTCGGAGGGCGACGCTCTATCCAGCTGAGCTACGGGTCCGGCTCCGGCTGCATAGCCCGAAGCGCCGGGCATTTCCAGTGCCCTTCAAATTGCCGGTGCCCTCCGACAGGTCAGGGACCGGACGATCGGTCGGCCAGCCCGTCCAGCCTCGACGGCAGCCAGACCGGCACGGTGCCGTCCCATCCCCCGTCCGCCATCCATGTGGCCGCCGCGATCTCGCCGCCGGACGGCAAGGGCAGGTCCGGGGTCAGGATCCAGGACGCGATGTCGTCCATCACCGAGGCGCGGTCGCGGTCGCGCGTCAACAGGTGGTAGCCGGCCGGATAGAAGCTGCGCCGCACGGTGTCCGGCAGGTGTGTCCAGGCGGCGGCGGTCGCCCGTGCCGGCACCAGCTGGTCGCGGCCGCCATAGGCGATCAGCACCGGGCCACGCATCCGCGACACGGAGTCCTGGGCCCGCCCCATCAGGTCCACCAGCCCGCGCAGGCTGGAAACGCGGGTGGCGCGCAGGGTCAGGGGGTCGTAGGCAAGCCGGTACAGCGCGTCGCGGTTGTCGGTCGCCACGATGTGCAGCGGCAGCTCGTTGCCGGTCAGCTCCCAGTCGGGCAGCAGCGTCGCCGCGGTCCACAACGACACCGTCAGCAGCGGGCTCATCTCGTCGCGGCCCCACACCGCCGGCGCCAGCAGGATCGTGCCGGCGACCGGCGGCGCGTCGGGGCGCGCGGCGAGGCACATCAGGATCGCCCCGCCCATGCTTTCCCCCAGGAGGAACAACGGCACCCCGGGCTCGCGCGCCGCCACCAGGCGCGCCAGCTCGGCCGCGTCCTGCACCATGCGGTCGGTGCCGGCCCAGCGTCCGCGCATCGGCGCCTGGCCGAAGCCGCGCTGGTCGGGCCCGTACACGGTGATGCCGCGCGCCGCCAGCACCGGCGCCGGCAGCTCCCACGCGTCGCGGCTGTCGTTGAAGCCGTGCAGCGCCAGCACCACCGCGCGTTCCGGCCCCTGCGCCCGCCACACCCGCGCCGGCAGCACCGCGCCGTCGGACAGGGTGAAGCGGAGGTCGGCCGGCACCAGGCGGCGGTCGGCCGCGTGTCGTGCCGCGTCCGCCGACACGCGCGGCGGATGCGGCGGCATCGCCATGCAGCCGGCCAGAAGCAGGGCGGCGGCCGCCGAGCGGAGCAGGCGCAGCGCGGGAACGCTTGAAGCGGTCGGTGTCTTGGGAATGGGACGGAGGTTCCAAAGCGGGACGGTCCTGCGTATCATCCCGTCTTCATCCCGGCCACATGCAAGGCGACAGAATGCCGTTCGGCGCATCCACACCCACCCCACAGCTCGGGCCGGAGGCGATCGAGACCCTGACCGTGACCAGCCGGGTGGTGAGCTGCGACGGCGGCGCGGGGGCGCTGGGCCATCCCCGGGTGTGGCTGCGCATCGTCGAGCAGCAGACCTATTGCCCGTGGTGCTCGCGCGTCTTCGTGCTGGCGCCCGGCACCGGCGACGGCGACGACTCGCATTGACCGGTCCCGACGACCTGCTCGACCTGCCGCTCGCGGAGGCCGGCGACCCCGTCGTGGCGCCGGACGCCGGGGCTGACGACCCAGCGCGCTACGCCGACATCCACCTGGTGCTGATCGACGGCTCGGGCTTCATCTTCCGCGCCTTCCACGCCCTGCCGCCGATGACGCGGCGGGACGGAACGCCGGTGAACGCCGTGTTCGGCTTCACCAACATGCTGGCCCGCTTCCTGCAGAACCACGTCGGCACCCACCTCGCGGTGATCTTCGACGCCGGCCGCGTCACCTTCCGCAACGAGATGTACGCCCAGTACAAGGCGCAGCGCCCGGAGCCGCCGCCGGAGCTGGTGCCGCAGTTCGCGCTGGTGCGGGACGCCACCGCCGCGTTCGGCGTGCCGGCGGTGGAGCTGGCGGGCTGGGAAGCGGACGACCTGATCGCCGCCTATGCCTGCACCGTCGCCGCCGGCGGCGGGCGCTGCACGGTGGTGTCGTCGGACAAGGACCTGATGCAGCTGATCCGGCCCGGCATCGACATGCTGGACCCGATCAAGCAGAAGCCGATCGGCGAGGCCGAGGTGCGCGAGCGCTTCGGCGTGGGCCCCGACAAGGTGATCGAGGTGCAGGCGCTGATGGGCGACAGCGTCGACAACGTGCCCGGCGTGCCGGGCATCGGGCCCAAGATCGCGAGCGGCCTGGTTCTGGAATACGGCGACCTCGACGGCATCTACCAGGCGTTGAAGGCCGGCAAGATGAAGCCGTCCAAGCGGCGCGACGCGCTCGAGGCGCACGAGGCGGCGGCGCGGATGTCGCGCGAGCTGGTGATCCTGCGCCACGACGCGCCGCTGCCGCTGCCGGTGGCAGAGCTCGCCTTCACCACGCCGGACCATGCCCGGCTCGGCGCCTGGCTGGGCACGATGGGCTTCCGCTCCGTCGCCGAGCGCTTGTCGATGGAAGCGCCCGAGCCGGCGGCGGCCGGTGCCGCGACGGCTGCATCGTCCGGCACGGCGCCGGACCTGATCCCCGGGCACGACGCGCCGTTCTCCGGCTACGACTGCGTGACCGAGGCGGCGGTGCTGGCCGGGTGGGTTGCGGACGCCATCCGCGCCGGGGTGTGCGCGGTGGACACCGAAACCGACGGGCTCGACCCGCTGCGCGCCAACATGGTCGGCTTCTCTCTGGCCACCGCCCCGGGCCATGCCTGCTACGTGCCGCTGCGGCACGAGGGCGACCTGGAGCATCCGGTCGGAACCCAGCTAGAGGCCGGCGCGGCGCTGGAGATCGTGGCGCCGCTGTTCGCCGATCCCGGCGTGCTCAAGGTGTTCCAGAACGCCAAGTTCGACCTGGCCGTCCTCGAACGCGCCGGGCGCGGCATCCTCCGGGGCCCGATCGGCCCGATCGACGACACCATGCTGATCTCCTACGCCCAGGGGGCCGGGCTGCACGGGCACGGCATGGACGAGCTGGCGGCGCGCCACCTCGGCCACACCCCCATCACCTACGACCAGGTCACCGGCACCGGGCGCAACCGCATCCCGTTCGGCCGGGTGCCGCTGCCGCGCGCCACCGAGTATGCCGCCGAGGATGCCGACGTCACGCTGCGGCTGTGGCAGGTGCTGCACCCGCAGCTGCGCACCAGCCGCGCGCTGGCGCTGTACGAGCAGCTGGAACGGCCGCTGGTGCGGGTGCTGGCCACCATGGAGCGGGCCGGGATCTCGGTGGACAAGGCCGAGCTGCAGCGCATGTCGGTCGACTTCACCGCCCGCATGGCGGTGATGGAAAAGGACATCCACGTGCTGGCCGGCCGCGCCTTCAACCTCGGCTCGGCGAAGCAGCTGGGCGAGGTGCTGTTCGACGAGATGAAGCTTCCCGGCGGCAAGCGGATGAAGACCGGCGCCTGGGGCACCGACTCCTTCGTGCTGCAGGGCCTGGCCGAGCAGGGGCACGAGCTGCCGGCGCGCATCCTGGAATGGCGCCAGCTGTCCAAGCTCAAGAGCACCTATGCCGACGCGCTGGTGGAGGAGATCAACCCCGAGACCGACCGGGTGCACACCTCGTTCCAGATGGCGATCACCGCCACCGGCCG
>CAXTMS010000289.1:0-3631 GCA_964245345.1 uncultured Acetobacteraceae bacterium | reverse complement strand
CTTGGCCAGTGCTACGGCTTCGTTCCCATGCTGGCGCTGGGCGGCAGCGCGACGCTGGATGCGATCGAGCGCCTCGACGCGGCGGTGCACTTCTCCTTGCTGGCCGGTGCCGGGCCGTGCCGGGTCATGGCGGTGCAGACGCCGGGCGGCAACGAGACGCTCCTGCGCCACCTGGGCTCGGTCGGCCGCTAGCAACGGACCAAGACCCAGCGGGGCAGCACGCTGTCGCGCGTCCGTCAGCTGCGAAAGCCACGGAGGGCCAAGCAGTGCTCGGTAGCACCATGGCAAGCATGTTCACCGCATCGGTTGGTAAACATGGTCCTCCGGCGGATGCGAGCCGGGTGGCGATGCAGGCGGCGCTTCGCCGCTACGTGTCGGTCCTTCCGACCGACCGGAGCTGATCCGAGCGACGCTGCGGGACGCCGTGTTCAGGCCGTGATCCGGTCCACCGCCGCGCAGAAGCCCCGCATGTCGTCGGCGGAGCCCACGGTGATGCGCGAGCGGGTCGGCCAGATCGCCCAGCTGCGGCCGATGTCGATCTTCTCCGCTGCAAACGCTGCCTTCATCTCGGGCGCCGGCCTGCGCCAGTCGACCATGAACATGTTGGCGTCGCTGGGCAGGTACCTGATCCCGCGTTGCTGCAGGTGCGCAAAGGTCCGCTCGCGCACGGCGACCATCTCCCGTCGCCGGGCGACGATCTCGTCCGCCTGCAGCAGGGCGGTGCCGCCGGTCGCCAGCGCCACCACCGACAGCGCGCCGCTCTGCATCTCCCCGTCGTAGCGCATCATCCGGTCATGAAGGTCGGGGCGGGCCATGCTGAGCCCCAGCCGCAGCCCGGCCATGCCGAAGATCTTGGAAAAGGTGCGCAGCACCACGACGTCCTTGCCCTGCGCCGCCAGGTAGGCCGCACTCGGGGTGCCGGCGAAGTGCAGGTAGGCCTCGTCCACCAGCACGATCGAGCCGGCCGGCTTGTTCTCGACCAGCCAGGCGATGTCGGCGATTGGGGTGACCGTCCCGGTCGGGTTGTTCGGCGAGCACACGTAGTACACGCCGGCCTTGTTGTCGGCCGCCAGCATCGCCCGGACATCCGTGGCGTAGCGGTTCTCCGGCCGCAACGGCACCTTGCTCACCTTGACGTTGAGCCACTTGCCCACCGCCCACGCTTCCTCGTAGGTCGGGTCCGCCGTCACCAGCCCGCGCGTCGGCGAGCAGAAGGTCACCACCGCGCGCGCCAGCGGGTCGCTGGAGCCGGGCCAGGGCAGGATGTGGCTGGCCGGCACTCCTTCCACCGTCGACACGTTGTCGATCAGCTGCTGCCGCAGGTCGCCCGGCTCGTAGCGGTTGCCGGCTCGCACCGTGGCGGCGCCCGCCGCCGCAGCGGCCGGGAACGGCCCGGTCCAGCACTCGTTGCTGCCGATCCGCACCATGCCCTGCAGGTCCGGCTTTCTCGCTGCGCCGGTGATGGTGGTCGCCGCCTGCGCCACGCTGCGGGACACGGACAGGCCGCCCGCCGCGGCGACCGCCTGCATGCCCAGCAGGGCCGAGATCCGTCCGAAGTGGCGGCGGGAATAGCCGCGTTCCAGAAGGTCCTGTTTCGCGTCCTGCGACAATGCGACGGTCATTCCGGCTCCTGCATCAAGCGTTGGTTCCAGCTTGATGTTGCAACACGGCATCCGTCAACCCGAAACAATCGCGAAGCCGGGGTTGCGCGCAACATTGTTTCGCGGGCAACGGCACAGCCGGAACCCCCGCAAGTCAGGGGCCCGCGGCACCGGCTTCGGCGAGGATGCGTCGCAGAGCGTCGACGTCGTGCGCGAACCGGCCCAGGAACAGGCCGTCGACCGAAACGCCGATCCGGTGCAGCAGCCCAGGGCCGGCGCTGCCGCCATAGATCAGCCGCGCCGACGGCCAGGCCGCCAGCCCGGCGCGGAGCGCCTCGGCGACCGCCACGATGTAGTCAGGCGGAGCCGGCTTCGCGGCGCCGATCGCCCAGACCGGTTCCCAGGCCACCAGCATCTCGGCACGGGGATCCACGCCCCGCGTCGCGGCGTCGAACTGGCCCAGGCAGGCTTCGGCCGCCCCGGCCGGATCGACGCGTTCCGGCTCGCCCACGCACAGCACCGGAACCAGCCCCGCCCGCATTGCGGCACGCAGCTTCGCTCCGACGATCTGGTCGGTTTCCCCGAACAGCCGCCGCCGCTCGGCATGCCCGACCTCGACGAAGCGGCACCCGGCTTCCGCCAGCATCGGCGCCGACACCTCGCCTGTGTAGGAACCCGCATCCTCCCAGAACAGGTCCTGCGCGCCGAGCGCGATCGCAGTTCCCGCCAGGATCTCGCGCGCGTCGTGCAGCGACAGGAAGGACGGGATCACGAACAGCTCGACGTCGGCCGGCGGAAGCGCCCGGAGTTGTTCCATCCAGCTCCGTGTGGCCGCCAGACCCATGTACATCTTGAGGCTGACGCCGACGATCCGGCTCCGGGCCGGCACGGGCGTGCTCAGGCTGCGCCCGTCTCGTAGCTGCTGATCGCCGCCACCTTGTCCGCCGAGCGCGAGGCGGGGTCGAACCGGTGCTTCAGCCATTCGGCGACCAGCACCCGCGCCAGCTCCACGCCGATCACCCGCTCGCCGACGCACAGCACCTGGGCGTCGTTGCTCAGGATCGCGCGCTGCACCGAATAGGTGTCGTGCGCGGTCACCGCGCGGATTCCTGGAACCTTGTTGGCGCTGATCGCGACGCCGAGGCCGGTGCCGCAGATCAGCAGCGCCCGGTCCGCCTTGCCATCCGCCACCAGGCGCGCCGCCCGCACCGCGATGTGCGGGTAGTCGGTGCCGTCGTCGTCGGTGACGCCGACATCGGTGACCTCCGACACGCCGGGATGCTTCTGCAGGTCTGCCTTCAGCGCGTCGCGGAAGCGCATCCCGGCCTCGTCGCAGCCGATCACGATGCGAAGGGTGGTGTCGGTCATGGCTCTCGATCTCCAGCCGCCTGCGCGGCCATGGCAAGGGATACCGCCCCGGCATCGCGCAGCCCCCGGCTGCGCTCGCCGTGCAGCCGGGCGCGGCCGAGCCGCGGCAGAAGCAACGCCGTGGCCTCGGCACCCCTGGAGGCTGCGTCCGCGGCCTCCGTCCAGGCGTCGCGGAGCGGCCTTGCCTCCCGGATCCGCTCCGACAGCGTGCGCGCGAACGGCGCCAGCGCGTCGACCAGGGTCTTGTCGCCGGGATGCGCGCCGCCCAGACGCATGACGGCCTCCAGCGCCCCGGTCGCGGCCCGGCCGACCTGGTCCGGGGTGGGCGCGAGGCGGTCGTCCAGGACCCGGCTCGCCGCACGCAGCCCGAGCCCCCAGATCGCCCCCGACGCGCCGCCGGCACGGTCGGCCCAGGCGTCCGAGGCCGCCGCCAATACACTTGCGGCACCGGCGCCTCCCGCCTCGGCCTCGGCGGCTGCCGAGGCGGCGGCGCGCGCGCCGCGTGCCATGCCCTGGCCGTGGTCGCCGTCGCCGGCCTGGGCGTCGATCCAGCCGAGCTCGGCTTCCGCTTCCCCGAGCGCCTCGGCCAGGCGCGACAGCGCCCGGGCGACCACCCGGCCCGCTTCCCGCGACGACGGCGTCGCCTCGGGCCAGGCCGGGGC
>CAXTMS010000288.1:0-3661 GCA_964245345.1 uncultured Acetobacteraceae bacterium | reverse complement strand
CGCTTGATCCCCACCAACCCGCTCCATGCTCATCACGGAAGCCTATGAGCCAGCGATCACGCCGCTGGGGAGTCGTGAATGTCGATCGGGCCTGGTCGGCATGCTCTCATGGCTCGTCTAACCCTCTAATCCAGCTGTCACCCCTCCTCACGACCGATGTCTCATCAACGGCTATATCGATCCGAGCATCCGCGCGATCGGGCCCGCGCCTTGACCGGGCCTACTTCTCGCCGTCTCGCTGGTCGACAGACCCAGGACGAACTGGGACAGGCCGTAAAAGGCGAGGATGGCGCGGGAGGCGACCGGCTGTCGCCGCATCCCGACCCCGGCGCCGAACAACAGGAGGCCCTCGGCTACATCGAACCTCAGGTGCTGGCGCACGCTGAACAGGTCGATCAAGCCACCTTCGAAGTCCGTGGACAGGAAGGCGCAGACCGGAACCGCGGTGGCGACCGCAGCCACGGTTCGTGCTCGACCTTGCAGCGCGCCTCCGAGCGCCAAGCCGGTCAGCGAGACCGCCGCCGCGTAATCGATCCATCCATGCAGCCGGGTCGAGATCGCCATGATAAGCTCCAGGAGGTGGTGACGGCATCCAACGGATCAGCATGGGCCGGGATCCACCGTCCGTCCTTGGGCGATCCTGCGACGCTGGCGCATCCTGCTGGACGAGGCACTGCCTCGTCAGCTCACTTCAGCATCGAGCTCAACCGTTCTGGAAGATGGTCATGACCTTGTTCAAGCTGACAGCCGCGCTATCCCTCCTGACAGTCCTGTCCGCCTGCGGACCGCAACCCGGCGGACCACCGCCCGTGGTGCAGGGTGCCAACGGACCGGCCACGCCAGACAGCCTCGGCGGCAGCAACATGGGCGAGGGTGGCGCCAACGGTGGGATGGGCAACGGCGGCGGCGTCACCGCTGGCGGCGGCGTGGCCGTGCACTAGCCACCGCTCTCCACCTTCCGCGCCTCCCGCTTCTCCTTGTCCTGCACCACCCGGTCCCACACCTGGCGCACCGAGTTGGCGTTTGGCGGCTCGCCGCGGGACCCGCGGATGCCGTCCAGCACCATGATCCGGGCGATCTCGCTCCAATGCAGCCTGTTCCAGCCGTTCCGGTGCTGCCGGGCCTTGATGACCCTGGCGTGGTTTGCCAGCGGCCAGGCGTAGGCCGGCTTACGGCTCCTGCAGGGGCCGAAAACCTCGTCCCACGCCTTGCGGCTCATGTGCCGGAAGCGGGGCCTGTCCCGTTCAGCCACGGCGGCGGCGAGGAGCTTGGAGCGGAGGGCGATGTGGTCGACATGGCTTCGGCCCGACGGGCCTCGGCGCGAACGAGAAGCACATTTTCTCGCGGGTCGATGGACGCTGGAACGTCCATACTGGCGACGGCTGGCATCCACGGGACGAACATCCAGCGTCCACCAAGAGGGTGTCAGAACAGGGCTTTCATACACCAATATACGTGTAGTGCCCTCTGCAGGTGATTCTCGCGGTCCGATTTTTACCCCGTTCAGCACCTCATGGCGGCTGAAACCTTTCCGGACGATCCCCTGCCGACTTGATGCCAAGCTGCCGCGTTCGCTGAGCCGATCCGACGGCAGCCGATGTGATCCAGCGTTCGCAACAACCTGCCAGGTGCTGCGCTGTCATCTCGGCCAAGGTGAGGAACAACAATGACCGGCAAGAGCGCGAACAGGCGGAAGGTGGTCGTCGTCACCGGAGGCAGCCAGGGGATCGGCCGGGCAACGGCGCGGGCCTTTGCCCAGGACGGCTGGGCCGTCGCCGTTCTCGGTCGCAGCGAGGCACGACTGGAGTCAACCGAGGCCGAATTGGCAGCGATCGGTGGACCGGTCCTGGCGCTTCCGGTCGACGTCGCGGACGCCGGAGCCGTGGACGGAGCCGCCGACCGGATCGAGCAGGAGCTGGGATCCATCGCGGTCTGGGTCAACAACGCCATGACGACGGTGATCGGTCCGGTGGAGCGGATCACCCCCGACGAGTTCCGCCGGGTCACGGACGTGACCTACCACGGCCAGGTGTTCGGGACGCTGGCTGCGTTGCGCCACATGCGCCCGCGCAACAAGGGCCAGATCATCCAGGTGTCTTCCGGCCTGGCCCTGCGCTCCGCCCCGCTCCAGGCCGCCTACTGCGGCGCCAAGCACGCGGTGACCGGCTTCACCGACAGCCTGCGCGCCGAGCTGATCCACGACCGGGTGGACGTCCACCTGACCGTCGTCTACCTCCCGGCGGTCAACACGCCGCAGTTCGACCGGACCCGCAACCGCACCGGGCAGATCCAGACGCCTCCGGATCCGGTCTACGACCCGCGCCTGTGCGCAAGCGCCATCCTGGCCGCAGCGCATTCGCCCACCCGCGACGTCTGGGTCGGCCGTTCGACCATGCTGATGGGCGCCATGCAGGTCGCGGCACCGGCCTTCGCCGACCAGCAGGCTGCGAAGATGTATGATGCCCAGCTCGGCGCCCAGAAGCCGCCCCTGCCCGAGGGCAACCTGTTCGAGGCGGACGACGAGGATCCGGGCATCGACGGATCCCATGGCGAGCAGGTCAAGCCGACGCGGCAGGAGTTCGTCACCTCGAGAACGCGGGACACCCTGGCGATCGGGCTGGGCATGGCCGCGACGTTCGGGGTTTCAGCGCTGGCATTGCTGCCGAC
This sequence comes from uncultured Acetobacteraceae bacterium, assembly GCA_964245345.1. GTDB lineage: Bacteria > Pseudomonadota > Alphaproteobacteria > Acetobacterales > Acetobacteraceae > Lichenicola. The sequence goes on along the minus strand of CAXTMS010000288.1, from coordinate 994 downwards.
GCTCGGACGTGCACGCAGAGGCTAGAAACCGCTTCCGGACCTACCGATGCCAAGGCGACAGCATGATGCCTTCCACAAGCCTCTAGACCGTTTTTGAGGTTCCGACTTGTCTTGAAATGGAAGCATTCCTGACGCTGATTTCACTGTGTCGCCAAGCGCTCGACCGCCATCCTGACCTGTCGCTGCCTCACCGGCTTACGCAGAAATACCGTCCGAGCCGGAAAGGCGTCCGGTTCCGGCGGCTCGCTGCCGCTGATGACGATGACCCCAACCGACGGCCAGCGCTCTCGAACTGTTGCGGCCAGCTGCAGCCCATCCATGGAGCCGGGCATGTGGATGTCTGCGATGACGATGTGGATGTCCGGCTGAGCTTTCAGAATGGCGATCGCTTGATCGGCGTCAGTTGCCTCGACGATCGCATAGCCGATGCCTTCCACCGCATCAGCCAGGCTCATCCGCTGCCGCGGCTCGTCCTCCACGATGAGGATGGTGATCGACTCGTCCGCATGATGCAAAAATACACTCGCCGTCATGTCCTACTCGGTGTCTCCCGTGTCGATCCGGGTGAAGCTGGAGATCTGGTGAGAGCCGGCGCCGTGCTGCCGACCATCGTGTCGTCATGGTCGCCTCAGGCGTCAGCTTTCAACCGGTATCCGCGACATAGTGCCCATGGATCCACACCCACCGGTAGCCATTCCAGCGCCAGTAGCCGCGCTCGTAGGCCCAGCGAGGATGCTCCGTGGTGGCGGCGGACGTTCATCCGCTATAACAGGAACTTCTGACGGGCGCACGATGACCGGAACCTGTCGATAGACGACACCGGGCGGCGGCGGAGGGGAGCTTCTCATTGGATGCAGCCAGCTGACGGCCAAGCGGCGATAACGATCAGGGCCGCAACTGGAAGCCGCTTCATCCTGTTCTCCACGAGCACCGAGGAGGGATTTCGCCATGCCAGAGGTCGCGAAAGAATGAAAACGCTGCAAGGGATAGTGAT
>CAXTMS010000287.1:0-3684 GCA_964245345.1 uncultured Acetobacteraceae bacterium | reverse complement strand
CCCCGGCGCGCGGGCCGTCATAGTCCGAGTTGAGCACCAGCGGCCCCGAGAACGCGTCGCGGATCCGCGGCGCGATCGCCGGCCGGTCGCTGGCGCGGAAGGTGCTGTCTTCCCGCGGCTCGCGCAGCTCCAGGAAGGCGATGCCTTGGGACGACAACGCCGCCGCGGCCGCGGTGAACAGGTCCTCCGGCATGCTGTCGTTGACGCCCTGCACCTCGCCGTTGGGCGACAGCCGCACCGCCGTGCGGTCGGCGCCGGCAACCCCAACCACCGCCTGCGTCACCTCTGCCAGCAGCCGCACCCGGTTGGCGATCGCGCCGCCATAGCTGTCGGTGCGGTGGTTGCTGGTGTCGCGCAGGAACTGGTCGATGAGGTAGCCATTGGCGGCATGGACCTGCACCCCGTCGAACCCCGCCTCCAGGGCGTTCCGCGTCGCCTGCCGGTAGTCGTCCAGCAGGCCCGGGATCTCGTCGAGCCCGAGCGGCCGCGCCTCGGCGTAGTCCTGCTTGCCGGCATAGGTATGCGCCTGCCCGGGCGCGGTGGTGGCGGACGCCGACACCGGCTTCTCGCCGCCGAGGAAGCTCGGGTGCACGATCCGGCCCATGTGCCAGAGCTGCGCCACGATCCGTCCGCCGGCCCGGTGCACCGCCTCCGTCACCGGCTGCCAGGCCCGTACCTGCTCGCCGCTCCACAACCCGGGCGCATAGGGCCAGCCCAGGCCCTGCTGGCTGATCCCGGTGGCCTCCGAGATGATCAAGCCCGCCCCGGCGCGCTGCGCGTAGTATTCGGCCATGATCGGCGTCGGCACGTGGTCCGCGGTGGCGCGGGCGCGAGTCAGCGGCGCCATCAGGATCCGGTTGGGCGCCTCGATCGCGCCGAGCCGGATCGGGTCGAACAGGGTAGGCATGGCAAGGCTCCCATCGGATGAACGGCGCTGCATCTGGCGATCACCGGGACGTTTTGCACGATGCCTGACGCGATGATGACGGGCCGCGTGATCGAGCCGCTCGGCCTGCTCCAAGGCGCCGCCGCCGTCGAGGCGTGCGCGGCCGGCGTCGCCCTGCCGCTGGCCGGTGGCCCCACCGCGTTCTCCCTGGCCGCGCTGATCGGCGACGGGTCCCGCCGCGTCGTGCCGGCGGCCGCCATTCCGCCCGACTGGGCCACGCTCCGGGACCGGCTGCTGGCGTCCCCCGCTACCGCCGGCCTGCCGCCGGGCCCGCTGGTGATGGGCATCCTGAACCGGACGCCGGACAGCTTCAGCGACGGCGGCGGCCACCTCGACCTCGACCGCGCGCTGGCCGCCGCCCGGGCGATGCTCGACGCCGGCGCCGACCTGATCGACGTCGGCGGCGAAAGCACCAGGCCCGGTGCCGCGCCGGTTTCCCCCGAGGAGGAGCAGGCCCGCGTGCTGCCGCTGGTGCGGGCGCTGGCCGGGCAGGGGGCGCTGGTGTCGGTGGACACCCGCAACGCGTCCACCATGCAGCTCGCCCTGCAGGCCGGCGCGCGAATGGTCAACGACGTGTCTGGGCTGGCGCACGACCCTGCGGCGCGACAGGTGCTGGCGGCCGCGTCCTGTCCGGTGGCGCTGATGCACATGCGCGGCACTCCCGCCACCATGCAGGCGCTGACCCGCTACGACGACGTGGCGGTGGACGTGCTGCGCGAGCTGTCCGACCGGGTCGCCGAGGCGGAACGCGCCGGCATCGACCGCGCCCGGATCGTGGTCGATCCCGGCATCGGCTTTGCCAAGACCGAACAGCAGAACCTCCAGCTGCTGCGTCGCCTGCCGATCCTGGCCGCGCTCAACTGCCGCGTGCTGCTCGGGGTGTCGCGCAAGGGCTTCCTCGGCCGCGTCGCCGACGTCCCCGTGGCCACCGACCGGTTCCCCGGCTCGATCGCCGCGGCGCTGCCCGCGCTGGTCCTGCCCGGCAGCATCCTGCGCGTGCACGATGTGGCGGAAACGGTGCAGGCGGTGCGCGTCTGGCAGGCGATCCACGGCTGAGCTAGATCGTGGACTGGGCCGGGACCGGAAGGGCGTGCGATGGGCGGTGGGCGGAAGCTGTTCGGGACCGACGGGATCAGGGGCACCGCCAACGTCGACCCGATGACGGTGGAGGTGGCGCAGCGTTTGGGCCAGGCCGCCGGCCTGCGCTTCCGCCGTGGCACCCACCGGCACCGCGTGGTGCTGGGCAAGGACACCCGCCTGTCCGGCTACATGATCGAGTGCGCCCTGGTGTCCGGTTTCCTGTCGGCCGGCATCGACGTGACCCTGGTGGGGCCGCTGCCGACGCCCGCGATCGCGCTGCTGACCCGCTCCTTGCGCGCCGATCTCGGCGTGATGATCTCCGCCTCGCACAACGCGTTCGAGGACAACGGCATCAAGCTGTTCGGCCCGGACGGCTTCAAGCTGTCCGACGAGGCGGAAGAGGAGATCGAGGCGCTGATGGGCTCGGACCTGTCCGGCCGCCTCGCCGCCCCCGCCCTGATCGGCCGCGCGTCCCGGCTCACCGATGCCGCCGGGCGCTACGTCGAGAGCGCCAAGGCGAGCTTCCCGCGCGGCCGGCGCCTGGACGGGCTGCGCATCGTGATCGACTGCGCCAACGGCGCCGCCTACCGCGTGGCGCCGACCGCGCTGTGGGAGCTGGGCGCCGAGGTGGTGCGCATCGGCTGCGCCCCGGACGGGCTCAACATCAACGACCGCTGCGGCTCCACCAGCCCGCAGGCGCTGAGCACCGCCGTGCTGGAACACCGCGCCGACCTGGGCCTGGCGCTGGACGGCGACGCCGACCGGCTGCTGATCTGCGACGAACGCGGCCAGCTGGTGGACGGCGACCAGATCCTGGCGCTGATCGCCGGCACCTGGGCGGCGAACGGCCTGCTGCGCGGCGGCGGGGTGGCGGCCACGGTGATGTCCAACATGGGGCTGGAACGGCTGCTGGCCGAACGAAACCTGCGCCTGGAGCGCACCGCGGTCGGCGACCGCTACGTGGTGGAGCGCATGCGCGAGCTCGGCATGAACCTGGGCGGCGAGCAGTCCGGCCACATGGTGCTGTCCGACTTCGCCACCACCGGCGACGGGCTGATCGCAGCACTCCAGGTGCTGTCGGTGCTGGTGGAGCGCGGCCAGCCGGCGAGCCGGGTGCTGCGGGTGTTCACGCCGTTCCCGCAGCTGCTGCGCAACGAGCGCTTCAGCGGCCGCTCGCCGCTGACCAGCCCGGGCGTGATCGAGGCCAGGCGCTGGGCCGAGGACCAGCTCGGGGCGACCGGACGGCTGCTGCTGCGCGAAAGCGGCACCGAGCCGCTGGTGCGGGTGATGGCTGAGGCCGAGGACGAGGCGCTGGTCGGCCGCGTGGTCGCCGGCGTGTGCGAGGCGATCCGGCGCGTCGCGATGGCGGTCTGAGGCGTGCCCGATCCCGTCCTGCCCCATCCTGTCCCGCTCGGCCGTGTCCTGGTCGTCGCCGGCAGTGATTCCGGCGGCGGCGCCGGCATCCAGGCCGACATCAAGACCGTGGCGGCATTGGGCGGCTTTGCCACCACCGCGATCACCGCGCTCACCGCGCAGAACACGCTGGGCGTGCACGGCGTGCTTCGGGTGCCGCCGGAGTTCCTGCGCCTGCAGATCGAGTGCGTGCTGGACGACCTCGGCGCCGACGCCTTCAAGACCGGCATGCTCGACAGCACCGC
>CAXTMS010000286.1:0-3692 GCA_964245345.1 uncultured Acetobacteraceae bacterium | reverse complement strand
ATGAACGAACGGAACGCACCGATCCTTCGGAGATCGATCAGGTTGAGCTGACCGACTTCGACCCGATCGATCCGTTGAGGATGGCCGCTGCGGCGTCCGGGCCGCGTGCCGCCGATGGTGACGGACGCGTCCACCTTGACGAGCGCCGGTGACCTCCGGGCCGATACCGGCATGCCCAGGTGACGACTGCGTACCTGCCTGTGAGATCGGCGCTGGCGAGGACCTCGTCCGCCGTGGCGGCAGCCGCGAAAGGGGTCCGATCGGATGTTGCGTCTGGCTCATGGGAGTATCCGCTTCGCCCTGCGGTGACGGCCGGGCGCGCGGGATGGATTGAACGACCAGGGCCGAGATCAGCGTGATCCGGCCATCGCCACGGCATCGGCGCCGGCGGGGATCCGCATCGGGCATGACGGGTCGGTCGCCGCCCGCCACACCGCTTCAGCCACGTCCCGGGAATGCGTGGCCTCGGAGGACTGCTCCCATCCCGCGAAGACGTTACGCACCAGCTCAACATAGGTATCGGGAAAACCGTCCCGCATCCGCCCGCGCGCATTGTTCCCGAAACTCGTATCCGGCGCCCGCCCCGGCAGCACCAGCCGCACGCGCACGTTGAACTGCTCCAGCTCAAGCGCAAGCGATTCGGTGAAGGCGTTCACGGCCGCCTTGCTCCCGGTGTAGACCGACAGGAGCGGAAGCGAGCGCAGCGTCACGCTCGACGACACGTTGACGACCACGCCTGCCTTGCGCTCGCGGAACTGGGGCAGAACCGCCCGGGTCATCGCGATGGTGCCGAGCGTGTTGGTCTCGAACAGCTCGCGCACGGCCGCCATCGGCGTGCCCTCGAGCGCGTTGAGCCACCCGATCCCCGCATTGTTGACGAGAACGTCGATTGGCCCCGCGGCCATCACGGCCCCTTCGATGCTGGCCGGGTCCGTCACGTCGAGCGCGATCACGCGCAAGCGGTCCGATGGCGGCAGCACGTCCTCTCGGGGCTGGCGCATGGTGGCAACGACCGCCCAGCCGCGGTCGAGGAAGCAGCGGGCGGTCTCGAGACCGAAGCCGGACGAGCAGCCGGTGATCAGGACGGTTTGCATGGCGACCTCTCGCGTTGTGGAACGGTCGCTGAGTTAGGCCAGGGCATCCGGACTTGCTATCGTAGATGGTCCGGATCTGATTGGCGGAAGTCCGAATGATCGACCCCCTGGCCGAAGTCGTCACCCTGCTCCAGCCGGCCGCCACGCTGTCCAAGCTCGTCGGCGGCGCGGGCCGGTGGCGGCTGCGCCGCACGGACGCCCGGCAGCCCTTCTACTGCGTCGTCCTCCACGGCGGCTGCCGGCTAGCGGCTGCCGGGCACGCGCCGGTCGCGCTCACCCAGGGGGACTTCGTGCTGATCCCCGCGGCGCACGACTACACGGTATCGAGCGTCGAGCCGCCCTCGCCGGACTCCAACACCGAGCCGGTCGTGCTCGCCAGCGGCGAAATAAGGTTGGGCGTGTCCGAGGGACCGCCCGACCTCCAGATCCTGGTAGGCCATTGCGTCTTCGGCTCGCCCGACGCGGCCCTGCTGGTCTCGTTGTTGCCGCAGCTCGTGCATGTCCGCGGCGAGGCGCGGCTCGCCACCCTGGTCGAGCTGGTGGGCGAGGAGACGCGCGGGGCGAGGCCGGCGCGCGACCTCGTGCTGACCCGGCTGCTGGAGGTGCTGCTCATCGAGGCGTTGCGCTCGACGGCACGCACCGCGGCGTCGCCGGGTCTGCTGCGCGGGCTAGCTGACCCGCGCCTCGCGGCCGCGATCCGTTGCATGCACGAGCGCCCCGATCATGCCTGGACCGTCGCCGAGCTGGCGAAGGAGGCGGCGCTGTCGCGGTCCACCTTCTTCGACCGGTTCGGGCGCGCGGTGGGCACCGCACCAATGGACTATCTGCTGACCTGGCGGATGGCAATGGCGCAGAACCTGCTCCGGCGCAGGCAGGGCGGCATCGCCGAGGTGGCCCGGTGCGTGGGCTACAGCTCCGCAAGCACGTTCAGCGTCGCTTTCGCTCGGCACGTCGGAGTGCCGCCTGGCCAATACGCGGACAACCTGGCGCGGGCATGATCACCTTCCAAAAGCCTGGCCGGAAGCGGATGGTCAGCTACGGGGGATGCGAGAGCCAAAAGCGGACGTGATCGCTTGCTCCGTCCCCGGGCGAAAGCTATAGATGCGCATGCAATGCGCATGAGGGCGCCGTGGGCTATAGTCGACTTGCTTCGAAGCGTCCGACCAATATCACCCTGGACGAGGATCTTGTACGGCAGGCTCGGCAGCTAACGCCGAACCTCAGCAACACGGTAGAAAGCCTGCTGCGGGAGTTCGTCACCCGTGAGCATGCGCGACGTGCTGTGGAGGACGCAGCTTTGGCCGATGTACTCGACGGCTTCAATGCGTACCATGCCCAGCACGGGCTGCTGAGCGACGAGTTCTCAACCCTCTGAACCATGACGCAGTTCGACGTTCACCGAACCCGGGACGGCAGCGGGACACCATCCCCTACGTGGTAGTGCTGCAGAGCAGTCGCTTCGATCGGTCGACAACGCGGTTCGTAGGACCTCTGGTAATGGTCCGGCATGCCGCCGTCCGGGAGCACTACCTTGCACCGCGCTTCACGGTGATGGGAGAGGAAGTGATGCTGGACGTGTTTAACCTCGCGACCCTGCCAGCCGAACGGCTGGGGAAGTCGATTGCGTCGCTCGGCGATGAGGATACGCGTGCCCAAGTGGTGCGGGCACTGGATGAGCTGATCAGTCAGGCGTAGTCAGGCGGTAGGTATTTCGCGACCTAGCTGCCCGCGATCCTGGATCGAATGGAGATCGCGCTGCTTCAGTGCGGTTCCCGGAATCGTTTCCTCGCAGGTAACGGTCCCACTCCCCCGGAAGAACCTCGACGTGGTCGCAGACAAGCCGCCGCTCTTCATCGGCGCCGGCGCGACGGCGATACCGCAGGATCGATGACCAGGCCTTCATCGAGGTGAGGTAGGACAGGCTATGCGCCGACGGTCAAATCCCGCCACTTGGCGTGGCTGCGGCCGCGTGAAACGATCCGTTCCTCTCAGGCCGCCGATCATGCCGATTGCGCCGTGCAAGGCTTCCCCGTTCCTTTGGGAACATCCATGCTGCGCCGACACTGGTCCGTCGCTTCTGACGGTATCCCGGTGCGGCTCAGGGCCGTAACGACTATATCCTCGCCATGTCTGGAAACCTCGACAATTTCATTGACCTGGATCGTACCTTTCGTGACCTCGCCATCTCCGATCAGGATGGCGACGAGGCGAAGATGGTGCGCCTTCTCGCGCGAGAGGCGTCGACGAGCTGGGCGGATCTCCTGGTCGAGCCGCGCGTCATCGTGCTTGCCGAGGCCGGTTCGGGAAAGACGGAGGAGATCCAGCATATCTGCCGTCGCCAACGCGCCAAGGGCAAGCCGGCCTTCTTCCTGCGCATCGAGCATGTCGTCAACGATTTCGAGACGAGCTTCGAGGAAGGGGATCTCGAGGAGTTCGAGGCCTGGCTCAAGTCGGGCGATCAAGGCTGGCTCTTCCTCGATTCCGTGGATGAGGCACGCCTGCGCGATCCCGAGGATTTCGAGCGCGCCATCCGCCGCATCGGCAAGCGGATCGAGCGCGCCCTGCAGCGCACGCATATCTCATCACGGGTCGCACGGA
>CAXTMS010000285.1:0-3741 GCA_964245345.1 uncultured Acetobacteraceae bacterium | reverse complement strand
TCGGCAGGATCGACGCCGAGCCGAAGGGTGCCGCCGACACCGCGTTCGCGCCGCCCTCCTCGGGGCGGCCGGGCAGGAAGGGCGCGAGGTGCGCGCGCACGCCGATCGGGCCCATGCCGGGACCGCCGCCGCCATGCGGGATGCAGAAGGTCTTGTGCAGGTTGAAGTGGCTGACGTCTGCGCCGTAGGAGCCGGGGCGGGACAGGCCGACCTGGGCGTTGAGGTTGGCGCCGTCGAGATACACCTGCCCGCCCGCCTCGTGCACCAGCTCGCAGATCGTGCGCACCTGCTCCTCGAACACGCCGTGGGTGGAGGGATAGGTGATCATGATCGCCGCCAGCCGGTCGCGATGCACCGCGATCCTGGCCCGGAGGTCGTGGACGTCGACGTTGCCCTCGCGGTCGCAGCCCACCACCACCACGCGCATGCCGGCCATCTGCGCCGAGGCCGGGTTGGTGCCGTGCGCGGAGGCCGGGATCAGGCAGATGTCGCGCTCCGGATGGCCCTGGGCGCGGTGGTAGCCGCGTATCGCCAGCAGCCCGGCATACTCGCCCTGCGCGCCGGAGTTCGGCTGCAGCGACACCGAGTCGTAGCCGCTGACCGCGCACAGCTTGGCTTCGAGGTCCGCGAACAGCTCGGCGTAGCCTTCCGCCTGGTCCGCCGGCGCGAACGGATGAAGGTCGCAGAAGCCGGGCCAGGTGACCGGCACCATCTCCACCGTGGCGTTCAGCTTCATGGTGCAGGAGCCGAGCGGGATCATGGTGCGGTCCAGCGCCAGGTCGCGGTCCGACAGCCGGCGCAGGTAGCGCAGCATCTCGGTCTCGGAGCGGTGGTCGTGGAACACCGGGTGGGTCATGAACGGGAGGTCGCGCCGCAGGGCGGCGGGGATCGACTCCGCGCGGGCCAGGCCGTCCTCCGCCACCGCGCCGCCGCCGAACGACGCCCACACCGCGCGCACCGTGTCCGGGCCGGTGGTCTCGTCGACGCTGATGCCGATCCGGGCGTCGTCGACGCGGCGCAGGTTGATGCCGCGCTCCACCGCGTCGGCCAGGATCGCGTCGGTGCGGTCGCCGGTGGACACGGTGACGGTGTCGAAGAAGGCGCCGTTCTCCACCGGGTGGCCCAGGGCGGACAGGCCGGCGGCGAGCGCCTGCGCCGTGCGGTTCACGCGGCGCGCGATCGCCTGCAGGCCGTCCGGGCCGTGGTAGACCGCGTACATGGAGGCGATCACCGCCAGCAGCACCTGGGCGGTGCAGATGTTGGAGGTCGCCTTTTCGCGTCGGATGTGCTGCTCGCGCGTTTGCAGCGCCAGGCGGTACGCCGGACGGCCGGCGTCGTCGATCGACACCCCCACCAGCCGGCCGGGCATGGAGCGCTTGTAGGCGTCGCGCACCGCCATGTAGGCGGCGTGCGGGCCGCCATAGCCCATCGGCACGCCGTAGCGCTGCATGGAGCCGATCGCGATGTCGGCGCCGAGCGCGCCGGGCGGGGTCAGCAGCGTCAGCGCCAGCGGGTCGGCGGCCACCGCCACCAGGGCGCCGGCGGCGTGCAGGCGCGCGACCAGGGCGCGCGGGTCGCGGATGCGGCCAAGGGTGTCCGGATATTGCAGCAGCGCGCCGAACACGGTGGCCGGGTCGAGCTCGGCGTCCGGGTCCGCCACCACCAGGGGGATGCCGAGCGGCTCGGCACGTGTGCGCAGCACGGCGATGGTCTGCGGGTGGCAGCCGGAATCGACCAGGAACGCCTGCGCCCTGGTTTTCGCCATGCGCCGGCACAGCGTCATCGCTTCCGCCGCCGCGGTCGCCTCGTCGAGCAGCGACGCGTTGGCGACGTCGAGCCCGGTCAGGTCGCAGACCAGGGTCTGGAAGGTCAGCAGCGCTTCCAGCCGCCCCTGCGCGATCTCCGGCTGGTACGGCGTGTAGGCGGTGTACCAGGCCGGGTTCTCCAGGATGTTGCGCTGGATCACGCCGGGCAGCACGGTGCCGTGGTAGCCCTGGCCGATCAGGGTGGTCAGCACCCGGTTGCGGTTCGCCACCTCGCGCAGCCGCGCCAGCACCTCCGGCTCGGTCAGGCCCGTGCCCAGCACCGCGTGCGCCTGCCATTCGGCTTCGTCCAGACGGATGGAGTCGGGTACGGTTTGCCGCGTCAGCGCGTGCAGGTCGGGCGCGCCGATCGCGTCCAGCATCGACGCGATCTCCGCCTCGTCGGGGCCGATATGGCGTCGGGCGAACGAATCCGCAGGCGCCTGCGTGTCGGTCCAGAGTCCGGTCTCGGTCATCGCGGCAGCACTCAACGCTTGTAGGTGGGAACGATGAAGGGCAGCGGGCTCACCGTCGCCGGAACCATCCGGCCGCGCAGCTCCGCCATCAGGACGGTGCCGGGCGTCGCCGAGTCCCGGGACACGTAGCCCATGGCCACCGGAGCCTGCAGGCTGGGCCCGAACGCTCCGGAGCTCACCTGCCCGATCGGCGCGTCGGTTCCGGGCCGGAACAAGCGGGCGCCGGCACGCAGCGGCGCGCGCCCTTCCGGCCGCAGCCCGACGCGCCGCCGGCCGGCCCCGTGCGCGACCTGCTCCAGCACGATCCCGGCGCCGGGAAAGCCGCCGGCGCGCTCGCCGCCGGAGCGGCGGCTCTTCTGGATCGCCCATTCCAGCGACGCCTCGACCGGGGTGGTGTCGGAGTCCAGGTCGGAGCCGTACAGGCACAGCCCGGCCTCCAGGCGCAGACTGTCGCGGGCGCCGAGGCCGATCGGCAGCACGTCCGGCCGGGCGAGCAGCAGGCGCACCACCTCCTCCGCCCGGTCCGCAGGCATGCCGATCTCGTAGCCGTCCTCGCCGGTGTAGCCCGAGCGCGACACGGTGCAGTCCACGTCGCCGAGGCGCAGGGTGCGGAAGTCCATGAACCGCATCGCGGGCGCCTCCGGCGACAGCGCCGACAGCGCCGTTGCCGCACCCGGCCCCTGCAGCGCCACCAGCGCCTGGTCCGGCAGGAACTCGACCTCGCAGGTTTCGCCCAGATGGCGATGCAGGTGGGCGAGGTCGGCCAGCTTGCAGCCGGCGTTCACCACCAGGAACAGCGAGGCGCCCTCGTTGGCGACGATCAGGTCGTCCAGGATGCCGCCGTTCTCGTTGGTCAGCAGGGCGTAGCGCTGCCGGCCCGGCGGCAAAGCGGCGATGTCGGTCGGCACCAGCCGCTCCAGCGCCAGCGCCGCATCCGCCACCCGCCCGGAACGCGGACGGAGGCGGATCTGCCCCATGTGCGACACGTCGAACAGCCCGCAGGCGGCGCGCACGTGCAGGTGCTCGGCCATGATCCCGCTCGGGTATTGCAGCGGCATCTCGTAGCCGGCGAACGGCACCATGCGCCCGCCGAGCTCGCGGTGCAGCGCGTGCAGCGGCGTGCGGGCCGCCGCCTCCGGCGTGACCGGGACCTGTTCCGACACCTGCCTAGGCCGCCCTGGCGATGGCGGCCGGATACAGCGGATGGCGGGCGCACAGCGTGCGCACGGCGGCGCGCGCCGCCTGCTCGGCCAGGGCGTTGTCGTCGGGGTTCTGCGCCAGCCCGTCCAGCACGTCGGCGATCAGGCCCGCCACCTGGCGGAACTCCGCCTCGCCGAAGCCGCGCGTGGTGGCGGCGGGCGAGCCCAGCCGGATGCCGCTGGTCTGCGCGGGGGGAAGCGGGTCGTACGGGATGCCGTTCTTGTTGCAGGTGAGGCCGGCGCGCTCCAGCGCCGCTTCCGCCG
>CAXTMS010000284.1:0-3749 GCA_964245345.1 uncultured Acetobacteraceae bacterium | reverse complement strand
CCCAGGGGCGGCGCGGGCTGGCGCTGCGCACCGCGCGCGCCTACGAGTGCGGCAACGGCTCCCACGCCACCGCCAACGCGGGCGCCACCGCGAGCTCCACCCGCAGCCTGGCGCCGCCGATCGCGGTGGTGTGGTCCGGGTTCTTCAACTTCCTCGGCGTGCTGGTGTCGACCGGGGCGGTGGCCTACTCGATCATCACCCTGCTGCCGATCGACCTGATCCTGAACTCAGGGACAACCAGCGGCTATCCGATGATCTTCGCCCTGCTTCTGGCGGCGATCATCTGGAACCTCGCCACCTGGGCGTTCGGCATCCCGAACTCGTCCTCGCACGCGCTGATCGGCTCCATCCTCGGCGTCGGCCTGGCCAACCAGCTCATGACCCCGCCCGGCGTCGCCAGCTCCGGCGTGCAATGGGACCAGGCGTTCAAGGTGCTGAAGTCGCTTATCTTCAGCCCGATCGTCGGCTTCGTCGCCGCCGGCGGGCTGCTGCTCCTGGGCAAGCTGCTGATCCGCCGGCCCGAGCTGTGGAAGGCCCCGGAAGGCGACCAGCCGCCGCCGCTGTGGATCCGCGGCCTGCTGATCCTGACCTGCACCGGCGTGTCGTTCAGCCACGGCGGCAACGACGGTCAGAAGGGCATGGGCCTGATCATGCTGATCCTGATCGGCGCCGCCCCCACCGCCTTTGCGCTGAACCGCGCGATCCCGGCATCCGAGACTCCGGCCTTCGTGCAGACCAGCCAGCAGGCGGCGTCGATCTTCCACGCCCATGCCTCCGGCGCCCCCGCCACCGATCCCGGCCATGCCCGCGGCGTGGTCGACACCGCGCTCAAGACCAAGCGGCTCAACGAGCCGGTCGTGTATGCCGCCCTGGCCTCGCTTTCCACCGACATCGCGACGCAGATCCGCGACTATGGGGCGATCAGCCACGTGCCGGCCGAGGCGGTGTCCAACGTCCGCAACGACATGTACCTGACCGCGGAAGCGGTCCGCCTCCTGCCCAAGGCGGGCGGCCACTTCTCCGCCTCGGACCAGGGAACGCTGAAGACCTATGCCGGCACGCTCAACCACGGCACCCGCTTCATCCCGGTTTGGGTGAAGGTGTCGGTCGCGGTGGCGCTCGGGCTCGGCACCATGGTCGGCTGGAAGCGGATCGTGATCACGGTCGGCGAGAAGATCGGCAAGACCCACATGACCTATGGCCAGGGCGCCTCCGCCGAGATCGTCGCCGCCGCCACCATCGGCCTGGCCGAGGCATACGGCCTGCCGGTGTCCACCACCCATATCCTGTCCAGCGGCGTGGCCGGCGCCATGGCGGCGAACGGTTCCGGGCTGCAGATGCGCACCCTGCGCAACCTCGCCTTGGCCTGGGTGCTGACGCTGCCGGTCGCGATCACCCTGGCGGGCGCGCTCTACTGGCTGCTGCACTTCCTGTTCTGACCCTGGGGAACGGAGCCGATCGTCCTTTCCCTGTTGCCGGGATGTCGAAGAACCGGGTGATGCGGCGTTCGATCGGCGTTTGGTGACCGGCTGCCCTCGCGGCGGCGGGCGATCTGCGTGACAATGGCGGCTCTTCCATCGGGATCTCGACGATGCAGGATGCCGACCATCTCCGTGCCGACGGCGCGGGCGGGTTGCCGATGGCGACGATCCGCCTGCCCGTCACGTCCATCGCCGTGGTCCTGCGCGCGGCCGCCTTGGCCGCGTCGGCGGTCCTGCTGCTGTGGCTGCTGCCGTCGGTGCTGCTGCTCCTGTTCTTCGCCGTGCTGCTCGGCGCCACGCTGCGCGGCGGGGCCGATTGGCTGGCGGTGCGGACACACCTGCGCGCCGGCTGGATGCTGGCGCTGATCAGCCTCGTGCTGGTCGCGGTCGCGGCTGCGCTGGTGCTGTCGATCGGGCCGCGCCTGGCGCAGCAAGGCTCCGACCTGGTCACCAGCCTGCAGAACGAGGCGAAGACGCTTCAGGACCGCTACGGCCAGACGGCGTGGGGACAGCGCATCATGCAGCACCTGCAGCAGCCGATGGGCGGCGCCGGGCCGACTGCCCTGGCGGCGCCGGCGGCGCGGGTGCTCGGGGTGACGCTGGACTTCCTGGCCTCCGTGATCCTGCTGGTGATCACCGCGCTCTACTTCGCCATCTCGCCCGAGCTCTACATCGGCGGCGTGCTCCGCCTCGTGCCCCTCCGTCACCGCGCGCGCGGCCGGATGGTCATGCACCGCACCGGCCGCACCCTGCGCCGCTGGCTGCTGGGCCAGCTCATGGACATGATCGCGGTGGGGGTGCTGACCGCGCTCGGCCTGTTCCTGCTCGGCGTGCCGGTGCCGCTGGCGCTCGGCGCCCTGGCAGGACTGCTGACCTTCATCCCGTATTTCGGCGCGGTGCTGGCCGGGATCCCGGCGGTGCTGGTGGCGCTGTCGGTCGGGTCGCACCTGGCGCTGCTGACGGTGGGCGTGTTCCTGCTGGTGCACTTGGTCGAAGGCTACGTGATGTCGCCGCTGATCCAGCGGCACATGGTCGAGATCCCGCCGGCGCTCACGGTGATGTCGATGACCGTGTCGGGAACCCTGTTCGGCCCGCTCGGGGTGATCCTCGGCACCCCGCTCGCCGCCGCGGGCATGGTGATGGTGCGCGAGCTTTATGTCGCCGACGTGCTCGGCGACGACGACGTGCGGGGAACCGACTGACGGGACGCGCAGGCCTGCCGGCCGTGGCGCGCGTGCGGGCGCCGGTCCTGTTCCTTCTGGCGGTCCTGGGCGCCGCCGGATGCGCGCGGGCCGCCGAGCCGCAGCACCTCCTGCCGTCGCAACCGTTCGGCGACTGGCTGGCGTCCTGCGACAACACGGGCGACTGCACCCTTGACGGCTTCGGCGCCGGGAACGGGCTCGCCGCCCTGATCCTGTCGCGTCCGCGCGGCGCGCCCACCACGATCGCGATGGTGGTACGGCCGGAGGACGGCAGCCCCGCCAGCCTGCGCCTGCAGGCGCCCAGGCACGGGCCGGCGGTGACGGTCCGGCTGCTCGGCTCCGGACCGGGTCTGGTGCGCGGCGCCCTGTCCGCCGGCGAGGTCGCCGCCCTGCTGCCGGTGCTGCACGGCGGCGGCCGCATCACCCTGTTCCGGCCGCCCCCGCGTGCCAACGGCCGGCCGGTCGCGTTCGGCACCCTTCGCCTCCTCGGCGCAGCCGCGGCGCTGGACTGGATCGAGCAGCGGCAGCGCCGGGTGCCGGACCCGTTGCCGGCGATCCGGCCGCCCGCCGCGTTTGACGGCCCGCAGCCGGACCCGCGACGCGTGCCCGCCGCCGTGTCGTCCCTGCCAGCCCTCCGTGCCTGCAACCGGCAGGAGGACGAAAACGAGCCGGCCGGCGGGATCATGGCCTGGCGGCTCGGGCCGTCGAGCACGCTGTGGGCGATCCCCTGCGGCAACGGCAACTTCGACCACGACACCTTGTTCGTGCTGGCCGGCGCGCACGGCCAGGCCGCGCCGGCCGTCTTCCCCGTCCTGCCGCAGATGGCGATCCATCCGCCCGGCGTGCTGGTCGATGCCGAGCCCGGTCCCGACGGTCGCGACATCGCCGCCACGGCGCCGAGCCGCGGCCTCGGCGATTGCGGCGACTTCCGCGCTTATCGCTGGGACGGCAGCCGGTTCCGCCTCCTGCTGGCGCGGCTGATGACCGCCTGCCGCGGCCTGGAGGTCGAGGACTGGCCGGTGGTGTTCCGCGACCGGCGCTGACGCGCGGCGACGCGGGTTCAGCC
>CAXTMS010000283.1:0-3818 GCA_964245345.1 uncultured Acetobacteraceae bacterium | reverse complement strand
AAAGCATCAGAATGCTCCAGACCCGCCCGAACCAGCCGCGGCGGGCGCGCCAGGCCAGGAAGGCGTTCCAGCCGGTGGCCAGAACGGCCAGAACGAAGACAATCAGGCTGGACACCTGAAGCACCCAGAGGATCGGGTTCGACCGGCTGGTCAGGGCGTTCAGGTCGGCCAGGAGGTGGGACACCGTCATCGCCCAGCCGACGAGAACCGCCAGGGTCAGCCCGGCGAACAGCCGCGACGTGCGGTAGGCGCGGCGCGACGGGCCGATCACGGGCAAGGCGACCCGGTAGTGCCTTCGGATCAGCCAGCTTGCCGGCCAGTAGAGCAGGCTGAGCAGAAGGATGGCCATGGCCGCCATCAGCGAGGGCAGGATCCAGCCGGCGGACCGGCTGGCCGGCACGCGTTCCATGACCTCGAACGGCGACTCGAAGTCCCAGCTCCAGCGCACGACCTTTCCGTCCACCAGCTTGGCGGCGAGCCGGTCGTGGCCGTTGGCGTCGCGCCAGACGAACGGTGCGATTTCCACCCACCGCCGGAGCGCGCCGCTCGGATAGGTGATGCCGGGCACGACCAGCTCGCCGGACGGTCCCACCGACACGTTGACCTGGTTGAGCAGGTTCAGGCTCGCCAGGAAGGTGCCAGCCGACCTGCGGCTGCCCCGCCAGTGTCCCACCATCATGCGGGCGTCACGGGCCGCGACGTCCGGCGCGACCCGGCCGTCATGTTCGGTCGAGGGGAAGTACCGGTCAGCGAAGTCGCGGAACAGCGCGGCGCGTAGGGCCTGCACTGCGGCATTCTTACCCGGGCTGTTGAACGACGCGTACAGCCCGACGCCGTCCTTGGTGAACAAATGCAGGATGGTGTGGAAGGCCTCGATGTCGCCGAGATGGCCGATCACCTCGTGGCCGTTGACGTTGGTCTCGAAGAAGCCGAGCTCCATCCGGTCGAGCGGCGGGATCAGCGACAGGGGGTTGACGCGGGCGAGCGGGCTGTCGTGCATGGTCTGCGCGGTGGCGGGATCGAGGATGCGGTGGCCGTCCAGCTCGCCGTCCTGGAGGTGGGCGATCATGAAGCGCGCCATGTCGGTCGCGGTGGTCGACAGCGAGCCGGCCGGGAACGGGCCGATGATCTCGAACGGCATCGGCGGCTCCGACGCCCGACGGTAGCCGAGCGACATCTGCGGCGCGAGGCGGGCCGGAAGCGGCTGCCGGAAGGTCGAGTCGTGCATGCCGAGCGGATCGAACACGTTCTGCTCGACATAATCGTCGAACGGCGTGCCGGACACGCGCTGCACGATGTAGCCGGCAAGCGTGGTGGCCCAGTTCGAGTAGGCCGGCGTCGTGCCCGGGGCGAAGATCCGCTCCGGGGTCCAGGCCTTCAGGAACGCCCCGAGCGATTGCAGGTTGTTCGGGTCGGTGAACGAGATGTCCCGGGCGCGCTCGGCGAAGCCCGCGGTGTGCGTCATGATCTGGCGCATCGTGACCGGCTGGCCGTTGAAGGGCGGGATGCGGAAGTCGAGGTAGGTGTTGACGTCCTGGTCGAGGTCCAGCTTGTGCTGCCCGAGGAGTTGCATCACTGCGGTCCAGGTCACGAGCTTGGACACCGAGCCTGGCCGGAACAGGGTACGGTTGGGATCCACCGGAACATGTTTGGCGACGTCGGCATAACCGTAGCCGCGCTCGGTCAGGATGTGTCCGTCCTTGACCACCGCGACCACGGCGCCAGCGATGTCGTCGACATGCAGAGCGAACGGCAGGTAGCCGTCCAGCCAGCTGTCAAGGTCGGTCTTGGACAGGACATGCGTGCCGGACGCTTCCGGTGCGGGGATCGCAGGTGCGGGCGCGGTCGTCGCAGGCGGGGGCGTCGACACGGCCGATGTCGGCGCGCTCGGCGGAGCCAGCTTGTCGGCGGTCGGCCCGGGCGCTGCCGCTGCAAGCCAGGCGAGGGACAGGGGAAGGAGGATCCGTCGCAAGTCCATCAACTGCTCCAATGCGCCACGGGAAGCGTTCGTCGTTTCCCCGATCGTCCGGAGACCGCTCTTGCCAGGACCACGGTATCCCAGTCGGAGAGTTAGTCAATCGATACGAGTTGGGTGCCGCAGCAACGTTGCCGTCCACGCGATGCAAGGCCGCCATGATCCGACCTTGAACAATTCTCAGCAAGTTCAGTGAGTTGTCATCAGGTCTGATCCTGCCTAGGATCATGACTGCTTGATATCGTCCGAGGCGACATGCTGCGATGCGGACCTTGAGGAATCATCAGGACCTGACGCTCAAGCAGATGAGCACGATCACGGGCATCCCGTTGTCAACCCTGACGAAGGTCGACGATCGGCTTAGCGTATGCATGGCGGACCTGTTCGGCGAACCGGAAGGTTCCACCGCGGTCTTGGCGAACAGGCATGACGGCCTGGAGTTCTCGACATCCTCAAGGGCAGGGTCGACGTCCGCACGGAGTTCCATGATCCGACGACGCTGTCTGTCGGCAGGTGGGTTTATATCGATAGCCGGATGGGACATGCCTCCGTCCTGTCCCAAGGCTGCGACGACGCGTTGGCACTCTGCGTGTGCTCGACGATTCAGGAAGAGCTCCTGGACAATGCCTCGTGACAGGCAACGGAGGCGCCGAAGCCTTCTACCGGTCGGCGGGGGACGCGGCGCTAGTGATCCTTGATCGACGCGCGTTTCCGTCACCGTCGCGGCAAAACTGTCTCGAACATTCTGCGGCCTGGCACGCTTCGTTCTTGAAAGGCCTATTCTTGCGGCTGTAGCATCAACTCTACGGTTGTCTTTAACGGCCACACTGCTGATCCAACTTGTTCAAGACGACGGATCAAGTTGACATATCCCGAATAGGATAATGGCGTCCTACGGGGAAGATATCAGGTAGCCGGCTTGGGCGATTTTAGGGAAGCCATGCAGTCGGCATGTTTCGGTTCGTGCGTCGCCGCCACCGCCTTTGACCTGACCGGTATTTTGGACCGGGCCGATCGAGAGGCTACTGCAGGGTTGCGACCAATGGGTAGGCGTATGCGACGTCGGGTATGGCGACAGGCGCGGGTGGCCGATAGCTCACTGACGAGCGTGGCCTGATGCGATTGCAGTGGTCGCGCCAGAGGCCGATCACGACCTGCGCCTCCTTCAGGCTGTGGAAGATTTCCGGCTTTAGGCGCTCGTCCCCGGAGCTTGCCGTTGAAGCTCTCGCAGTATCCGTTCTCCCATGGCGAGCCCGATGAGATGTACTGCATCTGCGGATCCACTTTGGCCACCCACTTGCGCAGCGCCTTGGCGATCATCTCCGGACTGTTGTCGCAGCGGATGTGCCCGGGTATGGCATGGATCAGCATGGCATCCGCCAAGGCTTCGATCACGCCCGGGCTGTTGGATGCGACGAGCCACCTTCAGCGCCAGGCAGACTCGCGTGTGCTCGTCGATCAGCGTCAAGATGCGTAGGCTGCGCCCGTCACGCGTGTGCGCCTCGTGTAAAGTCGAAGCTTCAGACAATGATTGCGGTGCCGCGGCGCAGTCGCACGCATGAACCGTCAATCAGCCACAAGCGGCTGCGTGGCTTGTGACGGCTTGAAGCCTTCAGCCGCTCACGGCGCCAGATCCGCTGCACCCGGTCCTTGCCGACCATCCACCCTGCCGTCTGGAGTGGTACGGTGATCCGGCGGCGGCTGACTGTATGAAACGGCAGGTGTGGCGTTCCGAGAAGCCATACTTCTCCCGGATGCCGCGACCGCCTTCCGGCGCCGCTCGGAATTTATGAGTTTCCTGACGCCACGTCCTTCAGCACCTTCAGTCATCACCCCCCGTTTT
>CAXTMS010000282.1:0-3819 GCA_964245345.1 uncultured Acetobacteraceae bacterium | reverse complement strand
CGGGGGCGGGAAGCCAGCAACGCGATGGGCGGCCAGGGCGGCGGCGGGCGGCGGGAGCGGGCGCAGGCGGGCGGCCCGGATGGCAGCCAGGCAGACGCGGCGCTGGACGCGATCCGGGCGGTGCTGGCGCGGCAGGCTTGAGGAAAAGCACCATCAACCGGTGAAGGGCGGCATCGGGTCGATCGTGGCGTCCGGCGCGTCCAGGATCAGGGAGCCGATCGCGGAGCCGTCGAGCTGGATGATGGCGTCGCCGGGAAGCCGTGCTGGCCGACCAGCTGTAGCGTGCGTGGCGCGTCCTTCCGTGCCGACCGTCACTGCAGCCGATGATCCATGTCTTAAGCGCAACGACCCCGTTTCCGCCGTCCGGATGAACGGATAAGCATCGGCGCGTGGTCTCGGCTCCCGGTTTGCGTGACCGGCCGGCACAGGAAGCAACCCGCTCGCCCCGCATTGCGTCCCTGCCGGCAGGAACGCGTCAGGAGCATCGATCGCTTGTACAACCCCATCTCGGATTACGGGCTGATCGGCGACACGCACAGCACGGCGCTGATCGACCGGAACGGCTCGATCGACTGGCTGTGCTGGCCGCGCCACGACTCGCCGTCGGTGTTCGGGCAGCTGCTGGACCAGCGCAAGGGCGGCTGCTGCGCCATGCGGCTCGACAGGGTGACGGGACGGAGCCGGCGCTACCTGCCCGGCACCAACATCCTGGAGATGCGGTTCGAGACCGCGACCGGGGTTGGGGTGCTGCTGGACCTGATGCCGGTGCGTGCGCCGGACGTCGTGCCCGAGGAAGGGCCGGACGGCGAGGCCGAAGGCAGCCTGCTGCGCATCCTGTGCTGCGAGCGGGGAAGCGTGTCGGGCGGGTTCACGGTGCGGCCGGGGTTCGACTACGGCCGGGCCGAGGCGGCCGCGGTCTCGATGCCGGACGGGGTGCTGTTCCGCGGCGGCAACCGGGTGCTGCGCGCGACGAGCAGCGAGCCGATGACGATCGAGGGTGGGACGGCGTCGATGGCGTTCCGGCTGGAAGCCGGGACGCGTTGCGTGCTGGTGCTGGCCCATGGCACCAGCGAGCGGCTGCCGCCGCTGGACCAGACCGGCGACGCGCTGGATCGGCTGGAGCGGACGCGGGCGTACTGGGAGCAATGGAGTGCCCGCTGCACCTATCGCGGGCCGTATCGCGACGCGGTGCTGCGCGGGGCGCTGTGCCTCAAGCTGCTGACCTACGCGCCGACCGGGGGCATCGTCGCGGCACCCACCACCTCGCTGCCCGAGGCGGTGCCCGGCAACCGCAACTACGACTACCGCTTCGCCTGGATGCGCGACGCGAGCTTCACCGTGTCGTCGTTCGCCCGGCTCGGCTACACGCGCGAGGCGGCGGAGTTCCTGCGCTTCCTGCGCGACGCCGGCGCCAGCTACGGCCGCAACCTGCGGCTGATGTACGGCATCGACGGCCACACCCCGGCGCAGGAAACGCTTGATGGCCTCGAAGGCTGGCGCGGCGTGAGGCCCGTGCAGGTCGGCAACAACGCGATCGAGCAGGTGCAGAGCGACATCTACGGTGAGCTGCTGGCGGCGCTGCACGACTTCCTCCGGGCGGTGGAGTTCGACCCGCCGCAGAAGACCAACGACCACCTGCCGGACACGCTGGTGAACCTGGTGGAAGCGGCGCTGGCGCAGCGGGGGCAGCCGGACCAGGGGCTTTGGGAGATGCCGGGACCGCCGCAGGTGATGCTGCACAGCCAGGCGATGATCTGGGTTGCCGTGACCTGCGCCGTCGCGATCGGGCGGCGGATCGGGCATCCGGAGCCGGCGGTGCTGGACGACTGGGAGCAAACCGGGCGGGCGTTGCGCGAGGAGTTCCTCCGGCGCGGCTGGAACGAGGAGGCGCAGGCCTACACCATGGCCGAGGGAAGCACGGCGCTGGACGCGTCGGTGCTTCGCTTGGTGATCTTCGGGGCGATCGACCCGCAGGATCCGCGCCTGCTGAAGACGCTGGCGGCGATCGAGCGCGAGCTGGGTGCGGGCGACCTGCTGTATCGCTACCGGGTGGACGACACGCTGGAGGGCGAGGAGGGCACCTTCACCGCCTGCGCATTCTGGCGCGCGGGCGTGCTGGCGATGGCCGGGCGCGCCGCGGAGGCGACGGCGCTGTTCGAGCGGCTGCTGGTGCGCGGCAACGACCTCGGGCTTTACGCGGAGGAGATCGACGCCGCCACCGGCGAGCAGCGCGGCAACTTCCCGCAGGCCTTCACCCACATGGCGCTGGTCAACAACGCGCTGCGGCTGCAGGCGCAGGGCGCCGGGGCGGGCGTGGCGGACTGAGCGGGCCGGGTTCGGCCGGGCGGCGCCGCCTCGCCGCCGCTTGCTTTGCCGCCTGCCGGGCTCGGCTGGCGTCCGCGGGATGCGGCTGGCAGAATGACAGCGCAACGACCCGGGGCCCGCCGATGGCATTCCTGTCCTGCTCGACGCTGATCGCGACCGTGTGCATGAACCCGACCATCGACGTCGCGGTGCAAACGCAGCGGGTCAGGCCGACCCACAAGCTGCGGACCTTCAGCGACCGGGAGGACGCCGGCGGCGGCGGCATCAACGTGGCTCGCGTGGTGCAGGCGCTGGGCGGAAAGTCGCGGGCGCTGGTGATGGTGGGCGGCTCGACCGGGCGGCTGCTGGAGGAGCTGCTGGAAGAAGACGGCATCCCCTACCAGGCGCTCAGGATCAGCGGGCGCACCCGCACCAGCCACAGCGTCACCGACGCCCTGGCGAACGAGGAATACCGCTTCGTCGCGCAGGGGCCGACGGTGCGCGACCCGGAATGGCAGGAGATGCTGGACCTCGCGTCGCAGCTGGATGCAGGCTGGCTGGTCGCCAGCGGCAGCCTGCCGCCGGGGGTGCCGTCGGAGTTCTACGCCCGGCTGGGCGCGGTGGCGCACGAGCGGGGGGTGCAGTTCGTGCTGGACTCGTCCGGCCCGGCGCTGAGAGCCGGGCTCGCGCAGGGCACGGTGTTCCTGCTCAAGTCAAGCCTGACCGAGCTGGAGATGATCGCCGGCCGCGCGCTGCCGACCCGGGAAGACCAGGAGGAAGCGGCGGCGGAGCTGGTGCATGGCGGGCAGGCCGGCATGGTGGCGCTGACGCTTGGCGAGAACGGGGCGATGCTGATGCTGCCGGAAGGGCCGCTCTGGCTGCCGGCGCTCAACGTGGTGGTGAACGGCACCACCGGCGCCGGGGACAGCTTCCTGGCCGGCATGGTGATGGCGCTGGCGGAAGGGCGCAGCCCGCCGGACGCGTTCGCCTGGGGCGTCGCCACCGGCGCCGCGGCGGTGACGGCGCTGGGCACGGCACGTCCGGAACGGATCACGGTGGAGCGGCTGCGCGGGCTGGTGATCGGGCCGGTGCCGGCCTGAGCGGGTTCGTGCAGGTCGGGGGCGCGGGATGACGGCGGCCTCGCTGCTGCCGTTCCTGTTGTTCGCCGCCGTCGCGTCGGTGACGCCGGGGCCGAACAACGCGGTGGTGCTGGCGACGGCGGCGACGCAGGGGCTGCGCGGCGCCCTGCCCTGCATGCTCGGGATCAGCCTGGGGTTCGGCTTCATGGTGGCGATCGTGGGCATCGGGCTGGCAGGGGCGCTGCTGGCGCATCCGCTGCTGCACGACGCGTTGCGTTGGCTGGGAGCGGCATGGCTGCTGGTGCTGGCGTGGCGCATCGCGCGCGCAGACGACCCGTCGCCGATATCCGGCACCGCCTCGGCGCCAGGGTTCCTGCGCGTGTTCTGGGGCATGTGTGGGTTCCAATGGGTGAACCCGAAGGCGTGGATCCTGGCC
>CAXTMS010000281.1:0-3856 GCA_964245345.1 uncultured Acetobacteraceae bacterium | reverse complement strand
CCGGACACGTAGCCGATCCGCAGCCGGCGGTCCGGGTCCGGAACGTTGGCAAACGAGGGGAGCGGACCAGGTCGCTCCACCGCCGAAGCATAGGCTCGCGCCGCAGCCCGAACGGCGCCGGGAGCGGGCTCGGACCGGTAGTGCAGGGTCATCAGGAGGTTGGAGCGGGCGTCAACGAAGCCCGGGTCGAGGCGGATCGCCGCCTCGTAG
This sequence comes from uncultured Acetobacteraceae bacterium, assembly GCA_964245345.1. GTDB lineage: Bacteria > Pseudomonadota > Alphaproteobacteria > Acetobacterales > Acetobacteraceae > Lichenicola. Next base: position 3,646 of record CAXTMS010000281.1, on the reverse strand, counting down.
GCAAGCAGGGCCTGGTCGAACCGGCCGATGTCCTTGAGCAGGTTTCCGAGGTTGGAGTGCGCCTTGGCGAAGCCGGGCCTGAGCCGGATGGCGGCTTCCTGTGCCGCGATCGCCGCGCCGAGATGCCCGGCAGCACCCAGCGCGTTGCCGAGGTTGGCGTGGGCGTCGGCGTAGTCCGGCCGGCTCGCGATCGCGGCACGGTAGGCGGCGACCGCGTCCTCCGTCCGGCCCAGGTCCGCCAGCACGTTGCCGAGGTTGCATCGCGCCTCGGCGAAGTCCGGCTGGAGCCGCAGAACCGTCCCGAAGGCGGCGGCCGCCTCGCCGAGTCGTCCCGACGCGGCCAGCGCGTTGGCCAGGTTGAACTGCGCCCCGACCGCGTTCGGCCGCAGGCGGATCGCGGCCTGGAAGGCGGCGAGCGCGTCGTCGAGCCGCCCCAGCTGCTTCAGCGCCACCCCGAGATTGACGTGGGCGTCGGCGAAGCCGGGCTCGATGCGCAGCGCGGCCTGGTAGGCGGGAACGGCCTGCGCCGGCCGGCCCGCGGCCTGCAGCGCGTTGCCGAGGCCGAGATGGGCCGGAAGGTAGTCCGGCTGCAGCCGGATCGCGCGGCGATACGCGTCGACCGCCGCGTCGTGCTGCCGCAGGGCGGCCAGCGCGTGTCCGAGGTTGAGGTGGAACGGCGCCCTGGCGCCTTCAACCTGGATCGCCCGGCCGATCAGCTCCCGGGCCCTGTCGTGTCGTCCCGCCTCGAAGGCGAGCAGGCCGGACAGGTGCAGCGCGTCGGCCTGGCACGGCTGCAGCGCCAGCACCCGGCGATACAGGGCGTCGGCCTGCTCCGTTCGTCCCGCCTGGTGCTGCCGGACCGCTTCCGCGAACAGGTCGGAGGCCGCGGCGGCCGAGCCCGGCCGGGCGTCGCCACGTGCCCGACGCTGCTTTCGGTTCATCCCCTGGTTCCGCCTGCGCCCGACCCCGACCACCGGTGCGGGCCTGCATCGCCTCCGGCCATGCCGAGCATGGCGGTGGCGACCCGGCACGTGATCGCGTCGTCCGAAGCGTCGAGGCGCGGACGGATCTCGCCGTCCAGGAACAGCAGGGCCAGGCCGTGCACCAGCGACCAGCAGCCGAGCGTGCGCGCGTCCCGGTCGCCGGCGTCCGGGGTTTCCGCCGCCACCCGCCGCGACAACACCGCATAGGCCGCGGCGCCGGCCGCCGCCACCCCCTGATCCGACGCCACCTCCGGCACCGCGCCCGGCCGCTTGGCGCCGAACATGAGGCGGAACAGCATCGGGTTGGCCAGGGCGTAGCGGACATACGCGACCGCCTGCGCCACCAGCGCCTGTCCAGGCGGCGCGGCCTCGTCGGCGGTGCGCAGGGCGTTCTCGAGGCCGCGGAAGCCGTGAGCGGCCACCGCGGCGACCAGCGCGTTCTTGTCGGCGTAGTGGCGGTATGGCGCCATCGCCGACACGCCGGCGCGCCGCGCCACCTCCCGAAGCGACAGCGCCTCGACGCCGTCCTCCGCCAGAAGGGCGAGGGCCGACGCCAGCAGCGCAGGACCCAGCTCGCCGTGATGATAGCGCCGCGATGTTGACACTGTATGCAGAACCTCTATGTATACATTGTAAGCAGCTGCCTGACCTTGTCCAGCCGCCGACGCCCCAACCTGGAGATCGCCATGGTCAAGTTCACCATCCTGCTGCGTCGCCATCCGTCGATGAGCCAGGACGCGTTCGTCGAGTATCACCGGCACGACCACGCGCGCCTGTTCTGCGCCCTTCCTGCGGTGCGTGAGCACGTCCGGCGCACCGTCCAGTCGCACGCGCTGCCGCTGCCCATGCCCGGCTTGCCCGATGCCGGGTTCGACGGCATCACCGAAATCTGGACCGACGACGTGGCCGGCCTGGACGCGGTGTTCAGCTCCGACGAGTACAGGGCAACGATCAGGCCGGACGAGGCCCGGTTCCTCGACCTGCACGCCTGCGCGTTCCTGCTGTCCAGCGAAGCTGTCGTGATCGGCTGATCCGGTCATTCGACACCAGAAAGGAGATTGGCATGAGCTACCAGCGCCGTTCGGTCGACCTGTCCGGTTATCCGGACCTCGTCGTGGTTTATCTCGGCTACCGCGCCACCTCCGTCGCCGGCCTGCGCAGCCTGCTGCGGATCGGGCGTGGGCTTAGCGCGCTCAGGGCGGATCCGCCGGACGGGCTGCTGGCGCACGAGAGCATGCTGTTCGGCGTCCTGCATCCGGGCTTCCGGCAGTACTGGCGCGACTTCGACAGCCTGGAAGCCTTCACCCAGGCCGCCCGGCACAAGGGCTGGTGGCGCGACTTCGCCCGCAGCCCGTCCGCCGGCGGCATCTGGCACGAGACCTATCGCATCGGCGGCGGGATGGAGGCGATCTATTCCGGGATGCCGCCGATCGGCTTCGGCAGCTTCGCCCCGGCGCGCGCGCCGGACGGCCCGTTCATGACCGCGCGGCAGCGGGTCGCGGTCGGCGCGTGACCCTTCAGGCGGTGCCGCGCGCCGCCAGCCGCGCACGGTAGGAGTCCAGGATCACCGCGCCGATGATCACGAGCCCGGTGATGATCTGCCGCACGAAGTCGGTCACGCCCATCAGGATCAAGCCGTTGGCCAGCACGCCGATGATCGCCGCCCCCAGCAGGGTGCCGACCAGCGAGCCGCGCCCGCCGGACAGGCTGGTGCCGCCGATGATCACGGCGGCGATGGCGTTCAGCTCGAAGCCCACGCCCAGGATCGGGTTGGCGATGGTCAGCCGCGTCATGTACACCAGCGCCCCGATGCCGACGCACAGGCCGGTCACGGTGAACGCCAGCACCTTGAACACGAGCGGGCGATGGCCGGACAGGCGCACCGCCTCCTCGTTGTTGCCGATCGCATAGATCATGCGGCCGAACACGGTGCGGGTCAGCACGACCCAGCCAGCGCCCAGCAGCAGCAGCGCCAGCACGAACATCACCGGCACGCCGAGCACTTCCGTGGTGCCGAACGCGGTGAAGCCGTCCGGGAAGTCGTAGATCGTGCGGGCGTTGGTCACCTCCAGCGCCCCGCCACGCGCCACGTTGAGCATGCCCAGCGTGACGATGAACGAGGGCACGCGCCAGAACGACGAGATGAACCCGTTGGCGGCGCCGCACGCCATGCCGACCGCGAGGCTGGCCCCGATGCCGAGCGCGATCGCCGCCGGATCGGACAGGCTGTCCTGCTTCAGCACGGTGCCCGCCACCACCGCGCACAAGGCCATGACCGCGCCCACCGACAGGTCGATGCCGCCGATCAGGATCGCGAAGGTCATGCCCGTGGCCAGGATCAGGTTGATGGTGATCTGGGTCAGGATGTTCGCCACGTTCTCGTGCGTGGTGAAGTCCGGCGCGACCACGGCGAAGAACACCACCATCGCCAGCAGCGCCAGGCCGATCCCGGCTTCCCGCAGCACCCGCCGGGCAACTCCGCTCCGACGGGACGCGGGTGACGCCGCGGGGTGGGACGCGTTGCTGATCGACATCGGGATCCGCCCTCAGGCCGTGTGCATGAACTGGCTGTAGGCGAGGGACAGGATGCGCTCCTCGCTGAACTCTTCCCGCGCCACCTCGCCGGCGAGCCGGCCGCGCGACAGCACCAGGATGCGGTCGCA
>CAXTMS010000280.1:0-3983 GCA_964245345.1 uncultured Acetobacteraceae bacterium | reverse complement strand
TCGTGGTTGAACAGGATGCCGGACGAGGCGTGCAGCCCGAAGCTTTCGCGGTAGTTCACCGTCATCCAGTGCGCGTACAGCTTGGCGACCGCATAAGGCGAGCGCGGATAGAACGGTGTGCGCTCGTTCTGCACCTTTTCCTGGATCAGGCCATACATCTCCGAGGACGAGGCCTGGTAGAAGCGGGCGGTGGGCCGCGACAGGCGCACGGCCTCCAGCATGTTGGCCGCTCCGAGGCCGGTGGCCTGTCCGGTCAGCAGCGGCTGCTGCCAGGAGGCGGCGACGAAGCTCTGCGCCGCCAGGTTGTAGACCTCGTCCGGCTCGACCTGCTGGACGATGCGGATCAGGGAGGACAGGTCGAGCAGGTCGCCGTCCACCAGCTCGATCCGGTCCAGCACGCCGAGCCAGCGCAGCCGGGCGCTGACCATGTCCGCCGACGCCGAGCGACGCGCCAAGCCCACCACCCGGTAGCCCTTCTCCAGCAACAGCGCCGACAGGTAGGCGCCGTCCTGGCCAGTGATCCCGGTGATAAAGGCTGTGCGCATAAAGATGACCCGGCTTCAAGTTGCAGGGATGGATAGCCGATCTCGGTGTCATGGTCCACGTTTGCAGCCGGTTCGAACGGAGCAAAGCAGGGCGGTGAACCGGAGCCAGCCACCGTGCCTAGGCTCGGCGACAGGTTGACCGTCTCCTGCATCCCCTTGCCTCCACGGGACAGGGTGAGATTAGGTAGACGACCAAGCGGAACGACCAGAGGGCAACGATGATCAAGACGACGCAGCGTATCCTCTCGTCCATGAACAGGCGCCCGAACAGGTTCCGCCAGCAGGGAGACGAGGCTCGCGACTTGCGGGACTGGTCGAACGCCGAGCGCCTTTACAAGGCCTACCTTTCGGAGGTTCCCGAGGACAGCCCGATCTGGATCCAGCTCGGTCATGCCATGAAGGAGCAGGAAAGACTGGTCGATGCGGAGGCGGCGTACCGGCGCGCCCTGGAACTCTCACGCGACGATGACGGATACCTGCATCTAGGACACGTACTGAAACTGCAGCAGCGGCTGGAAGAAGCCGAAGAAGCGTATGCGCAATCTGCCGAGATCAGGCCGACCAAGGCGGCCCTGGACGAACTGGAACGTCTCGGCAGCCGCGGCAACAACGATTTCGTCGCCGTCGAGCAGAGCGGCCCCGCCGAGCTTGTGCTGTTCGAAGTGGACGATCTGCTCGGCTACCTGAACGCGCACGTGACCGTGTCCGGCATCCAGCGGGTCCAGGTTGGCATACTCAGCCACATACTGAGCCTACAAAACGATCTGGGATCGGTTTCTTTCTCCTTTGTCCGCAGCAGATCCGACTCGGGCGGCTTCTGGCGCCTGGATTTCGATCTGGTCAAATCCCTGATCGTCTACTGCACTGGCCGACATGTTGAGCATGGCAGGCTGAAGGGGTTGCTCAACCAAGTCGAGCAGACCGCCGTTCCCATATTGCCGGTTGCCGGCCAGTGCTACTTCGTTCTCGGCGCCTTCTGGGGCTTCAACGGCGACGCAACACGATACGCGCGCTTGAAGATGGCGGGAGTGAGCGTCGGCGTCTACATCTACGACCTCATTCCGCTGACCCACCCCGAATACTGCGACGCCCATCTGGTCAGCGACTTCGCCTTGTCGCTGGGCGACGGACTGGCCGTGTTCGACTTCGTCTTGACGATTTCGGAATACACCGCCGAGGAGGTGAGGAAGTACATCACCCGGCACGGCATCCGACCGATACCGGTGAAGTCCGTCCTTCTTGCCCACGTGATGAAGGACGGTGAACACGTGCAGACGCCGGATGCTTGGTCGGCGGCGACCAAGGCTTTGAAGACGCGGCCCTACATCCTTACCGTATCGACCATAGAGGCACGGAAGAACCACTCGTACCTGATACTGGCGTGGAAGCTCCTGCGCGAAGAAGGACTGGATCCGCCCGACCTGGTTTTCGTCGGCAGGCATGGCTGGCGGGTGAACGACCTGATGGACCAGTTGCGGGCGACGGAGTACATGGGTGGACACGTTCACATCCTGCACGACCTGAGCGACGCCCAACTCGAAACCCTCTACAAGAACTGCCTGTTCACCGCGTTTCCGAGCTTCGTCGAGGGATGGGGACTACCGGTCGGCGAAAGCCTAGCGCATGGCAAGCCGTGCGTTGCCTCCGGCACCTCCTCCATTCCGGAGGTTGGCGGAAACCTGGTGGACTACATAGATCCCTACAGCGTACGGAGCGGGCTCGACGTCCTGCGTCGCTTGATGTTCGATGCGGAGTATCGACAGAAGAGAACGACCGCCATCCGCGACGGCTTCAAGCCGCGTACGTGGGACGTCGTCGGCCGTGAGCTGCTGGAGCAGATCGCAACGCTTCGCACCAAGCGTTTCGACGAATGGCATGGCCCGCTTCTGAATGCCGGAGAACTGTTCAAGCCGAGCGACCTGCGTCTCGGGCATGTCATCCCGCGCAACTATCCGGCCCGTCCCATACGTCTCATCCTCGACAAGGGTTGGAGAACGCCGGAGGGTTTCGGAGTCTGGATGCACGGGAGCGAAGCCAGGCTCCTGTTCACGACCAAGCACGCTTCCGGTACCGAGATCGTGGCGTACCTCAAACTTGCCGGCGCCCCCAACCACGGAGGAGCACGGCTCGTGGTCACGACGAACTTTGCCTCGCAGCTGTCGGACAGCTTCCCCATGAGGGCCCTGTCGGGCCGCCTGGCGATCTCCATCCCGTTCAACCAGCCATTCGATGTTCGTGTTCCGGCAGTGGTCGGGAACAACGGCGAAGTGGAGATCGGCCTGCTTGTGGAGGGGAAGATACCTGAAGCCAGTGAGAGCGATCCACGACAGCTCTCGATCGGTCTGGTGGCACTCGGCTATGCTCCTCGTGCCGACGCGGCGACACGGGCTGACCTGCTGGACGCCATGAGTTCCTGATCCAGGTCTGGCGAGCCCGGAAAAATCTCCAGGACATCCTGTGGCGGCGACGCAAGGGTTCCGTATCTCCATGTCGCGACATGTCGGATCGTGCAGGCTTGTTCCTGCAACTGTCTGCTCGATGCTCCTCGTGCTCTGTCTGTGCCGCTCGGAGGCAGCATGGCCTTCAGCGGCACCAGGGAGCGCATCGTGCAGCGGCACCGGAGCCTCCGCTGATGCTTCCGTGGTGCCTGACTGTTTCCGGCAGCCGCAGGATGGGGATGACGACGCTCCCAGCATCAACCGGGCGATCGCCGCGCTCACCCGTTCGAGGCACAACCGGCTTGTTTTCCTTGCACGCACCTATCTCCTGAAGTCTCCCGTGACGCAGCGGGACGTCGAGCTGCACTGGGTGGGAGCTGGCTGGTCGGAACCTGCGACGCCTACCCCCGATAGGGCGAACTTGGGATCGGGTACTTGGCTTGCCGTGGACCGTCCAGACTTCACGCCGGTCACAGTGACAGGCTTGGCGAGCAGAGGATCGATCATCGAAAACATCGGCATATTCGAGAAGCAGCCGGCTGTTCCTGCGCTCGGCATCTGGAAACCCGAATCCTATCCTTACTTCTTTCGTGTTGAATCAACCTACGGCCTGGTCCGCTTTCAGCACCTGATGTTCCTTGCGGTCACGAACGGCATCTTTGCTCACCTGTCAGGCCGCCTTGAGGTCGATGGCCTTTACGGACAGGTTTTCGACAACGCGATCAAGGTGGACAAGTCGTATGATGCCAACACCTATCGGGACCTTCACTTTTGGCCTTACTGGACGCATCAGGTGCCGGCCATGAACTACATTCAGAACCACCTGGACATATTGTGGCTACAGCGCGCCGATACGGGGCTTGTCGACAACCTGTTCGTGTTCGGGGCACGTTCCGGTATCCGGCTCGACCAGTCTGACGACGAGTCCGCAACCGTTCCTGGCGGCCCGGCAACCAAGAATACCATCGCAACAATCCACTGCGACTCTACGCGTTGGTGC
>CAXTMS010000279.1:0-4029 GCA_964245345.1 uncultured Acetobacteraceae bacterium | reverse complement strand
AGAACTCGACGAACTTGCCGACCACGCCCTTCTTGCGCAGCATCTGCGTCACCGTCAGCACCAGGTCGGTGGCGGTGGCGCCTTCCGGCATCTGCCCGGTCAGCTTGAAGCCGATCACGTCGGGGATCAGCATGGCGATCGGCTGGCCCAGCATCGCCGCCTCCGCCTCGATGCCGCCCACGCCCCAGCCCAGCACGCCCATGCCGTTGACCATGGTGGTGTGGCTATCGGTGCCGTACAGCGTGTCGGGATAGGCGAAGGTCTCGCCCTCCACCTCGCCGGTCCACACCGCCTGGGCGATGTGCTCCAGGTTCACCTGGTGGCAGATGCCCGCACCCGGCGGCACCACGGTGAAGTTCTCGAACGCTTCCTGGCCCCAGCGCAGGAACGCGTAGCGCTCCCCGTTGCGCTCGAACTCGATGCTCACGTTTCGCTGCAGGCTGTCGGCGGTGCCGGACACGTCCACCATCACCGAATGGTCGATCACCAGGTCCACCGGCACCAGCGGGTTCACCTTCTGCGGATCGCCGTTCAGCGCGGCGATGCCGTCGCGCATGGCGGCGAGGTCGACCACCGCCGGAACCCCGGTGAAGTCCTGCATCAGGATGCGGGCCGGCTTGAACGGCACCTCCCGCGTGCTGCTGCCCTCATGGACCCAGGCCGCGAGCGCCCGGGCGTCGTCCACCCGGTAGGAGCGGCCGTCCTCGAAGCGCAGCACGTTCTCCAGCAGCACCTTGAGGCTGACCGGCAGCCGGCTCACGTCGCCGACCTGCTTCGCCGCCTCCGGGATGGAGAAGTAGTGATAGGTCCTTCCATCCACGTCGAGCGTACGGCGAACGCCGAGACTATCCTGACCCACCGACTTCATGCTGTCCCTCCCAGGGAATATCCAGGTCCGAGCCCCAACCGATCCCGCACCCGTCGCGGCACGGCGAGGGAGAGGAACCAAGCAGATGGCTTGAAAATCCGATCGATCAAGAACATACCGACCCGCCTGCACGACACAAGCGCCGACGCGGCACCGCACCTCCCCGGACGGCTCATGATTCTTCCCGCCGCGCCGGTCCCGCCGCTTCTCCAGGCATCCGGACTTGCGGTGCTGCGCGGCGAGCGGCTGGTGCTGTCCGGGCTCGACCTCGCGCTGGAACGCGGCGGGGCCCTGCTGCTGACGGGGCCGAACGGCGCCGGCAAGTCCACCCTGCTGCGCGCCCTGGCCGGGCTGTGCCCGCTCGACGCGGGCCGGCTGTCCTGGAACGGCATCGATGTTGTCGCCGATCCCGCCGCCCACGCCGGGCGGGTGGCCTATCTCGGCCACCAGGACGCGCTCAAGCCCGGCCTGAGCCTGCGCGAGAACCTGCTGCTCGCAGCGACCCTGGGCGGCGGCAACGTGTCGGCCTCGCTTGATCTGTTCGGCCTCCAGGCGCTTGCCGGCCTGCCGGCGCGGCTGCTGTCCGCCGGGCAGCGCCGACGGGGCGCGCTGGCGCGGGTGCACCTCCTCGGCAGCCCGCTCTGGCTGCTGGACGAACCCTCGATCGGGCTGGACGACGCGGCCCTGGACCGGCTGGGCACGGTGCTCGCCGCGCATCGCACCGCCGGCGGCCTGGTGGTCGCCACCACCCATGTCGGGCTGCCCCTGCCGGACGCCGCCGTGCTCCGGCTGGGCCGATGAGCGGTCCGGCCGGCACGATCGCCCGCTTCCGCGCCGTGCTCGGGCGCGACCTGCGCTTGTCGACGCGCCACGCCGCCGACACCCTGGCGGCCACCCTGTTCTTCCTGCTGGCGGGCGCCTTGTTCCCGCTGGCGCTCGGACCCTCGCCGGAGCTGCTTCGACGCATGGCGCCCGGGATCGTCTGGGTGTGCGCCCTGCTGGCCGCCCTGCTGCCGCTGGACCGGCTGTTCGGGGCCGAGCTGGAGGACGGCTCGCTCGACCAGCTGATGCTGTGCGGCCTGCCGGCGCCGGCGCTGGCGCTGGCCAAGATCGCCGCGCACTGGCTGTGCACCGGCCTGCCGCTTCTGCTGGCGGCGGCTCCCCTCGGGCTGATGCTGGGCCTGCCGGTCCCGGTCCTGCCGGTGCTTCTGGGCGGCCTCGGGCTCGGCACCGCCGTGCTGTCGCTGCTGGGCGGCATGGCGGCGGCGATCGTGCTCGGCGCCCGCCGCGGCGGCGTGCTGCTGCCGCTGCTGGTGCTGCCGCTGGCGACCCCGGCACTGATCTTCGGCGCCGCCGCGGTGGATGCCGCGCAGGCGGGGCTGGACTGGCGCCCCGACCTGCTCCTGCTCGGCGCCTTCCTCCTCGCCGCCCTGCCCGCCTGCCCGCTCGCCGCCGGCGCCGGCCTCAGGGCGGCGTCGGAATGACGCGGCAGGCATGCCGGCATGCGCCTTGCTGGCATGCGGCCGGATAATCATGTAGCCGGCAGCCATCGCGCCCGCGCCCGGACGCCCTTATCATCGCCGCCAACGGAGGACCCCACGCATGCTGATCGCCACCATCCTGGAGAAGAAGGGCCACCAGGTCGCGACGCTTCGGCCCGACCGGACCGTGTCGGCGGCGGTGGCGCTGATGGCGGAGCGGCGCGTCGGCGCGGTGGTGATCGAGGACAAGGATGCGGTGGTGGGCATCTTCTCCGAGCGCGACCTGGTCAAGCTGCTGGCGCGCAACGGCCCGGCGGCGCTCGATCAGCCGCTCAGGAAGGCGATGACGGCGCCGGTGATCACCTGCCATGCGGAGGACCGGCTCGACCAGGTGATGGCGCTGATGAGCCAGCGCCACGTACGGCACATGCCGGTGATGGACGGCAACACCCTGTGCGGCATGATCAGCATACGCGACCTGGTGCGGCACCGGCTGGAGGAGAAGGAGCTGGAAACCGCCACCCTGCTCGACATTTCCCGCATGCACGGATGAGAACCGCGCCGTCCTAGTCCAGCCGGACCGGCCGCTCGGCCGGGTCGCGCAGCTCGTTCGGTCCCCATAGCCGGTCCAGGTAGCGGCGATCGGACAGGATCACCGCGTGCAGCATGCCGAGCCCGGTGTCGGGTTCTGCGTCTCCCTGGGCCTGGATCGCCCCGAGCGGCTGCCCGGTGACCACCGCCAGCACCGCGTCCGTTCCCGCCAGACGGTAGCAGTTCGCGGCCAGCAGCTCGCCGTTCTGCTCGAACGCGCCCGTGCTGCTGTAGCCGAAGCCGTTGCTGCCGAAGCGGCTACGGATGTCGCGCAGCCTGGTGTCGTCCAGGGTCAGGCTCGGCAAGGCCGAGGGGGTCGGACGGCCGGTCCCGTCCTGCTCGATGAACACGATCCGGCCGGTCGCGGCGTCGGTGGTGACGGACACCGCGGTTCCGTTCGGCAGGGTCCACTTGCGCGGCAGAAAGGCTCCCGGCTGGCCGACCACCTCCGGGACGGCATGCCCGGCCGAGTCGTCGGCGAAGCGATCGCCGATTCGGAACCCGTCGATCGCCTGCGCCCGCGCACCGGCCGCAGCCAGCAACGGCACGACGCACAGGAGCCGCGACAGGCGGAGGGCGCGTGCGTGGGCCACGCCGCCTGCGGCCCGGACCGGTGGCGGAGGCGGCCTACTCGGCCGCGTCCACCGGCACCTTGCGCGACGCCGCCTTCTTCGCCGCCAGCTCCTTCACCCGCGCGTCCACGTGCTCGGCGTAGTTGTATTCCGCCGGCCGCTGGTTCGCGAGCGAGATCTCCGGCGCCATCGGCCCCTCGGTCTGCGGACCCTTGAGCGCCACCTTCATGATGTGCAGCGGCCGCTTCACCGCGTCGATCACGGCGCTCGACTCGTAGCCGGAATGCACCATGCAGTCGGCGCATTTCTCGTAGTTGCCGGTGCCGTACTGCTCCCAGGCCGTGTCGTCCATCAGCTCCTTGAAGGTCTTGGCATAGCCCTCGCCCAGCAGGTAGCAGGGCTTCTGCCAGCCGAACACGTTGCGCAGCGGCTTGCCCCACGGCGTGCACTGGTAGGTCTCGTTGCCGGCCAGGAAGTTCAGGAACAACGGCGACTGGGTGAACTTCCACTTCTTGCC
>CAXTMS010000278.1:0-4034 GCA_964245345.1 uncultured Acetobacteraceae bacterium | reverse complement strand
GTGGGACGCCGCCCTCAATTCACCGAACACCCGGTCGGCCTCCGCCTGGCCCCGCTGCCGTTTCTCCTCCGCGGTCGGCTCCACCGGGTCCGCCGTGGCCGGCAGTGTCGGAGGCCGGCACGCAAGTTCGGAGGACATTCGTCCACCATCCTCGCCGCGCTCGGGGACCAGGACGGCAATTGACCTGCTCCCTTGGGAGACGGCTCCGGCAGCATGGTTCGCGTCCTGGATCCCGCGTGCTGAACCCGTGGCGGTCCTGGCTCGGCGCTTTCTGATGCGGCGCCACTGATCGGCCAGCAGGCGCGGGGTCGGGGCTTGTCCCTTGCCCCCGAGAATTCCGGCAGCGATCGCGGCATCGCAGATCGGCTGCCAGTTCGTGATGCGGCGGAGGTCCGGTCCGAGCCTGTCGAACATCTCGTCGAGCCACCGGTAGAGCGGCGACTGGCGGCGAGACCGTGTCGCTTCTCGCACGAGGTCGAGGAAGCCGGCGTCATCACTGTCGGAGGTCGGGTTGAGACGCGGGTTTGACGGGAGGTCCATGCCCGCGATCCCACCGATCCGACACGCAAGTTCCGAGCACCCTCTGCCACCAAGCCGCCCTCCTCACGGTCTCGTGATCGGAGCGACCGTTTACGTGGGACTCCTGTGGGACGTCGGTGGGGCTTCAGTGATGCTTTTGCGGTGCCTCTATGGGGCACTGGTGGGACTTCTGCGGGACTATCGCGGTGGTTCTGTGGGACCGGCGAGAGCCGGTTCAGGGTCTCCTATAGACCATTGCACCCTAACATGGCGGTGCTGAGCTAACGGAAGGTGAGACGGTGCAGGAATGGGTGCGGCTGACCGAGGAAAGGCGCCACCAAATCACGCCGCTGCGCGTTGCCACCCAGCCGGCAATGGGTGCGCTTGATGGGCCGCGGTCAGATCCTCGAGCCAGCACGCCACGTTCGCCGGAATCATACCCTCGCCCGTAGCCCAGCGCCGGGCCGTGGTCTGATGCACCCCCAGCGCGTCGGCTAGGCCACGCTGGGACCAGCGGAGCGCCGCAAGGCACTCCCGGAGGCGGTCGGGCGTCATCCGTGCCCGGACGTGTGCAAAAGCAGAGCAAGGATGCCGGTCACGAGCCCGCCCACCGCGGCGATGAAGGTGCCGGTTGCGATGAAGGGCGCGACCCAGCGATCCGCCGTCAGCTTCTGAGTCTCGGCGTTCAGCTTGCGGGTTTCGGCCTGAAACTTGGCGTTCTCCACGATCGCCCGGTCGATGCGCGCGATCTGCTCGCGGATGTCGAGGCTGGGGAGGTCGGCGGTGGCGTCGCTCATCTGAGGCTGTCCTCTCGATTTACCCGCGCATAACGCGCCTGGCATGTGTTCAATATGAGTACATTAGGGTCGAGTGTCAAGCTGTCCCTCACGCCGCTGGCCGCCCGGTACCGAACCGCCGTCACTCCTCGCGCGCCGACCTCGTTATGACCTGACCACCCAGGAGTGAGCCGCCGGCAATGTATGGCTGGTGGGCACACGGAGGGTGGGATGGCGAGGAAGCGGAACACGCCGGAGGAGATCGTCGGCAAGCTTCGACAGGTTGAGGTCCTGGTTGCCCAAGTTTGTGGATCGGCATCGACTACTGACCCCCTGAGCGGGGTGACCGGCGTCCAAAATTGACCCCCAGATCGACGATGATGCCGCCCGTGCAGACGGGTGGTGGGGGAGATGCTGGTTGTGGATACGATTGCCCGGATCAGGCGGGCGCACTTTGTCGACGGCAAGTCGATCAAGCAGATCACCCGGGAGTTCGACCTTGCCCGCAACACAGTGCGGCGGGTGCTGCACTCTGGCGAGACAGCGTTCTCTTACGAGCGCGAGGTGCAGCCACGGCCCAAGCTGGGTGCGTGGACGGAGGTGCTCGATCGGCGGCTGACCGCCAACGACCGGCTCTCCAGCCGGGAGCGCCTCGACCTGGTGCGGATCTTCGAGGATCTGCGTGCCGAGGGCTTCGAGGGCGGCTACGACGCGGTGCGTCGCTATGCCCAGACGCGGCAGCGTAAGCGCGGCACCGGCTCGTCCGACGCCTACATCCCGCTGATCTATGCCCCGGGCGAGGCCTACCAGTTCGACTGGTCGACCGAGATCGTCATCCTGCGCGGCATCACGACACCTGTTCAGGTGGCGCAGGTCCGGCTCTGCCACAGCCGGATGCCGTTCGTGCGTGCCTACCCGCGTCAGGCCCAGGAGATGGTGTTCGACGCCCATGACAGGGCGTTCGCGTTCTACCGCGGCACCTGCCAGCGCGGCATCTACGACAACATGCGCACGGCGGTGGATGCGCTGCTGATTGGCCGCGAGCGGCACTTCAACCGGCGCTTTGCCCAGATGTGCAGCCACTATCTGGTCGAGCCGACCGCCTGCACGCCAGCCAGTGGTTGGGAGAAAGGTCAGGTCGAGAACCAGGTCAACGTGATCCGAGGCCGGTTCTTCAAACCCCGTCTGCGGTTCGACAGCTTTGCCGACATGAACGGCTGGCTGCTCGAGCAGTGCGTGCTGTATGCGCGTGGTCATCCGCATCCCGAGCGCAAGGACTGCCCGGTCTGGGAGATGTTCGAGCAGGAGCGGCCGAGCCTGTTGCCCTATGCCGGGCGCTTCGACGGGTTCAACGCCCGCACCGTGGCGGTCTCCAAGACCTGCCTGGTCGCCTACGACAAGAACAAATACTCGGTGATGGCGTAGGCAATCGGGCGGCCGGTCGAGGTGCACGCCTATGCCGAGCGCATCGCGGTGCGCCAGGACGGCGAGATGGTCGGCGACCATCACCGTTGCTTTGGCCACGGACAGACCGTCTATGACCCCTGGCACTACGTGCCGGTGCTGGCCCGCAAGCCGGGCGCCTTGCGCAACGGCGCCCCGTTCAAGGGCTGGGTGCTGCCAGGCGCCCTGGGCCGTGTTCAGGGCCGACTGCGCGGATCCGCCGATGGCGACCGGCAGATGGTGGCCATCCTCAACGCTGTGCCGCTGGACGGCCTGTCCGCGGTCGAGGCGGCCTGCGGCGAGGCGCTGTCGGCTGGGCTGTGCAGCAGCGACGTGGTGCTCAACGCCCTGTCGCGGCGGCGGCCGTCCGTGACGGCACCCACCATCATCACCCCCGACGCGCTGCGCCTCCGGCATGAGCCGGTGGCGGACTGCGCGCGCTACGACACCCTGCGGAGCACCAACTATGGAACGACATGAGGTTCTGGACCTGATGCGCGAGCTCAAGCTCGTCGGCATGCGGGCAGCCTACGACGAGGTGCTGAGCAACGCGCTCGAGCGCCAGCATCCGGCAGCCCAGATCGTCGGCAACCTGCTGCAGGCCGAGATCGCGGAGAAACAGGCGCGCTCGATCCGCTATCAGGTCACGGTAGCAAAGCTGCCGCTGATCAAGGATCTGGCCGAGTTCGACTTTTCCGGCACGCCCATCAACGAGGGACTGGTGCGCGAGATGACCACCGGATCATTCCTGGACAGCCAGCGCAATGTGGTGCTGGTCGGCGGCACCGGGACGGGCAAGACGCACCTGTCGGTGGCGATCGCGCTCAGCTGCATCCGGCTCGGGCGGCGGGTGCGGTTCTATACCGTGATCGACCTGGTCAACCGGCTCGAGGCGGAGGCCCGCACCGGCAAGACAGGGCGGCTGGCCGAGCAGCTCACCCGGCTGGACCTGATCGTGCTGGACGAGCTCGGCTACCTGCCGTTTGCCCAGAGCGGGGGCCAGCTGCTGTTCCACCTGATCAGCCGCCTCTACGAGCAGACCTCGGTGGTGGTCACCACCAACCTGCTGTTTGCCGAATGGCCGTCGGTGTTCAACGACGCAAAGATGACGACAGCTCTGCTCGACCGGCTCACCCACCACTGCGACATCATCGAGACCGGCAACGACAGCTGGCGGTTCAGGAACCGGAACTAGCCGCGCCCGGCTATCCGATCGGGCAGCCGGAGAGGGGTCAATATTCGGCGCCGATTGGAGTGCGCCCCTTGGGGTGGACGGGATCAGGCTGCGGTTTTGAC
>CAXTMS010000277.1:0-4046 GCA_964245345.1 uncultured Acetobacteraceae bacterium | reverse complement strand
CAACGATCGGCTCGCCGTGGCGGTGAAAGCGGACGGCGCCGAGCTCACCTCGCTGCGCGGCGCTGCGGCCGGCGAGCTGCTGTGGCAGGCCGGGCCGGAATGGCCGCGGCACGCGCCGGTGCTGTTCCCGATCGTCGGCCGGCTCGCCGGGGACACGCTGCGCCATGGCGGGCAGGGCTTCCGCATGACGCAGCACGGCTTCGCCCGCGACCGGCGCTTCGAGTGGCTCGACCGCGACGCGCAGGGCTGCCGCCTGGTGCTGCGCGACGACGCGGCGAGCCGCGCGATCTACCCGTTCCGCTTCGCCCTCGAAGTCGGCTACCAGCTCGACGGCGACCGGCTCGCGGTCGAGTACCGGCTGCACAACCCGGGCGACGCGGTGCTGCCGGCCTCGCTGGGCGCGCATCCGGCGTTCCGCTGGCCGCTGGCCGAGGGCGTGCCGAAGCGGGCGCACCGGCTCGTGTTCGAGCAGGACGAGCCGGCGCCGATCCGGCGGGTCGAGAACGGCCTGCTGCGCCCCGAGCCGGAGCCGAGCCCGATCGAGGGCCGCGTCCTGCCGTTGGACGAGCGGCTGTTCGCCGACGACGCGGTGATCCTGGACCGGCCGGCCAGCGCCTCCCTGCGCTACGAGGCGCCCGGCACCGGCCTGGCGCTGGAGGTGGCCTGGCACGGCATGACCCAGCTCGGCATCTGGTCCAAGCCGGGGGCGGCGTTCCTGTGCATCGAGCCATGGCACGGCCTGGCCAGCCCCGCGGGCTTCGACGGCGCGTTCGCGGACAAGCCGCAGCTTCTGCACCTCCTCCCCGGCGCCGAGGTGCTGCTCGGCTGGAGCGTGCGGCTGGACGCGCCGGGCGCGGCGTGAAACCCCGTTCCCGTCCGGCTGTTGAATCGGCAACTGCAACGAGGATGATCCATGCCCAAGGCGCTGTTCGTCGAGATCGAGGCCAAGGCGGGGGCCGAGGACGAGATCACCGGGTTCCTGCACGGCGCGCTGGCGACGGCGGAGAACGAGCCGGACACGCGCGACTGGTACGCGCTTCGCTTCGACGCGCGCCGCTTCGCGGTGTTCGACACCTTTGACGGCAACCTCGGGCGGCTGAAGCACCTGGCCGGCGGCGTCGGCCGTGGCCTGGTGGTCAAGAGCATGAGCAGCCTGACCAGCCTGCCCGACATCACCAGCGCCGAGCTGGTGGCGGCCAAGCTGCCGACCGGCGACGCGGCCACGCACTTCGCGCTGCACGTGCCGATCGAGACCAGGATGGGCCAGGGGCGCGACTTCGGCGAGTTCCTGGTGCAGGCGCGCGCCCTGGTCGAGGACGAGCCGGGCACGATCGCCTGGTACGCGCTGCGGAGCGGGCCGAACAGCTTCGCCATCGTCGACTTCTTCGCCGACGAGGCGGCGCGGGAGGCGCACCTCCAGGGTGCGGTGGCGCAGGGGCTGGCACAGCAGGTCGGCCGCTACCTGGATGCCATGCCGGAGATCCGGCACGCGCGCGTGCTGGCGAGCAAGCGCTCCGGCTGGGACGAGATCAGCTCAGCCGCGCAGCAGGTGCATCCCGAACAATCCGTCCGGATCGCTCCAAAAACCGCCTGACCCCCAGCCGGCCTGCCGCGCCAGGGCCAGGAACCCGTCCGGCGTGTGCTTGTAGCTGTCCTCGGTGTGGATGGTCTCGCCGGCCCGGAACCGGATCGTCTGGCCGGCCACACGCACCGCCTGCGCGCGGCGGCTTTCGAGGTGCATCTCGATCCGGCCGTCCTGGGCGTTCCACACCGCGCGGTGAACAAAGGCGTCGGGGTCGAACTCCGCCTCCGCGATCCGGTTCACGTGGTGGAGGATGTTGCGGTTGAAGGCGGCGGTGATCCCTTCGCCATCGTCGTAGGCCGGCACCAGCCGCGACGGGTCCTTGCGCAGGTCGGTGCCGACCACGAAGCCGGGCGCTTCCGTGCCGGCTAGGGTGTCGCGCACCGTGCGCAGGAACCGTTTGACCATCGGCGGGCGGAAGTTGCCGATGGTGGAGCCGGGAAAGAACCCGAACGCGGGCAGCCGGGCGACCGCCTGCGGCAGCGCGAGGGGCCGGAGGAAGTCGGCCGCGACCGTGACCACGTCCAGAACGGGATGGCTGTCGCGCATCCGTCCGGCGATCGCCGCCAGCGCCGGTGCTGCGATGTCCACCGGCACGTAGGCTGCGAAGTCGCGCCGCCCCGCGTCCAGCAGCGCCACCCCCTTGGCCTCGTCGGAGGCGCCATACTCCACCAGCGCCGCGCCGGGCGGCGCGTGGGCGGCGATCTCGTCGGCGTGCCGGTCGAGCAGCGCCATCTCGGCGCGGGTGACGTA
This sequence comes from uncultured Acetobacteraceae bacterium, assembly GCA_964245345.1. Taxonomy (GTDB): domain Bacteria; phylum Pseudomonadota; class Alphaproteobacteria; order Acetobacterales; family Acetobacteraceae; genus Lichenicola. Next base: position 1,711 of record CAXTMS010000277.1, on the reverse strand, counting down.
GTATTCCGGCAGCCGGGTGATCCGGTTGAACAGCGCGCAGCCGGCCTCGTCGTAGAACAGCTTGGCCGGCAGCGTCTTCTGCGGCGACGACAACCCGGCCAGGATCTCGTCCAGCACCGTTCCGGCCGGCTCCGTCGCGTCGGGCATGGCGGGGATCCGGCGCCTACAGGTCGCGCGCGAGCCGCAGCCCGGTGGCCTGCCAGCGCTTGTCGGCGGGGAAGAAGTTGCGGTAGCTCGCCCGCGCGTGGCCGGGCGGCGTGGCGTGGGAGGAGCCGCGCAGCACCATCTGGTTGATCATGAACTTGCCGTTGTACTCGCCGATCGCCCCCGGCTGGGCCCGGAAGCCCGGATACGGCAGGTAGGCGCTGTTGGTCCATTGCCAGGCGTGGCCGTGGAACTCCGGCAGCGCGGCCGCGGCGGCCTCGAGCTCGAACTCGGTCGGCAGCCGGGCTCCGGCCCAGCGGGCATAGGCGTCGGCCTCGTACCAGCTGACGTGCCGCACCGGCTGTTCCGGATCGACCGGCTCCAGCCCGGCCGGCGTCACCGTCAGCCAGCCGTTCTCGCCGTCGGGGCGCCAGTGCATCGGCGCGTCCCAGCCCTCCCGGCAGGCCAGGGCCCAGCCGTCCGACATCCACAGGGAGGCGGTGCGGTAGCCGCCCTCCTCCATGAAGGCGCGCCATTCCACGTTGCGTACCAGGCGGCTGGCCAGCGCGTGCGGCTGCAGCAGCGCCTGGTGCCGGGGGAACTCGTTGTCGAACCCGAACCCCCGCCCGTCATGGCCGACCGTGGCCAGGCCGCCCGGCTGGTCCAGGAACCGGGTCGGGCCGGTCGCCCCCGAGGGCGGCGTCCAGCCCGGCAGCACCGGGAGCCCGGCGCCGCGCCAGGCCAGCGGGTTCTGCGCAAAGGCGTGCAGCATGTCGGTCACCAGCAGCTCCTGGTGCTGCTGCTCGTGATGCAGGCCGAGGGTGACCAGCGCCTCGAGCTCGGCCGAACGGTCCGCCCGCAGCAGCGCCCGCATGCCCTGGTCCACGTAGGCGCGGTAGGCGCCGACTTCGGCGGCCCCGGGCCGGGTCACCAGCCCGCGCGCCGCCCGCGGGTAGCGCGCGCCGAGCGCCTCGTAATAGGAGTTGAACAGGAAGGAGAAGCTGTCGTCGTAGGCGCGGTAGCGGGGATCGCGCGGCAGCAGCACGAACTGCTCGAAGAACCAGGTGGTGTGCGCCCGGTGCCACTTGGCCGGACTGGCGTCCGGCATCGACTGGATCGCCTGGTCCTCGGGCTGCAGGGCGGCGCTCAGCGTTTCGGTGTGCGCCCGCACCGCGTCAAAGGCTTGGGCAACGGCGTGGTCCGGCTCGACCTGCCTCGACGAGTACGACATCGGCCACAGATCCCCGCTTCCAGCACCGATCGTAGCCCCGCCGCGGCGATCCTTCCAGGGCCGAGGCTGTGACGCAGGGTTGCTCGACCCGCGTCGTCGCACGCGCCCTCGTGCGCCGCGTAAGGAGGCGTCGCGCAAAGGGGACGCCTGGTCGCGTTGTCGCTGCGGCGCCTAGTCGATCCGGATCACGATCTTGCCCACGTGATCCGCCTGGCTCAGCGCGCGATAGGCCTCCCTCGCCTCGGCGAACGGGAACACCCGGTCGATCACCGGCCGCATCCCGTTGACGGCGATCAGCCGGTTCATCGCCTCGAACATCGCCCGCGAGCCGACATA
>CAXTMS010000276.1:0-4117 GCA_964245345.1 uncultured Acetobacteraceae bacterium | reverse complement strand
TCGCCGCCGCCATCAGGCAGGCGGGCGTGGTCTTGTCGCAGCCGATGGTCAGCACCACGCCGTCGAGGGGATAGCTGTACAGCACCTCCACCAGGCCGAGATAGGCGAGGTTGCGGTCCAGCCCCGCGGTCGGGCGCTTGCCGGTTTCCTGGATCGGATGCACCGGGAACTCGATGGCGATGCCGCCCGCCTCGCGTATGCCCTCGCGCAGCCGCTCGGCCAGCACGATGTGGTGGCGGTTGCACGGCGACAGGTCGGAACCGGTCTGGGCGATGCCGATGATCGGGCGGTCCGACTGCAGCTCGCGCTGCGACAAACCGAAGTTCATGTAGCGCTCGAGGTAGAGCGCGGTCATGTCCGGGTTGTGCGGGTTGTCGAACCAGGCGCGCGAGCGCAGGGGCGCGCGGCCGCGGCCGTGCGGCTGGCTTTGCTGCTCGACCGCGTGCTGCGGGGACAGGCCGTTGGTGCTGGTCGGCTTGGTGTCGGGCATCGCTTCAGTTCTGGCTGGTGGTGAACCGCCAGACCGTGCGGGAGCGGTATGTCTGGCCGGGATCGAGGCGGGTGGACGGAAAGGTGGGGTGGTTGGGGGCGTCCGGAAAGTGCTGGGTTTCGAAGCACAGCCCGTCGCCCTGCCGGTAAAGCAGCCCGCTCTTGCCGGTGCGCGTGCCGTCCAGGAAGTTGCCGGAATAGAACTGCACCCCGGGCTCGGTGGTGGAGATCTCCAGCACGCGGCCCGATGCCGGGTCGCAGGCGCGCACCGCCGGCTTCGGCTCGGGGGTGACGCCGCCGCGCAGCACGTAGTTGTGGTCGTAGCCGCGCCCGAGCACGAGCTGACGCTCGGCGCCGTTTCGGATGCGCGCCACGATCGCGGTCGGTATGCCAAACTCCATCGCGGTGCCCTGCGCGGTTCGGATCTCGCCGGTCGGGATCATGGTGTCGTCGACCGGGGTGAAGGCGTCGGCGTGGATCGTCACCAGGTGGTCGAGCGCGGTACGCCCGCTGTTCTCGCCGCACAGGTTGAAGTAGCTGTGGTTGGTGAGGTTCACCACGGTGACCGCGTCGGTGGTGGCGAGGTAGTCCAGCGTCAGCGTGTCGTCCTCGCCCAGCGTATAGCTCGCACGCACCTCCAGCTGTCCGGGAAAGCCTTCCTCGCCGTCCGGGCTGGTCCTGCGGAAGGTGACGTGCGCCGGCTCGCCGGGACCGGACACCGTCTCGACCTCCCAGGCCCGCGCGTCGAAGCCGCGCACGCCGCCATGCAGCGCGTTCGGCCCGTTTGTCGCCGGCACCTGCACCGTCCGCCCGTCCAGGACGAAGCGGCCGCCGGCGATGCGGTTGCCGTAGCGGCCGATGGTGGCGCCGAAATACTGCGGGTGGTCGACATAGTCGGCGAGGGTCGCGTAGCCCAGCACCACGTCGTCCAGCCGGCCGTGCCGGTCCGGCACGTGCAGCGCCTGCAGCGCGGCGCCGTATCCGATCAGCCGGGCGGTCATGCCGCTGCGGCTGCGCAGCAGCACCGCCTCCACCGCGCTGCCGTCGGCGAGGCGGCCGAAGGCTTCGCGGCTGGCGCCCGCTTGTCCCGATCCGCTGCCGATCCCGTTGCCCATCCACACGTCCAGATCATGAAATTACTCAGACAATATGGTGTCCGCTCGGCTCATGGCAACCGGTCCGGCCGTCTCGCCGTTGCCGGAGGCTGCAGCGTCCGGGGGATGGGTGATGGATTTCGACACCGCGATCATCGGCGGCGGCCAGGCTGGCGTTCCCTTGTCGCAAGGGCTGGCCGGCAAGGGGCAGCGCGTGGCGCTGATCGAGCGGGTCCATCTCGGCGGCTCCTGCGTCAATTTCGGCTGCACCCCCAGCAAGGCGCTGATCGCGTCGGCCGGCATCGCCCACCATGCCCGGGAAGCGAGGCGCTGGGGCATCGGCGTGTCCGGGGTGACGGTGGACTTCAAGGCGGTGATGGACCGGGCGCGCGGCTTCGTGACAGACGCGGTGCGCTCGCTCGACCAGAGCTTCTCGGACCCGTCCGGCCCGCGCCTGGTCCGCGCGCACGCGCGGCTGGACGGCGCCGACGAGGGCTGGTTCCGCATTCGCGCCGGCGAACACGCCCTGCGTGCCCGCAACGTCGTGCTCGACACCGGCACCCGCTCGCAGATGCCCGACATCGAGGGCCTCGACGACGTGCCGCTCATCACCGCGGAGAACTGGATCGACCAGGACACGCTGCCGCAGCGCCTCCTCATGATCGGCGGCAGCTACCTGGCGCTGGAGTTCGGCCAGGCCTTCGCCCGGCTGGGCTCGGAGGTGGTGGTGCTGCAGAACGGCGACGCCCTGGCCGAGCGCGAGGACCCGGACGTGTCGGAGGCGATACGCGGCTTCCTGTCCGCCGAGGGCCTCGACATCCGCCTCGGCACGCGCATCGAGCGGGTCGAGCGGACCGGGCAGGGGGTGCGCGTGCACACCCAGGCCGGTCCGGTGGACGGCACCCACCTGTTCGTCGCCACCGGGCGGCGGCCGAACACCGACGATCTCGGCCTCGACACGGTGGGAGTCGACATCACGGAACGTGGCACGATCACCGTGGACGAGCGGCTGTCGAGCAGCGTGCCGGGGATCTGGGCGGCGGGCGACATACGCGGCGGCCCGGCCTTCACCCACACCGCCTATGCCGACTTCACCGTGCTGCAGGACCAGATCGCCGGCAGCCGCACCCGCACAACCGAGCGGGTGGTGCCGTATGCGATGTTCCTGGAGCCGGAGCTGGGCCGCGTCGGCATGACCGAGGCCGAGGCGCGCGAGGCGGGCCACAGGGTGCGCATCGGAGCCAAGGACATGTCCACCAGCGGCAAGGCGCGCGAGGTCGGGGAGACCTCGGGCTTCATCAAGGTGGTGATCGACGCCGACACCGACCTCGTGCTGGGTGCCGCCTGCCTGTGCCATAACGGTTCGGAGGTGGTGCAGAGCTTCATCGCCCTGATGAACGCCCGGGCGACGGCACGAACCATGGTCGAGTCCGTCGTCATCCATCCGACCATCGGCGAGGCGGCGAAGAACGCGGTGGTGGCCGCCTACGGCAACGGGTGACGCTGCCCGGCCCGGTGCCGCATCTCCGCCCGTCGCATCGGCATCGCGTCGATGGCATCGAACAGTGTTTGAACCGTCAGAGGACGGGCGCTGCGGAGCTTGACGCCGTCATCCTTGCCGATCAGCAGCACCGCGAACTCGCCGGGCGCGACGTCGTAGCGCCGGCGCAGGCGCTCCTGGTCGGCGAGGGCCGGCTCGACCAGCACCAGGTCCCGCTCCGTGGCGCCGGGACGATCCGCCGCGAGGATGCGCGCCTGCTCCGCCGCTCGGGCGTCGTCCCGAGCCGCAAGCAGCAGCAGAACGCGCGACGGGCCGGCACGCGTCGCCCGATCGTGCGGCTGATCCGCGTATCCGTCACCGCACACGAGCGGCCACAGTAGGACGGACAGGACGAGGATCCGGCAGCAGGATCGCCAGGCTGTCCACCTGCCGGTCACTCCGACCGGCGGGTCAGGAACCGGACCTGCTTCCGCGTGACGTCCAGCCGCGTCACCCCGCTCGCGAAGGTGGCGTAGTGCGGCGTCGCCAGGTGCGCCTCGAACGCCGCCTTGTCGTCGTACACCTCGTACAGCACCACCGCTTCCGGCGCGTCGTCGATGGTCAGCGCGTCGAACTGCCGGCAGCCCGGCTCGTCGCGCACCGAGCAGGTGCTGTCGTAGCGGCACAGGTCCAGGAACTCGTCCTTGTGCTCCGCCCGCACCTCGAACTCCGCGATGATGACGTAGGGCGCTTCGGCCATGCTGGTGTTCCTTCTGGGGGGCTCGGTTGTCGTGCGTCGCCACAGCAGCGCGTCGGTCGCGGCAACGGTTCCAGGCGCTCGTCAGTCGGCCGGCCGGTCGGCCAGGCTCGCCCGGTCCGCCGCGACGCGTCCGGGCGTGACGGCGGGGGCTGCGTTGCCCCAGGCGTTGCGGACATAGGTCGCGACCGCCGCCACCTGCGCGTCGTCCAGGGTTGCCGCGAACGAGGGCATGCCCGGGCCGGTCGGTGCGGCCTGCGTCGACACGCTGCGCGCGCCGCGCAGGATCACGCGGAT
>CAXTMS010000275.1:3682-4127 GCA_964245345.1 uncultured Acetobacteraceae bacterium | reverse complement strand
GCGTCGCTGACCGCAGACGACCGCGCGGCGCTGGCGCAGGTGGCCCCTTGAGCGGGCTGGTGGCCATCCGGGGAGCGGCAGGGCAGGACGACCGCAGGCGCTGGCTGGTGCCGGCGGCCGGGATGCTGCTGCTCCTGGTGCTGCTGGGGCTGGGGCTGGAACTGCCGCGTGAGGCGCCCGGGATCGGGCGGGGGTTCGACGCGTGCGGCTTCGTGGCTGGGCTGGTGCCGAACAGCGTGGTCGACGCGATGGCGCGCAACGACATCGTGCAGGTCGTGGTATTCGCAGCCTTGTTCGGGACGGCGGTGTCGGGGTTGCCGGAGGCGACGTCGGCGCGGCTGCGGACCGGGCTGTCGGACCTGGGCGACGCCATGCTGCGGCTGACCGCGCTGGTGATGCGGCTGGCGCCGTTGGCGGCGTTCGCGGCGCTGCTGGCGCCGCTGCT
>CAXTMS010000275.1:0-3672 GCA_964245345.1 uncultured Acetobacteraceae bacterium | reverse complement strand
GGGTATGCGCGGCTGGTCGGCGGGTTCTACGCCACGGCGCTGGTGCTGTGGGGGCTGCTGGTCGCGGCGGGATTCGCGGTGCTCAGGCGGCGGATGTGGGCGCTGCTGCGGATGATGGCGCCGCCCCTGCTGCTGGGGTTCGCCACCGCGAGCAGCGAAGCGGCGTTTCCGCAGACCGTGGCGGTGCTGGAACGGTTCGGGGTGGCGCCGCGCTTGGTTGGGCTGGTGCTTCCGCTGGGCTACGCGTTCAACCTGGACGGCTCCATGCTGTTCCAGGCGTTCGCGGCGTTGTTCATCGCGCAGGCGTATGGGGTGACACTCGGGGGGTGGCAGCAGCTGGGGATGCTGCTGGTGCTGATGGCGACGTCCAAGGGCACGGCGGGAGTGCCGCGAGCGGCGACCGTGGCGCTGGCGGCGGTGCTGCCGGCGTTCGGGCTGCCGGATGCGGGGCTGCTGCTGATCCTGGGGATCGACCACGTCCTGGACATGGGACGCACCGCAACCAGCGTGCTGGGCAACGCGGTGGCGGCCGCCGTGCTCGGGCGGCTGGTGGCGCAGGAGCCGGACGGAGCCGCGGGAGCTGAACGAGTTTAACGATCCTTAGATGTGGCTTCCGGATTCTGCTTTGACATCGTCAAGAACGTTGCATATGCCGGGCGCCGACGGGAAATATCGCGGCTCGGGATGAACTACACCATGCTTTCGTATTTCAGGCGCGTGCTGCTGCTTGGCACGGTTCTGGCTCCAGTGCCGGGCCTTGCGCAGGGGGTGCCGGCGACGCCAGCACCGCCACGGGTCGGCGCCGAAGCGTCCGGGCCGGAGCAGGTGACGGTGACGGCACGCAGGCGAAGCGAGCCGTTGCAGAAGGTGCCGGTGTCGGTGTCGGTGATCACCGGCAAGCAGGCGGCGCGCGACAACCTCACCGACCTGCAGGACATCCTGCAGAAGGTGCCGAGCGCCAACTTCCGCAACGCCACGTCGAACAAGGACCAGGCGGTGTTCATACGCGGGCTCGGCACCATCTCGACCTCGCCGGGAGTGGAGCCGTCGGTGTCCACCGTGATCGACGGGGTGGTGCTGGCGCGCTCGGGACAGGCGACGCTGGACCTGCTCGATATCGACCACATCGAGGTGCTGAGCGGGCCGCAGGGAACGCTGTTCGGCAAGAACGCGTCGGCGGGCGTGGTGAACATCGTCACCACGCAGCCGACCGCGGCGTTCCATGCCTATACCGACACGTCGTACTTTTCCGACACCGAGTACAGGCTCAAGGCGGGGGTGTCCGGCACGCTGGTGCCGGGCACGCTGACCGGGCTGATCAACATGCTGGTGAGCGGCTACGACGGCAACGTGACGGACACGCTGAACGACAAGACGGTGAACGGATACCGTCATGACGGGGTGCGCACCAAGCTCGCCTGGACGCCGAGCGACCAGACCCGGGTCACGCTGGGACTGGACTACCTGCGCTCGACGGACACGGCCCCGAACGGGGTGTTCGTTTCGACGCAGCAGGAAGCGTTTCCGACCGACGTGGTCACCAACAGCCTGCCGATCGCGAACGCGCTGGCGCGCTCGGGGATCGTGCCGGGGAACAACAACACCACCATCAACCAGGACCTGCGCAGCCGGGTCGAGGACGACAACGGCGGCGCCTCGATCACCGTCGACCAGAAGCTGGGCGCCGGATACGCCCTGACTTCCGTCACCGCGTACCGGCGTTGGCAGAACACGCAGCACCAGGACTACGACCAGGTCGGGCAGGTGGCGACCGGGCTACCCGCGATCGCGGACCAGGGCAACCTCGACTTCTACCAGGCATCGCAGGAGGTGCGGATCGCGTCGCCGAAGGGGCGGTTCTTCGACTACGTGGCGGGGCTGTACTACCTCCATGACGAGGACGACGAGGATTACGGGCGGCAAGTGACGCAGCTGGCGGGTGCCGGGACGGCGACCAACCTCGGGCTCGCGAACTACGGGACGGTGGAGAACAACTACGCGATCTTCGGCGAGGGCAACGTCAACCTGACGAGATCGCTGCACGTGATCCTGGGATTGCGCGTGCTGCGTGATGATCTCGGTTACGACTTCGACCGCACCTCGACCAGCGCAGCCATGATTACCGGAGTAAGGCCGTCGTTCAGCAGCAGCGGGTCGACGGCGGAGAACGGCTACGTCGACCGCATCGGGCTGCAGTACGACCTCGGGCCGAACGCGATGACGTACTTCACGTACTCGCGCGGCTACAAGGGGCCGGCGTACAACGTGTTCTTCAACATGCAGGCGACCGACACCGACGCGCTGAAGCCGGAAACCAACAACACCTACGAGGTGGGGCTGAAGTCGCAGCTGCTGCACCGCCGGGTGACGCTGGACCTGGCGGCGTTCATGAGCGACTTCGACAACTACCAGGCGAACTTCCTCGACAGCGTGGGCGGCGCGCTGGTGACGCGGCTGATCAACGCCGGCAGCGTGTCGACGCAAGGGGTGGAGTTCAACCTGAGCACCCGGCCGATCCGCAACCTCAACCTGGCCGTTGTGGGCGCCTATCTTGACGCGCACGTGGACCAGTTCAACATTCCCGCCGGATCGCCGCCGAGCAGCAACGTCAACGGCGAGCCGCTGCCGTTCGCGCCGCGCTGGAAGCTCGACCTGCGCGGCGACTACCTCGTGAACCTGTCGGAGAACTTCGACCTCGACGTGGGCTCGGACTACGACTGGCAGACGCGCACGCAGTACTCGCTGACCGAGACGCCGGACACGATCCAGGACACGTACGGCATCTGGGACATCAACGCGTCGCTGATCGACCACGCGCGGCGCTGGAGCCTGACCGCAATCGTCAAGAACGTGCTCGACACGCACTATTCGAACCTGCTGGCGTTCGGCAACCTGGGCGGCGTGGTCCGCGACGTGCCGCGCGACAACGGGCGCTATGCCGGCTTCACCCTGCACAAGGACTTCTGAGCCGGTGCGGAACGCGGCCGGACGGGACCTTCGTCCGGCGCTGCTGGCGCTGCTGTTCGCGGCGTCGATCATCAGCTACGCCGACCGGCAGGTGATCGCCCTGCTCAAGCCGGTGCTGGACCGGCTGCTGGGCTGGCGGAGCGGCGACTACGGCGCCATGACCACCGCGTTCCAGGCCTCCGTCGCGTTGACGCTGGTAGGGGCGGGATGGTTCGTGGACAAGGTGGGCGTGCGCGCCGGCTTCGCGGTCGGGCTCGGCGGCTGGAGCGGTGCGGCGATGCTGCACGCGGCCTGCCGAAGCGTGGGCGGGTTCGTGGCGGCGCGTGCAGCGCTGGGCGGGTTCGAGGCGATCGGCAACATAGCCGGGATCAAGGCGGTGGCGGTGTTCTTTCCGGCCGAACGGCACGGCGCCACGCTGGGCATCCTCAACATGGCGCCCAACGTGGCGGCGATGCTGACGCCGCTGCTGGCCAGCGGGCTGGTGCTGGCGGTGGGCTGGCAGGGAACGGTGGCGCTGATCGGCGGCTCGGGGCTCCTCTGCCTCCTGCCGTGGCTGCTGATGCCGCTGCCCCGGATGGAGCGGGACGCCGACGAGGTCGCGCCGGCGGCGGCGATGCATCCGGTGCCGCCGCCCCGGGCTTCTGGTGCGTGGCCGGTGGCGCTGGCCAAGCTGCTGAGCGACCAGGGCTGGTGGTTCTTCCTGTT
>CAXTMS010000274.1:0-4137 GCA_964245345.1 uncultured Acetobacteraceae bacterium | reverse complement strand
ACGGGGGCTGCGGTCGGTCCTGTTACTTCTCAACGGTCGTAATCCCGAGGTCTAGAAGGTTGCGTCTGGGTTCAGGCGCACCGTGTGGCGATGTCGGCAGGCGGACGCCTCGTCCGGACGACCCGGCAAGCAGCCGGTTTGCGTCGTCCTGATGCGTCAAACCATGGCATAGCATGATTACCGCTGCACGGACCACCGTGAGCGATCACCGGATCGTGTTGTTTTGGTGACCATCCTGCCGCATCCACGACGGGTCCGGTTCCGTGCCGGGGTTTCAGCCGCCGGTCCGTGCCGGCTTTGGGGTTTCGGAGCCGTGGTGAAGCCCCTAGAAGAAGCGGGTCGAGACAACGGGACGCAGTGAGCACGATGAAGCCCAGCCCCATCACCCGTCCGCTTTTGTCTGGTGCCCTGCAGGGCGCGCTGGCGTTGTCCACCGGCTTGGTCCTTTGCCTGACCGGGCGCCCCGCCGCCGCCGAGCCGCTGCAGGATCCCTATGGCACCTGGACCGCCCAGGTCGAGAACGACGCGGTGTCGACCCTGAAGGGCACTTCCGACCAGTACTACACCAGCGGGCTCCGCCTCGGCTGGACGTCGGGCACCGACAACCAGCCGCCGGCGATCTCCGACCTCAACACCCTGATCTGGGGGCCGGGCGTGCAGCGCGTGGCGCTCGGGCTGCAGCAGTCGATCTTCACCCCGCGCGACACCCAGTCCCGGGCCTTGATCCCGGGCGACCGCCCCTACGCCGGCGTGCTGCTGGCGACGCTGAACCTTCTCAGCGACACGGACTTCACCCGGTCCGTGGCCGGGGTGCAGGCCGGCGTGCTCGGCTCCTATGCCGGCGGCTACCAGGTGCAGAACGGCTTCCACAGCATCATCGGCGACACCCCCAACCTCGGCTGGCGCAACCAGCTGCCGAACCAGCCGATCCTGCAGCTCCAGGCCGGGCGCATCTGGCGCTTCCCGGTGGTCAGCCGCTACGGCGTGTCGGTCGACGCGCTGCCGTCGGCGTTCGCGGCCGGCGGCGACTTCCGCACCTATGCGCAGGGCGGCGCCACGGTGCGGATCGGGCAGGGGCTGGACAGCGACTTCGGCACCCCGCGCATCTCGCCCGGCATGGACGGCACCGACGCGTACAAGGCCACCCGCCGCTTCGTGTGGTACGGCTTCGCCGGCGTGGACGGGCAGGCGGTCGGCTACGACGCCACGCTCCAGGGCAGCACCTTCCGGTCCGGCGAGCCGCACGTGTCCAAGATCTGGGACGTGGGCGAGTTCGAGGCCGGCGCTGCGGCGATCTTCCACGGGGTGCGCGTGTCGTACACCCAGACCTGGCAGACGCAGGAGTTCCAGCACGCCAAGTCCGGGCTGTTCAACTTCGGCTCGCTGGCCTTGTCGGCGAAGTTCTGACGTTTCCCCGCGTGGCGAGACGGCCGGCCGGGACGCGGAGACCGAAACGCGGCCGGTTCAGGCTGTTCGCCTGCCGCGTGCTGGTCACGCTCGCCGCCGTCTGCTTCGTGGCCGCCTTCACCGTCGCGGCGCTGGCGCCGCCGGGGCTGAGCCTGGGCGACGGGCTGCAACGCCTTGCCGGCCATCCGCTGTTGTGGCCGGGCGTCGGCCGGACCGGCCTGGCCTGGCGCAACCTGGTGCTGCCGTTCCTGCTCCGGCCGGCCTGGCTGCTGCCGGTGATGCTCGGCTTCGTCAGCGCCGGGATCGCGGTCAGCCTCGGCCGGCCATCGCCGGGCGGCGCGGCACGCTAGAACCGGTCACCCCGCCTCGTACTCGACCGCAGGCGCCGGCCGGGGGCCGGTGGCGTGCGGCGGCAGGGTGGGGATCGGCCGGCCGATCAGGTAGCCCTGGATCTCCTCGCAGCCATGGGCATCCAGAAAGGCGAGCTGCGCCTCGGTTTCCACCCCTTCGGCGCAGCTGGTCATGCCAAGCGCGTGCACCATCTGCAGCACGCTGCGCGTGATCGCTTCCGCCCGGCGGTCCTGGCCGAGCGCCCGCACGAACTGGCGGTCGAGCTTGACCTGGTCGAACGGGTAGGAGGTCAGGGCGGACAGGCTGGAAAAGCCGGTGCCGAAATCGTCCAGCGCCAGCCGCACCCCCATCGCCCTGACCTGGGCCAGCTCGCGTCGGGCCGAGCCGTCATCGGCCAGCGCGCCGCGCTCGGACAGCTCGATCTGCAGCCGGTTGGGCTCCAGCCCGGTCTGCTCCAGCACCCGGCGCAGCAGCTTCGGCAGACGCCCGTGCGACAGCCACAGCGGCGACACGTTGACCGACACGCCAAGCGCCTGCTGCCAGGACGCGGCTTCGGCGCAGGCGGCGTGCAGCACCCAGGCGTCGAGCTGCTCGATCAGCCCGCCCGCCTCGGCCACGGGGATGAACAGCGACGGCGACATCTCGCCGTGGCCGGGCCGGTTCCAGCGCACCAGCGCCTCGAAGCTCACCACCTGCTCGGTCGCCGTGTCGATCACCGGCATCCAGTTCAGGTGGAACGCCCCCTGCGCCACCGCCGCCTGCAGGTCCTGCTCCAGCCCGGTCGACAGGGCATAGGCGTCGGTCAGCGCTGCGGTGGCGTAGCAATGGCGCCCGTCGCCCTGGCTGCGCGCATGCGCCAGCGCCGCTTCCGCCGCCAGCAGCAGCGACGCGGCGTCATGGCCGTGCGCCGGGTGGATGGCGATGCCGACCGACAAACGCAGCGGCAGCTCCAGCGTGTCCACCTGCACCGGCTCGCGCAGCCGCTCCATCATGCGCAGCGCGATCGCTTCCGCGTCGCTGGCGCCGATCCGCCCGGGGGCGGCCAGCACGAAGCCGCTGCCGCCGAGATGGGCGAGCAGGCTCGGCACCGGCGCGATCGTCTGCAGCCGGTCGGCCGCCTGGGCGAGGTAGCGGTCGGCGATCTCGCGCCCATACATGTCGTTGAGCACCGACAGCCGGCCGAAGTCGATCCGGAACACCGCCAGCGCCGGGCTGGCGTCGCCTGCCGGCACCGCGTCCAGCACCTGCCCGAGATAATGCCCGAGCGCCTGCCGGCCGGGCAGGGAGATCGCGGCCCCGGTGCCGTCCGGGTGGGCCGGCTGGCTGTCGCGATGCACGGCGAGCAGGGCGCCGATTCCGCGCGCGAGGTCGGCGAGCGTCAGCAACACCTCGCGACCGTGCCGCCTGGGCTCGCGGCCGAGCAGGCACAGGACGCCGATCGCCGCGTCGGACGGGTTGCGGATCGTGGCGCCGGCGTAGCTGGCGAACCCGTTCTCGCGCTCGTGCGCCGGCGCGTTGGCGAAGGCCGGATCGCCGAGAAGGTTGGAGATCTCGCCGGTGGTGCGACGCGGACGGCTCATCTGCGCGCGGATCAGGCTGACCGGCAGCGCTTCGCCGTTCGAGCCGCCGGACACTTCCTGGATCTGCAGCCCAGACGGCGCCTCGATCACCAGCACCGCGAGCGGGCTGTCGGTGCAGCGCCTGGCCAGGCGGAGGAACGGCGCGAACGGGGTTTCGGACGCGGCGTCGTCCCCGGCCTCCATGCGCGGCAGGGTGAGCCGCTCGACCTGGATGCCTTGCGTGTCTCGGCTCGTCATGCGTGCCATGATGCGTTCCTGCCGGTGCGGCTGCCGGATCTGAATGTGACCGAATCGACCTTCCCCCGTTTCTGCAACGCGGGACCATCCTATCCAGATGCGAGAATACGCACGGCGTTTGCACGGTCCAGTAGCACGAGAAGCAGCTGCACCGCCTTTCCGCGTCCCGAGGCCAAGGTGGTGTCCCGCTGCAACAGGCGCTCCGCGTCCTGCCAGGCCCGGCGCACCAGCCGGTCCAGGCCGCCCGGCGCGGCACTGGCGGCGGTGATCGCGCCGGGCAGGCGGTAGCGCGGCTCGCCGGACTGGCGTCGTCCCATCAGCTCGCCGCCGCCGCGCATGCGGTAGTCCTCGTCGGCGATCAGGAACCCGTCCTCGGTGTCGCGAAGCAGCGACAGCCGGCGCCGCGCCGTGCTGCCCAGGGCGTCGTCGTGCAGAAGCAGGCAGTAGCTCGCCGCGGTGCTCCGCCCGACCCGTCCGCGCAGCTGGTGCAGCTGCGCCAGGCCGAACCGCTCGGCGTGCTCGATCACCATGATGGTGGCGGCCGGGATGTCGACGCCGACCT
>CAXTMS010000273.1:0-4165 GCA_964245345.1 uncultured Acetobacteraceae bacterium | reverse complement strand
GGTGTTCCGGCAGGCGGCGCAGAGCCGGATCATCACCAACGCGCACCGCATCAACGGGGGGCAGATGCCGGAGCTGACGGCGCCGGAGGGGTCGGACTTCTTCTTCGTGGAGGCGGACGAGCCGGAGGACGCGGCCCGGAAGCTGCTGTCGGTCATCACCAGCCGGATCCCCCGGCGGTTCGGGCTGGACCCGGTGCGCGACGTGCAGGTGCTGTGCCCGATGAACCGGGGCAGCCTGGAGGTGGGATTGACCCGATCTCGTGGACGGTTTGTGAACTTGGGAGCTACGTGTCGGCTTCTGTCGTTTCCAGGCTGGCTTCGTAGGCCATGGGCGAGCGACAGCCCAGGCCGGAATACAGCTGTGATGAATGACTTCCTTCGGCGCCGCTGGACCATGGCAGCGTCCATCGTATCCAGCACCAGTTCGGCGCGCAGATGGTTCGCCATCGACCAGCCCACGATCTTGCGGCTCCAGGCATCCAGCACGACCGCCAGATACAGGAACCCGGCCGCCGTCGGCACATAGGTGATGTCGGCCACCCAGAGCTGGTTTGGCGCTGATGCGGTGAAGTTGCGATCGACCAGATCCGGCGCTGGCCGGGGGTCCTTGTCACGTCGCGTGGTCGTCGGGCCACCATGCCGATGGCTGGCGCCTACCAGCCCGGCCTGCTGCATCAGCCGCGCGATCCGCTTGCGGCCATGTCGCTCGCCTCGGGCCTGCAGATCGGCATGCACGCGTGGGGCTCCATACGTCTGACGCGAGGTCGCATGCACGGTCCGAACCAGTTTCAGCAAAACCTCGTCGGCAACGGTATGAGCCGATGGCGACCGATGGATCCAAGCATGGTAGCCCGCCTTGGACACGCCGAGCACGCGCGCCATGGTGGCGATGGGAAAGAAGGCCTGGTTCGCTCTCATGAACCGGAAGAGCTCGACGGCACCGCGCCCTTGATCTGCTTCGCAGCTCAAGCTCGCGCAAACCAGGCCGCGGCTTTTGAGAGAATGTCGCGCTCCACCCGAAGCTGCTTGTTCTCACGCCGCAGCCGCGCCAACTCGTCCTGCTCCGACGCTGGCAGACCAGGAAACATCTCGTCCCGTCTGCCCTCCTGCTTGTCGGCTGCGGCCACCCACGCGCCGATCGACTGCGCCGTCGGCTCGAACTCTCGGGAAAGGTCCTCAGGAGACCGTCCAGCGCGCACCAGGTCGATCATCTGACGGCGGAATTCAGGTGAACATGATGGGCGGGTCTTCGGCATCAGGAGCACCTCTGTTGAGAACTTCAGGGTGTCCACCAAACCGGGTCAATCCCAATCCCAATCTGTCAGGGTGGCGACATGGTCGGCGATTACCGGATCCAGAGGCGTCGGTGCGACAGGGGGAGTTCGAGTGACGGTCGCGCTCCTCCTTGCTGCATCCACCGAAAGGAGGGGCGGCCTCGACGTCGTCTTCTTTCCGTGCTGCAGCTTGGTCCAATAGCCCCGGGGCGGAACCGGAACGCCGAGCTTCCGGCAGGTCTTCGCCAGCGCGTTGCCGCTGACGCCGTAGTCCTTGGCCAGCCGCATCATCGGCGTGGTCCACACCTGCTCGTACAGGATTTCCCTGGTGACGAGGACAGTGTCGGACGGCATGTGGCTCGCTCGGCTGGACGAGGAACGCCGACGTCAACACGGGTCAGGCAAGGAGGAAAGGGGTCAACCGGGACCAGCCCGCGGACGAGCCCGATTGGCGGAGGCGATCCGCTCTGCGTTCGACCGCTGGCTCGCGCTCACCCGGTTCTATGGCCACGCTGATGGCGTTCGCGCCTCTGGAAGCACGAACCTGGGACGAGGCTCACGACGGTGTCGGCGCGGCCTTGGCCGGCCGGCCCTTCAGGCGCGCCTGCATCGCCTTGCGGCGCGCCTTGGCCGCGATGTTCATCCGCCGGCCGGCCTCGCCGAAGAACTGGCCGAGCGAGTTGTCGATCTTCACCCCGCCGGTCTTCGGCGACCACAACAGGTCGAACTGGAAGCCCAGCAGGTCGTGCGCCTCTACCGCCTGCCGCAGCACGTCCGTGCACATCAGGGTCCATTGATATTGCGGCACGGTGAACACGGCCGGCGCGGTCGCCACACGCTCCGGATGGAAGGACCACCGGTCGATCTCCTTCCACCGAGTGGACAATCCACCGTCCTCCTCCCAGAGCGCGCCCTCGATCCCGTCCTGGTCGGCGATGTCGGCCACGGTGGTGCAGTTGAACCAGCAGTAGTCCAGCCCATCCAGCTGCACCGGCAGATACTCGCCGCAGGGCAGCAGCAGCGCGGCCAGCACCTCGCGGGCGCGGACGCTCAGGAGCGTGCTGTTACTGCTGAAGGCGATTGCGCCGACACAGTCGAGCGGCAGAAGCTTCGCCTTGCCCCGGGGACTTTCCAGGGGAGGCGGCTGCCAGCCGGCGGCACTCGGCCTGCCCACCGCGTCCGACCATCGTTGTCGCTGGTCATACTCGTTCTCGTCGTCCGCGTAGACGAGCACGCCGTAGGCCAGATCGGCCCCCAGCTTGTAGACGTTCATGGGCCAAATCCCTTCCAGCTGAACGGGTTGGCGAGGTCGGGACGCGGCCAGGGCCGTTCCAGAATCCGCAGCGTCTGCTCCAGGCCGATCGCCCGCGGGTCTCCCGAATCGTTGACCAGCTTGTCCGACAGCATGCGGACGGCGTCCAGCATCACCATGCGGCCAGCCTTGCGACCGCCTTTCGCCGCGGCTTTCGTGGCTCGCTTATCGGCCTTCTCAAGCTCTGCCACGACCATCAGGCAATAGCCCTCGTTCTTCATGCCGTGGATGTTCTCGCCGCGGTGGTAGCTCTTCGGCAAGATGGCCGCGTCGGCCGGATCATGAATGCTCAGGCCCCACTTCTTGAGCAGGTCGCGCGCTTTCTTCGCCGCGGACTCGCTGTATGGAACCGTGTGGTGGACTTCCAGCGGGGGCTGTTTGGGATCGGGGTTCAAACCCTTCTTGAGGTTGGGCAGA
Organism: uncultured Acetobacteraceae bacterium; assembly: GCA_964245345.1. GTDB lineage: Bacteria > Pseudomonadota > Alphaproteobacteria > Acetobacterales > Acetobacteraceae > Lichenicola. The sequence continues at coordinate 1,162 of CAXTMS010000273.1, read as the reverse complement.
GACCCGGACAGCAGCTTTAGCGTGTTGGTCTTGAGCTGGTTGCGATACTCCAGAGAAAGGAGTTCATCGGTGACCGCCTGGATGTCCTTCTCGATGGCCGTTCGCGCATCGCCAGTCGCCTTGGCCAGGCGCCCGTGCAGCTCCTGGGACAGGCTTGCCAAAAGACGGGCCTCAGCAGCGACTGCCGGATCCACCATCTCAAGGGCCTTCAGCGCCACGTCGTTCGCCTCGGCGACGTCCTCGCTCAGCTTGTGCGGCAGGCTCGTCAGCTGATGGATGAGGGCGCTCGCGTCCTTGTCGCTCGTGATCGGGGGGAGCGGGATCGGGCTTGGAACCAGAACCGGGGGTGATCCCCGCAGCCCGACCGGGATCACCGGCTCGACCGACGCCTGTGGCATGGCCTCGGCCATCCCGTTGGACGGGACTGCCGTTGTTATTTGGCTGTCGACGGCAGGCTGGAGCGAGGCCCGGTCGTCCCCGGCATCGGCTGACGTGGCTGGGGGCGACGACGCCGGCAGCGCCCGGTGCAGGGTCGCAATCCTGCCGGCGTTGAACACCACGTCGAGGACGCGGTTGCCGGTCGTGCTGGGTGTTTGGTCGCTTCCAGACACCGGGTGACTTCTGCCATCCGCGGCTCCGTTTGGGTTTCCGGCATCCGAGGGTGTCGGAGCCGAAGGATCCTCGAAGCTGCTGAAGCCCACCGGATCGACAGGCCAGGTGCCGCTCCGCTGGCCAAGTGCCGCATCGAGACCGAGGGAGTTCAGCGCCTCGGTGCTGATCGGCCGGGCGTCATTCCGGCTCGTCCGTGTCGTGCCGAGCGCAGACGGATCCGCCTGCAAGTCCTGGAACAGTGCATCGAAATCCTGCCATGTCCGCCCGTCATCCGGATGCGCTCCCGCACCCAGTCGCAGGGAATGCGGCACGATCGACACCGATGTTCCCGGACCATGACCCGATGCCGCGGAGGGGGCGCCCTGTCTCGCGCCCTCCATCACCTCCGCCGGCAGCATGACCTGGAACGAGACCGGGATGCGCACCCACCCGGGTGGCAGCCGGTCCGGCAGCGGCTCCGGCGGCGCGTCGCCATAGCTCACCGTGGCATTCATGGTGAAGGGAAGCCGGGCTACGTCCAAGAGGCTGCTCCTGCGCGATCACCGCCCAT
>CAXTMS010000272.1:0-4191 GCA_964245345.1 uncultured Acetobacteraceae bacterium | reverse complement strand
GCAACTCCGACCGCGTGCGCGCCTACATCTACGACGTGCGCGACGAGCCGCGCGGCCCGCAGATCTTCCTCAGCCGCACCCATCCGGCGTTCCTGGCCAAGCTGTTCGCGCAGGAGGTGCCGGAGATCTACGACGGCATCATCGAGATCAAGGCGGTGAGCCGCGACCCGGGCTCGCGCGCCAAGATGGCGGTGATCTCGCGCGACAGCTCGATCGACCCGGTGGGCGCCTGCGTCGGCATGCGCGGCTCGCGCGTGCAGGCCGTGGTGCAGGAGCTGCAGGGCGAGAAGATCGACATCATCCCGTGGAGCCCGCAGGCGGCGACCTTCGTGGTCAACGCCCTGGCACCGGCGGAGGTGTCCAAGGTGGTGATGGACGAGGAGGCCGGGCGCGTCGAGGTGGTGGTGCCGGACGAGCAGCTGTCGCTTGCCATCGGCCGGCGCGGCCAGAACGTGCGGCTGGCGTCGCAGCTGACCCGCTGGGACATCGACATCCTCACCGAGGCGGAGGAAAGCGAGCGCCGCCAGGAGGAGTTCCGCAGGCGCACCGGCACCTTTGTCGAGGCGCTGGACGTGGACGACGTGATCGCCGGCCTGCTGGTGACCGAAGGCTTCAACACGGTGGAGGAGCTGGCCTACGTGCCGCTCGAGGAGCTGTCCGAGATCGAGGGCTTCGACGAGACGGTGGCCGAGGAGCTGATCCGACGCGCCGAGGGCTTCCTCAACCGCCGCGAGGACGAGCTGGCGCAGCGGCACCAGGCGCTGGGCATCACCGAGGAGCTGATCGCGCTGGAGGTGTTCTCCAACCAGATGCTGGTGGCGCTGGGCGAGAAGGGGGTCAAGACGCTGGACGACCTGGCCGACCTCGCCGGCGACGAGCTGGTGGAGATCCTGGGCGCGGAGGCAATGGACGAGGAAGCGGCCAACGAGATCATCATGGCGGCGCGCGCGCACTGGTTCGAGGACGAGGGCGGCGGAAACGCGGCTTCGGCGCCGGGCGTGGATGCGGGCGAAGGCGGGGGAGCGTCCCACGTCTGAGCTGGCGACACCGAACGAGGCGGATGCGGAGGCCAACGAGCCGGAGCGGGGCCCGCTCCGCCGCTGCGTCGTCACGCGCGAGCGGATGCCCAAGGAACGGATGATCCGCTTCGTGGTGTCGCCGGACCGGGTGCTGACCCCGGACCTCGCTGCACGGCTGCCCGGACGGGGAATCTGGTTGAGTGCGCATAGGGATGTGCTAGAAACCGCCCGAACGCGCGGAGCGTTCGCCCGGGCCGCGCGCGGTCAGGTCACGATCCCTCCGGATCTCGGCCTCCTGCTGCAGGACGGACTGCTCCGCCGTGTCGCCGATCTTCTCGGCCTTGGCCGCCGTGCCGGACAGGCGGTGTGCGGCTACGCCAAGGTCAGGGAGTGGATCGTCGAGGGACGGGCGGCGGTGATCGTGCAGGCGGTCGACGGCAGCCCGGACGAACGGTCGAGGCTGCTGTCCGGCGCCCGGACGCTTCCGGTCGTGGCAGTCATGTCCGGAACAAGGTTGGCCGCGTCGTTCGGACGCGACCATGTAGTGCATGCGGCGCTGTCGCGAGGGGCTCTGGCCGATCGCCTGGTGACGGAAAGTGGACGATTTGCGGGGCTGGCCGGCTTGGCGGCCCCGACCCGACCGGATGGGGGTGGCGCACAGCTGCCCGGTCCGGCGGATGGGCTGGAACAGGCGGGTGCATGAGCGAAGGTAGCGATCAGGATCAGGGCAAGGGGCGCTTGTCGCTCAGGCCGGCGGCGCGTCTCGAAGTGGGACGGACGGTCGATGCCGGGTCCGTGCGGCAAAGCTTCAGCCATGGCCGTTCGAAGGTGGTGCAGGTCGAGGTGCGCAAGAAGCGCGGGCCGACCCCGACGCCGGGTGCGACCCCCGCCACCGGCCCGGCGCGTTCGGGCGGTCCCGCCGGCCGGCCGGCCGGTGCCGGCCGCGCCCTGACCGCGTCCGAGCTGGCGACCCGCCAGCGCGTGCTGGACGAGCAGCAGAAGGAGGCTGCACGTCGCGAGGCCGACCGGCGCGAGCAGGAGAAGATCTCCGTGCTGTCGGCGGCCGAGGAAGCGCGCCGACGCGAGGAAGAGGCCAAGCGCGCCGCCGAGGAGGCCGAGCGCCAGGCGGTCGCCGACCAGGCACGGGCGCGCGCCGAGGCGGAGGATGCCAGACGTGCCGCCGCGGACACGGAGGCGAACCTGGAGGTGGAGGCGGTACAGCCGGCTGCCGTCGCCGCGTCCCCCACCGAGCCGGCGCGCGGCGGCGTGACGATCGTGGCTCCCGAGCCGCTGCGCACCATCGCCTCGCGCGCCATCGGCCACGCGCCGGTGGTCAACACCCGTCCGGGTGCGACCCCCGCCGCGGCGCCGGCGGAAACGCTTCGCCTGCGCACCACCCGTCCGGAGGACGACGAGCGTCGCCCCGGCGCGCTGCGCCGTCCGGGTGCTGCCCTGCCGCCGCGCAAGGTGCCGGTGGTGGCGCCGCGCAAGGTCGGCGACCGACGCATGACCGGCCGCGTCGACGTGCAGGCGGCGATCGAGGGCGACGACGACAAGACCCGCTCGCTCGCCTCGGTGCGCCGCCAGCGCGACCGCGAGCGCCGCCAGGCCGAGCTGGAGCGTCTGCGCTCCGACCAGGTGCGCGTGGTGCGCGACGTGGTGCTGCCCGAGACCATCAGCGTGGCCGAGCTGGCCAACCGCATGGCGACGCGCGCCGGCGACGTGATCAAGTCGCTGATGAAGATGGGGGTGATGGCCAACGTCACCCAGATCCTCGACGCCGACACCGCCGAGCTGGTGATCCAGGAGTTCGGCCACCGCGTGCGCCGCGTGTCGGAGAGCGACGTCGAGATCGGCATCGAGGGCGAGGTCGACGAGGACCTCGACCTGCTGCCGCGCGCCCCGGTGGTGACCATCATGGGCCATGTCGACCACGGCAAGACCTCCTTGCTCGACGCGATGCGGCAGGCGGACGTGGCCGGCGGCGAGGCCGGCGGCATCACACAGCACATCGGCGCCTATCAGGTGGAGACCGCGGCCGGCGCGCACATCACCTTTATCGACACCCCCGGCCACGAGGCGTTCACCGCCATGCGCTCGCGCGGCGCCTCGGTGACCGACGTGGTGATCCTGGTGGTGGCGGCGGATGACGGCGTGATGCCGCAGACGGTGGAAGCGATCCGCCACGCCAAGGCGGCGAACGCGCCGATCATCGTCGCCATCAACAAGTCCGACAAGCCGGGCGCCAACCCGAACCGGGTGCGCCAGGAGCTGCTGCAGCACGACATCGTGGTGGAGGAGCTGGGCGGCGACACCCAGGACGTGGAGGTGTCGGCCACCAAGCGCACCGGGCTGGACAAGCTGGAAGAGGCGATCCTGCTGCAGGCCGAGATCCTCGACCTGCGCGCCAACCCGGAGCGCGCCGCGGAAGGCAGCGTGATCGAGAGCAGGCTGGACCGCGGCCGCGGCCCGGTGGCCACCGTGCTGGTGCAGAAGGGCACGCTGAACCAGGGCGACATCATCGTCGCCGGCTCCGAATGGGGCCGGGTGCGGGCGATGCTCGACGACAAGAACCGGCCGATCAAGGAGGCCGGCCCGTCCGCGCCGGTGGAGGTGCTGGGCTTGTCGTCGGTGCCGGGCGCCGGCGAGCCGTTCGTGGTGGTGGAGAACGAGAACCGCGCCCGCGAGATCTCCGAGTTCCGCCAGCGCAAGGTCAAGGAAAAGCAGGCCGCCGGCATCACCGCGGCACGCGGCACGCTGGACCAGATGCTGGCCCGCATCCAGGCCGGCGCGCAGAAGGAAGTCGCGGTCGTCATCAAGGCCGACGTGCAGGGCTCTGCCGAGGCGATCTCCGCCACCGTGCTCAAGCTGGAGCACGAGGAGGTCAAGGTCCGCGTGCTGATCGCGGGCGTCGGCCAGATCACCGAAAGCGACATCCAGCTCGCCAAGGCGTCGGACGCGATCATCGTCGCCTTCAACGTGCGCGCCACCTCGCAGGCACGCGAGCTGGCGACGCGCGACGGGGTCGACATCCGCTACTACTCGATCATCTACCAGGTGTCGGACGACATCGAGCAGCTGGTGCGCGGCAAGATCGCGCCGAAGCACCGCGAGAAGTTCCTGGGCTACGCCGAGATCCGCAAGGTGTTCGACATCACCAAGACCGGCAAGG
>CAXTMS010000271.1:0-4193 GCA_964245345.1 uncultured Acetobacteraceae bacterium | reverse complement strand
CGCAGCATCAGCAGCGCGGAACTCAGCGCGCCGCAGGCGGCCACCACGATGTCGGCGGTGAAGGTCATCCTTTCGTCGTCGCGGATCACCTCGACGCCGGTGACGGTGCGGCCGGACGGGTCGGTGGACAGCCGCTCCACATAGGCGCGCGTCAGCAGGGTCAGGTTCGGGTGCGCCTTGAGCGCCGGGTCGACCACGATCACCTGCGCGTCCGACTTGCCGTTGGTGGCGCACGGGTAGCCGTCGAAGGCGCTGCACTTGCAGCACGGGCTGTCCGGCACCGGCACCCCGTCCTTCTCGGTCAGCAGCACGCCGACCGGCAGGTGGAACGGGTGGTGGCCGAGGCCCTTCAGCCCGTCGAACAGCTGCTGGATGCGCGGCTCGTGGGTGATCGGCGGGTAGGCGTAGGGCTTGGTGGAGGGCGGCTCGGTGGGATCCTCGCCGCGCAGCCCGTGCACCTGGAACAGCTCCTCGGCCGCCTGGTAGTACGGCTCGAACGCGTCGTAGCCGACCGGCCAGGCGGGCGAGATGCCGTCGGGATGGCGGATCTCGCCGAAATCGCGCTCGCGCAGCCGGAACAGCACCGAGCCGTACACCTTGCTGTTGCCGCCGACGAAGTAGTGCAGCCCGGGATGGAAGGTGTCGCCGCTGCTGCTGTACCAGGTTTCCGTCGCCTGGTAGATGCCGTCGACGAACACCGCCTTGCTGTCCCAGTTCTCCCGGCCGCGCTTGAGGTAGTCGCCGCGCTCCAGCAGCAGGATGCGGCGGCCGGTCTGCGCCAGCTTCCAGGCCATGGTGCCGCCGCCGGGACCGGAGCCGACGATGATGACGTCGTAGTGCTGGAGGCTGCTCATGGCGTGGGCGTTCCCGGTGCTGGTCGGGCCGGCAACGCGGGCGGCAACGCCTTGTTCCAGGAACCGGCCGGCTCCGCATGCGTCCTGCCCCCACGATCCACAGCCTGACACCGGCAGCGCCACGCACCCGGCGGAGATCCAGCACCATGACCGGCCTCAGCTTCATCGTGGTGCTCGGCGTCCGCTACCTGCTGGTGGTGCTGTTCTTCCCCTTCAGCGCGCTGGACAAGATCCTGAACTTCCGCGGCGCGGTCGGCCAGGCGCAGGAGATCGTGCCGTCACGCGCCGCCGCCACGCTCATGCTGATGGCGGGCCTGCTGGTCGAGATCACGATGCCGCTCTGCATCCTGACCGGCTACTGCGACCGCCTCGCCGCCTTCATCATGGCCGGCTACTGCATGGTCACCGCCCTGCTGTGGAAGCGGTTCTGGGCCACCGGCGACTTCTGGGCCGGCAGCGACAGCAAGGGACGCGGCCTGTTCTGGGACTTCCTGAAGAACTTCTCGCTGGCCGGCGGCTTCCTGCTGATCACGCTGGGCAGCCTGACCCTGTCCTCCTTTCTCGAGCACCCGTTCTCCTCGACCCACCCCTACGCCAGCGCCGCCTATGGCCCGGTCGCCGGCGAGGGCACACGGCCGTGAACGCTGTTCACGGCAGCGCTCCCTGAGGCGGCGGTCATGCAGGGCTTCGACAGCCGCGACCCGCGCTTCGACAACTACGTGCTTGGCAACGCGCCGCTGGAGCAGCTCTGCGGCGGCTTCCGCTGGATCGAGGGGCCGGTGTGGATGGCGGACTGGAACTGCCTGCTGTTCCAGGACCTGCCGAACGACCGCACCATGCGCTGGAGCGAGGCGGACGGGGTGTCGGTATGGCGACAGCCGTCCAACTACGGCAACGGCCAGACACGCGACCGCCAGGGCCGGCTGGTCACCTGCTCGCATCGCGGCCGCTGCGTTTCCCGCACCGAATGGGACGGCACGGTCACCACGCTCGTCACCCACCATGACGGACGCCGGCTGAACGCGCCCAACGACGTGGTGGTGAAGTCCGACAACTCGATCTGGTTCTCCGACCCGCTGTACGGCCTGCTCAACGATTACGAGGGCGGCCGGCAGCACAGCGAGCAGCCGCCGGCGCTGTACCGCCTCGACCCCGGCAGCGGCGACATCCGGGTGATGGCGGGCGACTTCGACGGCCCGAACGGCCTCGCCTTCTCCCCCGACGAGCGACGGCTCTACGTCGCCGAGACCGGCGACCAGACCCGGCCGGACCCGAAGCAGCATATCCGCGTGTTCGACGTTTCGCCCGACGGCCTGCACCTGTCCGGCGGCGACGTGTTCCACAAGGTCGAGCCCGGCTACGCGGACGGGTTCCGGGTCGACGAGGACGGCAACCTGTGGAGCAGCGCCGCCGACGGCGTGCACTGCATCGACCCGACCGGCCGCCTGCTCGGCAAGATCCTGGTGCCCTACACGGTGTCCAACCTCGCCTTCGGCGACCGCTACCGCTCGCGCCTGTTCATCGGCGGCTCGCACACGCTGTACTCGATCTTCCTCAACCGGCGCGGGGCGCAGGTGTTATGACGGTGATCGCCCGGATCGCCCGGTTCAGCCTGACCAGCGCCGACCCGGTGCGTTTGGCGCGGTTCTACGGCGACGCGTTCGGCTTCGCGCAGACCGCGTGCTGGCAGCAGGACGCAGCGCCCTACGGCGTGCCGGGACAGGCCACGGTGCACCGCCTGCGCCTCGGGCTGCAGGAGATCGAGCTGGTCGGCTTCGAGCAGCCGGGCTCTCCCTATCCGACGGCGAGCACCAGCCATGACGGCTGGTTCCAGCATCTGGCGCTGGTGACGGCCGACATGGCGGCCGCGCATGCACGCTTGTCGCGGCTCGACGGCTGGCAGGGCATCAGCCAGGGCGGCCCGGTGACGCTGCCGGCCTCGTCCGGCGGCGTCACCGCGTTCAAGTTGCGCGACCCGGAAGGCCATCCGCTGGAGCTGCTGGCGTTCCCAGCCGGCCATGCGCCGGCCGCCTGGTCGCACCGGCCGGACGCCACGCCGTGCCTCGGCATCGACCATTCCGCGATCGTGGTCGCGGACGAGGCGCGAAGCCTCGCCTTCTACACCGCCCTCGGCCTCGCGGTGAGCGCACGCTCCCTCAACCAGGGGCCGGCGCAGGTCCGCCTCGACGACGCGCCGGGGGTTTGCGTCGGCGTGGTCGGCCTGGACCCGCCCGCCGCTCCTCCGCATCTCGAGCTCCTGGCCTACCGCAAGCCGCCGGTACGGCCGGGCGCCGCGGACGCCGCGGACATCGCCTGCACCCGCACGATGGCGGTCGCCGCGGACGCTTCGGAGCCGCTGCGGATGCTGACCGATCCAGACGGGCATCGGGTGATGCTGGTGGCGCAGTGAACGCCGTTCACGATGCAGAAGGGGCTCCGGTAGCAACAAACCCGACGGCACATTTCAGAGCCATTTTGCTCCGATAGAAGCTGAACCCCGGGCGGAAACCTTCAGGGTGCAGCAGGCAGGGAATAGTTCAAGACGTAGGTGTGGTTTTCGGCTGCATTAATGGTCATCTCCCCGGAGATCCCGACCAATTCACCCGTGCCGGAGTCCGGTATGATGACGACCTTCAACTCCGGCTTGCTACGATCCATCAATCCGTAGTGTTGCAGCATAAATCCGCCGGATCTGTTCTTCACCGTGCCGGTGACATGCTCGATCAAGACGTATCCGGCCGAGCCCGGCATCGAAGTCCGAACAGCGAGCATTTCGCCCACACTTTTCCCTTCGATATCGCCATGGAATGTCTTTTCGAGTGAAAATCGTCCGATGCCGTCAGCTATTGTAGCTTCCGCCTTGGTCTGGATGTCGAAATTGCCTTTGGCTTGCTGTGACATCCCTTGCCCCTGATCGTCCGTGATCGCAGAGGTCGTCCGCGCAATGCTCGTTCCGGTCGGCAGCATAAACAGGACCGACAAGACAACCGCCGAAACCCCATGTTTGCATTGTCTTCCAGGCGAGAAGAGTCCGCAACGGGTGTCGCTACCGGGCGGCCATATGAACACACAGTTCGTCACGCGCCCGAGCAGATGTGTAGACCATTTTCTCCCCTACAACTTTCAACCCAAGCGATCGAGCTAGAACTAATGATGAAGCATGGGCAGGGTGAACGTAGGCTTCGATTGTTCCAACGTTCAGACGTGCTTTGGCCAGCGCCACAGCAACAGGCGCGCCTTCTCGCATGAAACCTGCCCCCTGGTGGGCCTCTCCAAGCCAGTACCGTCATGGGGTGATCCGAGCATCGCCCGGCGTCTTCCGGCCATAGCGCGACACCA
>CAXTMS010000270.1:0-4218 GCA_964245345.1 uncultured Acetobacteraceae bacterium | reverse complement strand
CGATCGCCGGCCTTGCCGTCGCCTGCGTCGCCGCCTGCGCCGACGGGCAGGCGCCGATACGGCTCGGGATGCTGCGCGACCGGATCGAGCGCGCGGCGCTGGCGGCCGGACCGCCTGCCCTGGTCTGCCTGATGGACGCCAACAACGAGACCGGCGTGCTGCACCCGCTGGCGGAGGCGGCGTCGCTGTGCCGGGAGCACGGCGCGCTGCTCCATGTCGACGCGGTGCAGTCGGCCGGACGGGTGCCGGTATCGCTCCAGGCGCGCGGGGCCGACAGCCTGGCGCTGTCCGGGCACAAGCTCGGCGGGCCGAAGGGCGCGGGCGCCTTGTTGCTGCGCGACCCGAACATGGGTGCGGCCTCGCCCATGCTCGCGGGCGGCGGGCAGGAGCGGGGCCGTCGCGGCGGCACCCCTGCCCTGCCGGCGATCGCCGGCCTTGCCGTCGCCTGCGTCGCCGCCTGCGCCGACGGGCAGGCGCCAGTACGGCTCGGGATGCTGCGCGACCGGATCGAGCGCGCGGCGCTGGCGGCCGGTGCGGTCGCCTGCGGCGCCGCGGCGCCGCGGCTGCCCAACACCACCTGCCTGGCGCTGCCGGGGCGGCGCGCGGACGCGCAGCTGATCGCGCTCGACCTCCAGGGCTTCGCGGTGTCCGCCGGGGCGGCCTGCTCGTCCGGCAAGGTGGGGCGCTCGCACGTGCTGGAGGCGATGGGGCTGGAACACCTGGCAGGCCAGGCGATCCGGGTGTCGCTGCCGTGGAACGCCACGGCGGACGACGCGGACCGCTTCGTCGCCGCCTATGGCGACATGGCGCGGGGCCGGGACCGGCGGGCGGCATGATCTATCTCGACAACCAGGCCACCACCCCATGCGACGGGCGCGTGGCGGCGGCCATGCTGCCCTGGTTCACCGAGTTCTTCGGCAACCCGCACAGCGCCGAGCACGCCATGGGCCGGGCGGCGGCGGACGCGGTGGAAGCGGCGCGGGGCGAGCTGGCGCTTCTGCTCGGCGCCGACCCGCGCACGCTGGTGTTCACCTCCGGCGCCACCGAAGCCAACAATCTGGCGATCAAGGGCGCCGTGCGTCATGCCCGGCTGATGGGCGACGGGCGCCGGCGCGTGATCACGGTGGCGACCGAGCACCCATGCGTGCTCGAAGCCGTGCGCGACCTCGGGGCGGAAGGCTTCGAGCCGGTGGTGCTGCCGGTGGAAGGGGACGGACGGCTCGATCCGGACCGGCTTCGGGCGGCGCTCCGGGTGCCGACGCTGCTGGCGAGCGTGATGATGGTCAACAACGAGACCGGGGTGATCCAGGACCTGCCCGCCCTGGCGCCGATCGTGCGCGACGCGGGCGCGCTGCTGCACAGCGACCTGGCGCAGGCGGTGGGCAAGATCCCGGTGGACGTCCAGGCGCTCGACCTCGATCTGGCCTCGGTCAGCGGGCACAAGGTGTACGGGCCGAAGGGGGTGGGCGCGCTGTTGGTGCGGCGGCGGCCGCGCGTGCGGCTGCAGCCGCTGTTTTCCGGCGGCGGCCAGGAGCGCGGCCTGCGCTCCGGCACCCTGCCGACGCCTCTGGTGATCGGGCTGGGCGAGGCGGCGCGCCTGGCCCGGCTGGAAGGCAAGGACGAGGCGATGCGCCTGCGGGCCCTGCGCGACCGGCTGCTCGGGCGGCTCCGCAGCCTGGTGCCGGGGATCGCCGTCAACGGCAGCTTGGAGCACCGCATCCCCGGCAACCTCAACCTTTGTTTCCCCCACGCCTCCGCCCTGGACGTGATGGCGGCGGTCCCGGAGCTGTGCCTGTCCACCGGCTCCGCCTGCTCGGCCGCCGACGTCGCGCCGTCGCACGTGCTGACCGCCATGGGGCTCGACCGCGACGCGGTGGCGCGCAGCTTGCGCCTGGCGATCGGACGCTTTACCTCCGCCGGCGAGCTCGATCGTGCCGCGGTCCTGCTCGGACACGCCGCGTCCGGCGCGTCCGGTCTCCGGGCCACGGCGTGATTCCCCTCCGCTTCCTGTCCAGAGCCCGCACCCGGCGAGAACGACGATGCCCAGCATGACCTTTATCGAGCACAACGGGACCGCCCGCGTCGTGGACGCGCCGACGGGGCTGTCCGTGCTGGAGATCGCGCACCGCCACGGCGTCGATCTGGAAGGCGCCTGCGAAGGCTCGCTCGCCTGCGCCACCTGCCACGTGATCGTGGACCCGGCCTGGGCGCCTCGCCTCGCCTCGCCCACGGAGGACGAGGAGGACATGCTCGACCTCGCCTTCGGGCTGGAAAAAACCTCGCGGCTGGGCTGCCAGATCGTGATCACCGAGGCGCTGGACGGGCTGGTGGTGCGCCTGCCCAAGAGCGGCTGAGCGGATCGATGCGGATTCTCGTCGCCATGTCCGGGGGCGTGGACAGCAGCGTGGTGGCCGCCATGCTGGCGGCGGACGGGCACGACGTGATCGGCGCCACCCTGCAGCTCTACGACCACGGCGCGGCGGCAAAGCGGCGCGGCGCCTGCTGCGCCGGCGACGACATCCACGACGCCCGTCGGGTGGCGGACCGGATCGGCATCCCGCACTACGTGATCGACGCGGAGGACCGGTTCCGCGACAGCGTGGTGGCGCCCTTCGCCGCCGCCTACGCCGCGGGCGAAACCCCGGTGCCGTGCATCTCCTGCAACCAGGGGGTCAAGTTCACCGACCTGCTGGGCCTGGCGCGCGAGCTCGGCTGCGAAGCGATGGCGACCGGGCACTACGTCCGGCGCGTCGCCGGGCCGGACGGGGTCGAGCTGCACCGCCCGCTGGACCGGACCCGCGACCAGAGCTGGTTCCTGTTCGGCACCACCCGCGACCAGCTCGGGTTCCTGCGCTTCCCGCTCGGCGACATGCCGGACAAGGCGGCGGTGCGGCGCGAAGCGGAGCGGCTCGGCCTTTCGGTGGCCGACAAGCCGGACAGCCAGGACCTGTGCTTCGTGCCGAACGGCTCCTATGCCGAGCTGGTGACGCGGCTGCGTCCCGACGCCGCGCTGCCCGGCGAGATCGTCGGCGAGGACGGCGCGGTGCTGGGCCGCCACGGCGGGATCGCCGGCTACACGGTGGGCCAGAGCCGGCGGCTCGGGACGGCCGCGATGCGGAACAACGAGCGCCAGCGGGTGGTGTCGCTCGATCCCGCGACGCGCCGGGTGGTGGTGGCGCCGCGTGACCGGGCCACGATGCGGTCGCTGGCCCTGCGCGACGCGAACTGGCTGGTCGACCGGCCAAGGACCGGCCTGCGCTGCCAGGTGCAGCTGCGGGCGCGCGAGCCGGTGCGCGCGGCGATGCTGGCGGAAGGCGGGGTGCTGCTGGACGAGCCGGCGCTGCCGGCGCCGGGGCAGGCCTGCGTGGTGTACGACGGCAGCCGCATCCTGGGCGGCGGCTTCATCCGGCGTGCCGCCTGAGGAAGGCAACGGTTTGCCGGGTGCGGCGGCTCGTCCTACAGAACCGGTCGATCCCGTCGACCGGAGCGGTTTACATGGCAAGCGGCACGCTTTTCATCGGCACCCGGCGCTACTCGTCCTGGTCGCTGCGCGGCTGGCTGGTCGTGCGCCTGGCGGGGCTGGAGGTCGCCGAGCGCGTGCTGCCGCTGGCAGAGGGCGGCAGCCCGGCAGTCCTCGCTGTGTCGCCGAGCGGACAGGTGCCATACCTGGAGCATGACGGGAACCGGGTGTGGGACAGCCTGGCGATCGCCGAGTACTGCGCCGAGCTGGTTCCAGCGCTTTGGCCGGCGGATCGCCCGGCGCGCGCCCATGCCCGCGTGCTGTCGGCGGAGATGCATGCCGGGTTCCGGGCGCTCCGGATCGCCATGCCAATGAACCTCGGCCGCGACCGGCCGCTCCGGAACGGCATCGCGCCGGAGGTGCAAACCGACCTCGACCGGATCGAGCGGCTTTGGAACGACGCGCGTGCCGCCCACGGCGCGGGCGGCCCCTACCTGTTCGGCGCCGGCTTCACCATCGCGGACGCGATGTTCGCGCCGGTGGTGGCGCGGCTGATCTCCTACCAGGTGGCGCTGGGCCCGGTGGCGGGCGCGTATCGCGACGCCGTGCGGGCGCATCCGCTGCTGGAGGAATGGTACTGGGCCGCCGCGGACGAGCCGGCGGCCTGGCGGCTCGGCAAGTACGAGGACCTGGCCTGAGCGCCGGATGCGCCGTCCGGAACTCCAGGTCGCGATCGTGCTGCCGCCTCGCGAAGGATT
>CAXTMS010000269.1:0-4220 GCA_964245345.1 uncultured Acetobacteraceae bacterium | reverse complement strand
AGCCGCGCCGCCCGGCTTCGCGCACGTCCAGGGCGTCGCGCAGCCCGTCGCCCAGGATGTTGAGCGCCAGCACGGTGACCACGATGGCCAGCCCCGGCGCGATCGCCACCGCGGGACGGGTATAGATCAGCCCCTGGCCGTCCTCGATGATGGTGCCCCAGCTCGCCGCCGGCGCCTGCACGCCGATGCTCAGGAACGACAGCGCGGACTCCGCCAGCAGGGCCAGCGCCATCACCAGCGGCGCCAGCACGATCAGCGTCGTGGACACGTTGGGCAGGATGTCGCGCACGAGGATGCGCCGGCGCGAGGCGCCGAGGCAGCGTGCCGCGAGCACGAACTCGGCCTGCCTGAGCGACAGCACATGGCCGCGGATCGGACGCGCGGCATAGGGCACGTAGACCAGGGCGATAATGGCGATCGGCAGCAGCAGGTTGTCGGAGCGGATGGTGAACGGTCCCAGCTGCAGCCCCTGGGACACGGTGACGATCGAAAGCGAGATCGCGAACAGGTACACCGGGATCGCCCACATGATGTCCATCAGCCGCGACAGCACCACGTCGACCCAGCCGCCGAAGAAGCCGGCCGAGACGCCGACCAGTGCCGCCAGCACGATGCACAGCAACGAGGCTGCGGCGGAGATCAGCAGCGAGTTGCGCCCGCCATAGAACAGGCGCGCCGCCACGTCGCGTCCCTGCGTGTCCGCGCCGAGCAGGTCGGCGCCCGGATGCCAGGTCGGCCCGATCGGCGTCAGGCCCAGGTGCAGCCGGTTGTTGTTCGGCTGCATCACCGGCACCTCCTCGCCGTGAAGGGTGACGGTGGCGGCGACGTCGGACTCGAACGGGTCGGTGTGCGCGATGTCGTGCGCGTAGAACGGCGCCGCCGAACTCAGCAGCACCAGCAGCACCAGAACCAGGATGGACGCGACCGCGCTCGGGATGCGCAGCAGCGCGCGCAGTGCGGTTTCCCACGGGCCCCGCACGCGTGGGGGAGCGGCGGCGGGAAGAACGGCGCTCATCGCACCCACGCCTGCGAGAACAGCATGTGGTAGAGATTGACGGTGTAGAAGTTGCCCACCCGGCGCGACACCAGCTCGATCTTCTTGAACTGGATCAGCGGCGCCCCGGCGGCCTCGCGCAGCAGCAGGCGGTCGGCCTGTGCCCACAGCTTCGCCCCCGCCGCCTTGTCGGTGACCGACACGAGCGCCGCCTTGTGCACCAGGTCCTCGAACGGCTTGTCGCACAGCCCGGAAATGTCGATGGAGGAATCCGAGCCGGGATGGAAGTTCTCGCAGCCGTACAGCGCGGTGAGGAAGTCGGACGGCTCCGGATAATCGGCGTACCAGTCGTTGATGCTGATCTGCACCTTGTTGTTGGTGTTCTGGATGTACGTGAACTGGATCGCGAACGCGATCGGCTTCACGTCCGCGTCGTAGCCGAGCTGGCGCAGCATGTTCTGCAGGAAGGTGCCCATGCCGATCTCGACCGCGCGGTTCGGGATCACCAGCGTGACGTGCATGCCCTTGGTGCCGCTTTCCGCCACCAGCTGCTTGGCGCGCGCGAGGTCGGGCGCCTTCCACTCGGTGGCCGGATGGTCGAAGTCGGCGCCCTTGGTGTAGGGGCAGTAAGGCTCGTAGCCGGGCAGCCCGACCGGGATGTTCTGGCACAGCACGCTGGCGGCGGCGGGACCGCCGTAGAAGGTCTGCATCGCCCGCCGGTTGACCGCGTAGTTGATCGCCTGCCGCACCCGGACGTCGTTGAACGGCGGCAGGTGGACGTTCATCGGCAGGTAGTAGGTGCCGAACACGCGGTTGATGTGCACTTGGTCGGCGAACCGGTCGCCGAGCTCGCCGTAGCGGTCGAGCGGCACGTTGTCGTACATGTAGTCAAAGTCGCCGTTCTCGGTCGCCGTGACCTCGGCCTCGTCGGTCAGGCCGAAGGAATAGGTGATGTGGTCCGGATAGCCGTCGGGCTGCGCCTCCGGAGACCACACCCGGAAGAACGGGTTGCGGTCGGTCGTCAGCCCGTGGTTCGGATCGTAGCTGGTGATCCGGTACGGCCCGGTGCCGGGCGGCGCGTCGTTGCCGAGGTCGTGCGCCGGCGTGTCGGCCGGCAGCACGTAGGCGTGCGGAAACGACAGCTTGTCGAAGAACTCGGCATCCGGATGCGTCAGGTGGAAGGTGACCGTGCGCGCCGCCTCGTCGCCCACCACGCCGCCGGCCAGCGTGCAGTGCGCCCCATCCTTCAGGCAGGCATCCGCGCCGACGATGCTGCCATAGAAGCTGCCGGCGGTGGGCGAGTTGACCTTGAAGAGGCGCTGGAACGAGGCCACCACGTCGCGCACCCCCACCTCCTGGCCGTTTGAGAACCGGACCCCGCGCCGCAGGTGGAACACGTAGGTGAGGCCGCCATCCTCGGGCGGCGGCAGCGCCTCGGCGAGGTCGGCCACCGGCTGGTTGCTCGCCTCCCCCGGCCGCTTGGCGAACGCGGTGAGCCCGTCATAGACCACCACGGTCAGGCTGATCATCTCGGACAGGTAATTGATCTGCGGGTCGGCGGTGCCGGCGCCGGCATCGGCGGTCAGCCGCAGCGTGCCACCCCGGTGCGGGCTGCCGGTCGTCTGCCCGCCCGGGGCGATCACCGGGGGCAGGTCGGTCGAGACGTCATCGGAGGACGACGTTTGAACGTTGTTCACGGTCGGGGCCGCCGCGACGGTGGACAGCAGCACCAACGTGCCCAGGCAGCGCAGGACGCGGCGCGCCATGTCAGCCCGCCAGCGCGCGCAGCCGGTCGGCGATCGCCTGCGCCGACTCGTTGCCCATCAGCACGTCGGCGAACCCTCCTTGCGGATCCATCACCACGAACACCGAGCTGTGGTCCATCACCATGTGGCCGGGCGTGGCGTGGCTGTCGGGCGCCGCGTACACCCGGTACTCGCGCTTGACCTGCTCGATCTCGGCCGCGGTGCCGGTCAGCCCCAGGATGCGGCGGTCGAACTTGGCGGCGTAGGCGCCCATCGCCGCCGGGGTGTCGTGCGCGGGGTCGATCGTGACGAACAGCGGCGCCACGCGCCTGGCCGTGGCGCCGAGTTGGTTGAGGGCGTCGGCCATCGCGTTCAGCGCGGTCGGGCAGGTGTCCGGGCACTGGGTGTAGCCGAAATAGATCAGCATCCAGCGGCCGCGGAAGTCGCGGTCGGTCACGCTGCGGCCGTCGGGTGCCGTGAGGCGGAACGGACCGCCGATCGGCACCGGCGCGTCCGGGGCACGGGCGGCGGGGCCGAACCAGTGCAGCGTCACCGCCATCTGCGTCAGCACCAGCAGCAGGGCCGCAACCGGGAGCAGGCGGGCCAGGCGTGCCGGAACGGAACGCACCGGAACTAGGCGCCTCAATGCGCCTCCGCCCAGTTGCGGCCGGTGCCGGTTTCCACCACCAGCGGCACGGACAGCGTGGCCGCACCCTCCATCACCGTGCGCACGGCGTCGGCCAGCGCGTCCGCCTCGTCCTCCGGCGCCTCGAACAGCAGCTCGTCGTGCACCTGCAGCAGCATGCGCGAGCGCGGCGCCCGCTCCCGCAGCACCGGCGGCAGCCGCACCATCGCCCGCTTGATGATGTCCGCGGCACCGCCCTGGATCGGCGCGTTGGAGGCCTGCCGCTCGGCATAGCCGCGGCGCTGCGGGTTCTTCTCGTTGATGCCGGCGATCCAGCAGCGGCGGCCGAACGGGGTCAGCACGAAGCCATGGGTCCTGGCCTCGTCCCGGGCGCGCTCCATGAAGTCGCGTATGCCGGGATAGCGCGCGAAGTAGGCGTCGATGAAGGTGCGCGCTTCGGACGCGCTGATGCTCAGCTGGCGCGCCAGGCCGAACGCCGAGATGCCGTAGATGATGCCGAAGTTGATGGTCTTGGCCCGCCTCCGGGTGAGCCCGTCCATCTTCTCCATCGGCACGCCGAACACCTCCGACGCGGTGCGGGCATGGATGTCCTGGCCCTTGCTGAACGCGTCCTTCAGCGCCGGGATGTCGGCCACGTGCGCCATCAGCCTGAGCTCGATCTGCGAATAGTCCGCCGACAGGAGCACGTGCCCGGGGGCGGCGATGAAGGCGCGCCGGATGCGGCCGCCTTCCTCGGTGCGGATCGGGATGTTCTGCAGGTTGGGCTCGTTGGACGACAAGCGGCCGGTGGCGGTGATCGCCATCTGGAACGAGGTGTGCACCCGGTCGGTCTCGG
>CAXTMS010000268.1:0-4257 GCA_964245345.1 uncultured Acetobacteraceae bacterium | reverse complement strand
GCCCGCCCACCGGGTCGCTCGGCTGACGGCCGGCCTGACGGAGAGGCCTCGCCTCGCCTGGCTCGCCTGGGCCGGCAACCCGATGGATCGCGGCCGTCAAACGCCACCCTCCGCCCCGATCCCCTGGGACCGGCTCTCGATGGGGCCGACGCTGGGCGAAGGAGCGTCCGGAACGGTTCGGTCCGCGACCTGGACGGAAAGCGGCGCGGCCGGCGGCCGGCCGGTGGCGGTGAAGCTGTTCAAGAACGCGGTGACCAGCGACGGGCTGCCCGAGCACGAGATGGCCGCGTGCCTGCAGGCGGGCGAGCATCCCCATCTGGTCGGCACGCTGGGACGCCTGGCCGGGCATCCGTCCGGCGCCGAGGGGCTGGTGATGACGCTGCTTCCCGACGCGTGGCGTCCGCTGGCGGCACCGCCCAGCCTCCGATCCTGCAGCCGCGACGTGTACGACCCGGTCCTGCGCCTGCAGCCGGACACCGTGCTGCGCATCGCGCGCGGCATCGGCGCGGCGACGGCGCACCTGCACCGGCGCGGGCTGCTGCACGGCGACCTGTACGCCCACAACGTCCTGTGGGACGGCACGCGCGGCGAGGCGCGGCTGGGCGACCTCGGCGCCGCCTCCGTCCTGCCGGGCCCGGCGACCGCGACCGCCGCCGCGTTGCGCCGGCTGGACGTGCTGGCCTGGGGCGTGCTGCTCGGCGAGCTGCTGCAGCGCTGCGATCCGGCACACGGGCTCGAGCCGCTGCGGGCGGTGCAGCGCGCCTGCGTGCAGCCCGAGCCCCGGTCGCGGCCGGACCTGGACGAGGCGCTGGCGTCGCTGCCGTGACTCGCGGCATTCGGTGACATCCCCGTGGAACACCGTCACCGTGGCCGTGACCGGCAACGGGACGTCCCGCCGGCAGGCTCGCCCGGTCAGGGTGTTGTCGCGGATCCCGTCAATGCAGCCACCGGACCGGCTCCTGGCCCGGAAGCCGGCTGGCCATCATCGCCACCGGTTTCGAACCGGCGCGGTGCAACACGCGCGCGATCGCTGGCGCCGGACCAGGCCATCTCGGACGCGCCGATGGTCCTGGCCCGGGCAGCCCCCTCCCAAAGCCGCCGAGGCTCAGGCGGGGGCGGTCGCCGCGCACTTGATGAACTTGCCCTTGGTGTCGCGGCAGCTCTTCTTCGCCGCAGGCGCGGGCGCCGGGCACGTCACGAACTTGCCCTTGTCGTTGCGGCAGGGCGCCGCCGCCGAGGCGGCGTTGCCGAGAACGAAGCAAAGACCGATACCCAGCAGCGCCGTCTTCATCGTTTCGATCCTGTTTGGAGGTGGGAGCCGGCGTCAGCCCTGCAGCTCGAAGGCGCCGGCGATGGAAAGGCGGACGTCGTCGCCCACCAGCGGGACATAGGTTCTCACCCCGAACTGGCTGCGCTTGACGGTGCCGACGGCCTCGAAGCCGACGGTGTACTTCTTGTCCAGCGGGTTCACCCCGGCGCCGACGAAGTGGACGGTCAGCGTTTCCGGCTCCGACACCCCGTGCAGGGTCAGGGTGCCGTCGACCCGGGCCGCGTCCTTGCCCATCGGCGTCACCCGGGTCGAGGTGAAGGTGGCGGCCGGGTAGCGGGCCGCGTCGAACCATTCCGGCCCCTTCAGCTCGCCGTCCAGCTTGGCGCTGGTGGTGGACACGGAGTCGATCGGGATCGACACCTCCAGCTTCGACGCACTCGGCCTGGACGGGTCGAGGCGCAGGGTGCCGGACACGTTCGAGAACACGCCCGAATAATAGGAGAAGCCCAGATGCAGCAGGGTGAAGCCGACCTGGGTGTGGCTGGGCTCAACGGCATAGCTGCCCGCCTTGATCGTCGCCGGCTCGTGCGAGGCGGTCTGGGCCCGAACGGTGCCGGCCGAGCCGATCAGCAGCGCGGCGGCGGCGGCGGGAAGGAGGCGCTTCATTTGTTGTCCAATCGATCCGGAGGAACTGTCTCAGGCCGCCAGCCTGCTGGCAAGCTGTGCCACGTGCTGCCCGAGGAAGCGGGCGCCGTCGCGCTCGTTGTCGCTGACCGGGCGCGACCCGTCGCCGCCGGCCAGGGTGGACGCGCCGTATGGCGTGCCGCCGGTCACCTGGTCCAGCCTGAGCTGGACCTGGAACGAGTACGGCAGGCCCGTCACCACCAGGCCGTGATGCAGCAGGTTGGTCAGGATGGAGATCAGCGTGGTTTCCTGCCCGCCGTGCTGGCTGGCGGTGGAGGTGAAGGCGGCACCGAGCTTGCCCACCAGCGCGCCCTCGGCCCAGAGCCCGCCGGTGCGGTCGAAGAAGTTGGCCATCTGCGACGACATGCGGCCGTAGCGCGTGTCGGTGCCGACGATGATCGCGTCGTAGTTGGCGAGTTCGTCCGGCTCGGCCACCTCGTCATGGTTCGGTTCTCCCTTGAGGTCGCTGCCGCGTCGCGCGGGATCGTGCTCAGGCCGCGTCCACCAGGATGATCTCCGCGTCCTCAAACGCCGTCACCCGAAGCGTGTCCTCGCCATGCACGGCGACCCCGTCGCGTGCGTTCGCGTGAACACCGTTCACGTCGATGCTGCCGCTCGCCGCCACCAGGTACAGGTGCCGGGACGGGTCGGCGGCGTAGCAGGCGGTTTCGCCCGCCTTGAGCGTGGCGCCGGCGACGCAAGCGTCGGCGCGGACCGGCAGCGCCCCGGCATCCTCCGTCCGGCCGCTGGCAAGAATGGTGAAGCCGCCGGCGCGCGCGTCGCGGGGGAACGGCCGGCTGCCCCAGGCCGGCGCGCCGCCGCTGCGTGCCGGCTCGATCCAGATCTGGAAGATCCGCGCAGGGCCCATCTCGGCGTTGTACTCGGCGTGGCGTATGCCGGTGCCGGCACTCATCACCTGCACGTCGCCGGCTGCGGTGCGGCCGTGGTTGCCGAGGCTGTCCTCGTGGCTGATCGCGCCGTCGCGGACAAAGGTGACGATCTCCATGTCGCGGTGCGGATGCGCCGGGAAGCCGGCGCCGGGCGCGATCTCGTCGTCGTTCCACACCCGAAGCGCGCCCCAGCGGCTGCGCGCCGGGTCGTGGTAGCCGGCGAAGGAGAAGTGGTGCCGCGCCTTCAGCCAGCCGTGGTCCGCTTGTCCGAGCGAGCTGAACGGCCTGATCTCGATCATCGTCGTGTTCCTCCTTGGAAAAGCCGGGCCTGGTTGGCGTCGAACCAGATGGGTGTTGCCCGAGCCACCGAGAACGGAAACATTGGAAATCCATCGTTTCATGGATTGGCATCATGAACGCGCTGCCCGACCTCGAAGCCTGGGCGGTGTTGGCCCGGGTCGCGGAAGCCGGGTCGTTCGCCGCGGCGGCCGGAGAGATCGGGCTGTCGACCGCGACCGTGTCCAAGGCGGTGGCCCGGCTCGAGCGCCGGGTCGGCGCCGTTCTGCTGAGCCGCACCTCGCGACGGGTGTCGCTGACCACGCTGGGACGGGAGGTGGCGGAGCGGGCGCAGCGCCTGCTGGCCGACGCGGAGGCGATCGAGGCCGACCTGCTCGACCGCACCGCCTCGCCGAGGGGCCTGGTCCGGATCACGGCGCCGATGTCGTTCGGCCAGGCGCGTGTGGCGCCGCTGCTGCCCGAGCTGCTGGCCGCCCATCCCGGGCTGTCGGTGGACCTGCATCTGGGCGACGAGATGGTCGACTTGGTGGCGGGCGGCTTCGACCTGGCGCTGCGCATCGCCCGGCTGGAAGCCTCGTCGCTGCGGGCGCGCCGGATCTGCGACGTCAGGCTTCTGCTGCTGGCGTCGCCGGATTATGCCGTGCATCGCGGCCTGCCCGCGCATCCGCGCGCGCTGGGGGAGCATCCCTGCTTCAGCTACGCCTACATGGCCAACGCCCGCAGCTGGAGCTTCACCCACCGGTCCGGCGAGCAGGCGAGCGTGTCCCCGTCCGGCCCGCTTCGGTTCAACAACGGCGAGGCGGCGATGCCGTCGCTGCTGGCCGGGCTCGGGCTCGCCGCGCTGCCGGACTTCCTGGTGGCCGAGGCGGTCCGGGCCGGGCATCTGGTCGAGGTGCTGCCGGACTGGTCGTTGCCGCCGGCGACGCTGAGCCTGGTGACGCCGCCGGGCCGGCTGCGCCCGATGCGGGTTTCGGCGACAATGGAGTTCCTGCACAGGCGGCTGTCCGGCGCGCCCTGGATGGCGAGGGGGTCGCGCCCGGCGGCCTGATCAGCCGGGCGTGCCGATCATCCCGCGTATCCGCTCCACTAGCTCCGCCATCCGGAACGGCTTGTCGA
>CAXTMS010000267.1:0-4264 GCA_964245345.1 uncultured Acetobacteraceae bacterium | reverse complement strand
ATCAGGGTGTCGATGCCCTTGCCGGGCAGAAAGAACCCGTAGCAGCCGACCAGCGGGCCGTCGGCATCGTCCGGTCGCAGCGCGCGTGCCGGCCGGGCCGGCAGCGGCGGTGCCACGCCATGCGGAAGCAGCGCGACGTTGCCAGCGAGGCCCAGCCCCTGCAGGCGCTCGACGTCGGCGAGCGTGTGCACCAGCAGCCGGTCGACCCGGGCGAGCGCGCCCGTCACCAGGGTCCGGTCCACCTCCGACAGGTCGAGCAGGTCGCGCGTGTTGTGCAGGATGATCGCGACCACGCGGCCGTCGAGTGCCGGATGGGACACCAGCCTGGCCAGGTCTCGGAAATGCAGCAGGCCGGGCTGGTGCTGGATCACCACCGCGTCCGCATCGTCGGCGGCCACGGCGGCGGCGAGCGGCTCCACCGTGCGCGGGTCGCCGAGCTGCCAGCAGGGCCAGAACACCGCGCCGTCCGACTCGCCGAGCTGCGTGCGGCGGTCGCACAGCACGCGGATCCGGACCGCGTCCGCATCCATGCCGCCGATGAGGTGGCGGGAGTACTCGGCGATGCCGCAGCGCAGGTTCCAGCTGGAGATCCAGCTGACGCGGAGCCTCCTCGGCGGCGGCGCCAGAAGCAGGTCAGTCGCCAGCCTGGCATAGGAGTCGGCGAGGAATGCGGGTGTCGGCGTCGGGGGTGGCGCGGGCACCGGCCGCTCCGTCGCAGCGGGCGCGTCGCGCAGCGCCGCCACCAGATCGTCCTCGTCCGGCTCCAGCCAGGACGCGTGAGGCACGTGGAAGTGGCTTCCCGAGGGTGCCGCCCGGTGGCGCAGCAGCCGGACCCCTGGCAAGGCCCCGTCCGGGCCGGCGCAGAAATCCATGTGGCCGCCGCCGCCGGTGACGATCAAGGGCAAGCCAGCGGCCAGCGCTTCCGACGCGGGAAGGTTGTAGCCTTCGCCGCGGGTCGGCAGCACCATGGTGTCCGCGTCCGCATACAGCGCCAGCAGCGCGTCCGGATCGAGGTCACGGTCGATCAGTTCCACCGGCGCCAGGTCCGGGTTCGAGGCCTGGAGGGCGGCGAGGTCGGCGGCCACCGTGTTGTGCGGGTTGGGGAAGCCCTTGATCAGGAGGCGCACCGGGTCGCCGGCGCGGAAGGCGCGCGCCCAGGCGCGGAGCAGCACGTCGACGCCCTTGCGCGGGAAGCAGGAGGACACGTGCAGGAAGCGGTGCGGCCGGCCCGCCGGCCGGGCCTGGCGCCGGCCGCGCAGGGCGAGGAAGCGGTCGAGCCGCGCCGGGGGCGGGATCACGCGCACCGGGAGCGACAGGCCGGAATCGTGCAGCACGTCGCGCACGAACGCGGTCGGCGCCACCACGGCGCGGAAGCTGCGGTCCAGCAGGGCAATCGTGTCCGCCGGCATCAGGGAGTCTTCCCAGAACAACATCGCCACCGCCACGTCCCCGGGACGGGACGGGACGTGCACCGGGTAGTGCTGGCTGATCACCAGCTCCGGGCCGGTCGGGTGCGGCAGGCGGTGCACCAGCGCGTCCACCGCCGCCGCCTGCTCGGGCGGCACGCCGGACAGGTCGAGCGTGTCGGTGCCTTCCACCGGCGTGAGCCTGACCTGGCCGGGGCGGGCCTGCTCCAGCTGCAGCGCCAGGTCGCGGTTGATCGCAGCCAGGCTGTAGCTGCCGTTGACGTGGCCGCTGACGGTGACGCGCAGGTTGCGGTCCAGCAGCGACGCGGTCTCCCCGTCGGCGGGCGGCTCGGCGCCGGCGCGAAGCAGCGCGTCCCCGAGCACCGCGCGCTGGCGGTCGAGCGCGAAGCGGTGCAGCGCCGCGTCCTGTTGCGCCCGTTGCTCCAGGACGGCGCCGGGATCGGTCGCCAGGGACAGCATGGCGTCGGCCACGGCGTCCGGCTCGAGGCTTTGGAGCAGCCGGCCGGCGCCGGCCAGGGTGTAGGGCACCGCGCCGCCCGGCCAGGCCAGCACCGGCACGCCGTGCGCCATCGCCTCGACAAGCGGCACGCCGAAGCCCTCGTGCCGGCTCAGCGACACGTAAAGGTCGGCCGACGCGTACCAGCGGTCGAGTTCGGGATCGGGCACCGCGCCGGCCAGCACGACGTCCTGTTCCAGCCCCAGGGTGGCGATGCGCCGGCGCAGAAGAACGGCATAGGGATCGTCGTCCCCCTCGTCTCGGCCGACCAGCACCAAGCGGGACGCGGCACCGAACCGGGTGCGGAACGCGGCATAGGCCTCGACCAGGGCGAGCTGACCCTTGGCTTCCACGAGGCGGCCGACGAACAACACGGTGAACGGCGCGCTCGGGGTGCCGCGACCGGCGCGCGCGGCGTCGGCACGGGCGCGCAGCGAGGCGGTGTCGAACAACAAGGTGCAGGCGCGCACCGGCGCCAGGCCCAGCCGGCGCAGCTCAAGGGCGTTGTACTCGCTGTCGGCGAGCGCCGCACGCACCCGGCCGCGGAAGCGGGCGAGCTGGTCCCGGCCGAGCCGGGCGTAGTGGGCGAGGTGGGGATGGCGGGCCAGCAGCGCCGGGGGCGTGATGTTGTGGTAGAGCAGGACCTTGGGCGCAGGTAGGTCGAGCACCTGCTCGAAGCGGTCGTAGCCCATGGAATGGCGCACGATCAGCACGTAGCGGTCGTGTCGCGGCAGCTGCTCCATCGGCCGCAGCAGGTGCGACAGGGCAGCGGGAGGCTCCTCGACGAAGATCTCGCTCGCGTAGCCCATGTCCCGCAGCATCGTGCGGGTCAGCAGCATGGCGTTGGTGATGGCGTCGCCCACCGCCGAGCCGGAATGGAACTGGTGCACCGCCTGGAGGCCACCCTCGCCGTCCCCCAGGAGCACCGGCGGCGGTGGGGATGCCGGCAGGGGCGCGAGGTCGGCTTCCGGTTCGACCACCGCCGGCGCGGGCGCCGTCGCGTCGGAGACTGGATCGACCGGGACCGGATCGGGTGGCGGCGATGCCAGGTCGGGGGGTGCCGTGGAGGCTTCCGGCGCCGCGACGGCCACCTGTGGCCGTGTTCGTTCCGCCGCGCGTCGCAGCGGCGCGGTGACGCGCCAGGAGCGGCTCCTCTCGATGGCGTGGAGGCCGCGCTCGGTCGCCTGCAGGCGAAGATGGGTCTGCTGCAGCTCGTGCCGGCTGTCGTGCAGCCCGTGCTCGGTGGCCTGCAGGCGCAGATGTGTCTGCTGCAGCTCGTGCCGGCTGTCGTGCAGCGCCTGCGCCAGCTCGCGCCGCTCGTGCTCGGCCTGCGCCGCCTCCTCCGCCTGACGCCCGAGCAGCTCGCGCAGGCGGGCCAGCTCGTGCTCGCCGTGCTCGGTGGCACGCATCTCGCGCCCGACGCTGGCATCCAGCCCGGCCTGCGTCGAGGCCAGGGCGGCGCGGAGTGCCGCGAGCTCGATTTCGGCGGCGCCGATGCGCTGCGCCCACACGCTGTCGGAGGCGCGCAGGAAGTCGTCGAACACGTTGGGCTGGGTGGAAAAGGCGGGCGCCAGCGCGTCGTGCCGCTCCGACGACACGTAGTACCGGTTGAGCCCGTCGAACCAGACGAAGCGGTAGCCGGCGTCCAGCAGCAGCGGTTCCCAGTCGTCGTGGGTCGGCCTGGTGGAGTCCGGCGCGGTCGCCTCGGCCAGCACGATCCAGGGCCGGAACGCCACGAGGTCGGCGCCCTCGAGCACCGCCCGCTCCGCGCCCTCGACGTCGATCTTGAGGAAGTGGATGTCGTCCGGCGCATACAGGCGGCAGATCTCGCCCAGGGTGCGCACCGGCACCACGACCTCGCGCACGGTGCGCGTGCCGGCATGTCCGGCGGCGATCGCGGGGTCAAGCGTCGACAGCCCGGTGCCGTCGATCGCGTGCAGCACCGCCTCGCCGGCCCGTGCGCCCAGCGCCAGCTGCAGCGTGACGTCGCGCGGCCGGGCGGCGCGGATCCGGGCCGCCTCCGCGGGCAGCGGCTCGACGTTCACCCCGCTCCAGCCGCGGTCGTAGAAGGCGCGGGTGACGCTGTCCTGGTCCGGATGCTGGGCGCCGACGTCGATGTAGAAGCCGCGCTCGATCGTGCCGAGGGCGCGCCACAGGAGGACGTCCTCGAAGTTCTGGGCATACGAGATGAACGTCATGGTGTTCCGGTCATGGTGGTCCGGGCACGGCTCCCTGCCTCGAACGTGCCGGCCGCCGCGCCGGATGCAGCCGGTGTCCGCTTCAAACCAGGTGCGAAGCGCGGCCGGGCGCGGGTGCCGGCGGATGGCCGGCCGCTGCGGAC
>CAXTMS010000266.1:0-4373 GCA_964245345.1 uncultured Acetobacteraceae bacterium | reverse complement strand
TCTACGGCATGTGCCTGCGCGGCAAGCCGGGCTGGGGCGAGAACATGGCCTACGTCACCACGCTGGTGGATGCCGATGGCGGGCAATGGTTCAACGACAGCTGGAAGCCCACCATCAACACCCCGGCGTGGCACACCGCCATCACCTACTATGCCGACATCCTGAAGGCGGACGGACCGCCCGGCATCTCGTCCAACGGGTTCAACGAGACCCTGGCGCTGTTCTCCTCCGGTCATTGCGGCATGTGGATCGACTCCACCGTGGCCGCGGGCCTGCTGTTCGACAAGAAGCAGAGCCAGGTGGCGGACGAGGTAGGTTTTGCGCCGATCCCGACCGGTTCCTATACCGGCGGCCCGACCTGGCTGTGGAGCTGGAACCTGGCGATCCCGGCTTCGTCCAAGCAGCAGGACGCGGCGCGCACCTTCATCACCTGGGCGACGTCCAAGGAATACGTGGCCCTGGTGGCGAAGCAGAACGGCTGGGTGGCGGTGCCGCCCGGCACGCGCCAGAGCACCTACGACAACCCTGACTACAAGGCGGTGGCGCCGTTCGCGGGCTTCGTGCTCCAGGCCATCAACTCGGCCAACCCGACCGGCCAGACCAAGAACCCGCGTCCCTATACCGGTGCTCAGTTCGTGGCGATCCCGGAGTTCCAGGGCATCGGCACCCAGGTCGGCCAGACCATGGCGGGCGTGCTGACCGGGCAGGAAACGGTGGACCAGGCGCTGGCCTCGGCGCAGTCAGCCACCGCGCGCACCATGCGCCAGGCCGGCTACCCCAAGAAGTAGGAGGGCCCCATGTCGGCGACCTCGATCGGGGCCGGAACCGCACCGGGGGACGCGGCACCCGCCGCGTCCGCGCCGGCGCGGAGCTTCCTGGTGATGCCGTCCGTGCTGGTACTGCTGGTGTGGATGATCGTCCCGCTGGTGATGACGCTGTGGTTCTCGTTCAGGAACTACAACCTGCTGGACCCGACGACGCAGGGCTTCGCCGGGATCAACAACTACGCGTATCTGGTCACCGACCCGGACTTCTGGGCCTCCCTGCGCAACACCCTGGTGCTGCTGGCTTCGGTGCTGGTGATCACGGTGGGGCTGGGCACCCTGCTGGCGGTGCTGTTCAACCAGCCGTTCCCGGGGCGCAACGTCGCCCGGGTGCTGGCGATCTCGCCGTTCTTCGTCATGCCGACCGTGGCCGCCCTGGTGTGGAAGAACCTGATGATGCACCCGATCTACGGGGTGCTTGGCGTGGTGGCGCATGCGTTCGGGATGCAGCCGGTGGACTGGTTCTCGCAGTTCCCGCTGATCTCGGTGATCGCCATCGTGTCCTGGGAATGGCTGCCGTTCGCGCTGCTGATCCTGCTCACCGCGGTGCAGTCGCTCGACAACGAGCAGCGTGAGGCGGCCCGCATGGACGGCGCCGGGATGATCGCGCAGTTCTTCTTCATCACCCTGCCGCACTTGTCGCGGGCGATCAGCGTGGTGATCATGATCGAGACGATCTTCCTGCTCAGCGTGTTCGCGGAGATCTTCGTCACCACCTCCGGCGGCCCCGGCAACGCCACCACCAACCTCGCCTTCCTGATCTATGCCCGCGCGCTGCTGCAGTTCGACGTGGGCGGAGCGTCCGCCGGCGGCGTGGTGGCGATCGTGCTGGCCAACATCGTCGCCTTCTTCCTGGTGCGCACGGTCGCCCGCAGGCTGGAGACCTGAGATGACAGACAGCCTGGGCAAGCGGATCCTCGTCGCCGTTCTCGGCTGGGCGGTGGCGCTCCTGCTGTTCTTCCCGATCTTCTGGATGGTGCTGACCAGCTTCAAGAGCGAGACCGACGCCATCGCGGCGCGGCTGTTCTTCCATCCCACGCTGGCGTCCTACGGCGAGGTGTTCGCGCGGGCCAACTACGTGGCCTTCGCCTTCAACAGCATCGCCATCTCCATCGGCGGCACGGTGCTGGCGCTGCTGCTGGCGATCCCGGCGGCGTATTCGATGGCGTTCCATCCCACGCCGCGCACACGCGGCACCCTGCTGTGGATGCTGTCGACCAAGATGCTGCCGCCGGTCGGCGTGCTGGTGCCGATCTATCTGCTGTTCCGCACCACCGGGCTGCTCGACACAAGGAGCGGGCTGATCGTGATCTACGCGCTGATGAACCTGCCGATCGTGGTCTGGATGCTGTTCACCTTCTACAAGGAGGTGCCGCACGAGATCCTGGAGGCCGGACGCATGGACGGCGCCACCACCTGGGGCGAGGTGTGGCACCTGCTGATGCCGCTGACCCTTCCGGGCGTCGCCTCCACCGGCCTGCTGTCGCTGATCCTGTGCTGGAACGAGGCGTTCTGGAGCCTGAACCTCACCTCGTCGCACGCCGCCCCCCTCACCGCCTTCATCGCCTCGTTCTCCTCGCCGGAAGGGTTGTTCTTCGCCA
This sequence comes from uncultured Acetobacteraceae bacterium, assembly GCA_964245345.1. Taxonomy (GTDB): domain Bacteria; phylum Pseudomonadota; class Alphaproteobacteria; order Acetobacterales; family Acetobacteraceae; genus Lichenicola. The sequence continues at coordinate 1,948 of CAXTMS010000266.1, read as the reverse complement.
AGCTGTCGGCCGCGTCGACCATGGCGGTGGCGCCGATCCTGATCTTCGGCTGGTTCAGCCAGAAGCAGCTGGTGCAGGGGCTCACCTTCGGCGCGGTCAAGTAGGAGCCCATCATGGCAACCCTGTCGCTTCGCAACGTCCGCAAGGCCTACGGGCCGGTCGAGGTCATCAAGGGCATCGACCTCGACATCGACGACCGCGAGTTCGTGGTGTTCGTCGGGCCCTCGGGCTGCGGCAAGTCCACCCTGCTGCGCATGATCGCGGGGCTGGAGCAGATCACCGGCGGCGACCTGTCCATCGACGGCAAGCGCGTCAACGACGTCGGTCCCGCAGACCGGGGCTTGGCCATGGTGTTCCAGTCCTACGCGCTGTATCCGCACATGACGGTGGCCGACAACATGGGGTTCGCGCTGCGGCTGGCGAAGGTGCCCAAGGCGGAGCGCGACACCAAGGTCAAGGAGGCGGCGCGCATCCTGCAGCTGGGGCCGTATCTCGATCGCAAGCCCAAGGACCTGTCCGGCGGACAGCGCCAGCGCGTGGCGATCGGGCGCGCCATCGTGCGAGCGCCCAAGGTGTTCCTGTTCGACGAGCCGCTGTCCAACCTCGACGCGGCGCTCCGCGGCCAGACGCGCATCGAGATCGCGCGCCTGCACGAGGAGCTGGCCACCACCATGATCTATGTCACCCACGACCAGGTCGAGGCGATGACCATGGCGGACAAGATCGTGGTGCTGCAGGCGGGGCGGGTGGAGCAGGTCGGCTCGCCGCTCGACCTGTACCACAACCCGGCCAACATCTTCGTCGCCGGCTTCATCGGCTCGCCGCGCATGAACGTCATCGACGCCACCGTGGTGGCCGCGGCCGGTGGCGGGGTCGAGGTCAGGCTGCCGTCGGGAGCGCAGATCGTGGTCGAGGTGGCGGCCGGCGCGATGCAGCCGGGCATGCCGGTCAGGCTCGGCATACGGCCCGAGGCGATGCGGGTCGATCCGTCCGGACCGATCGCCGGAGAGGTGCGGCTGGTGGAGCGTCTCGGCGGCCTCACCCTGCTGCACCTGGGAGCCGAAGGGCGCGACGACCTGATCGTGCAGGTCGAGGGCACGTCGCCGGTCGAGGCGCACCAGCAGGTCCGGGTGTCCGCCGACGGCGCCGCCTGCCACCTGTTCGACGGTGACGGCCTGGCTCTGCCCCGGCTTGCCCGACACCAACTGGTTGCCTGATGTTCCTGGGCCTCGACTACGGCACCTCCGCGGTCAAGGCGCTGCTGGTCGACGGCGAGCAGCGCCCGGTCGGAAGCGCCACCGTGGCCCTGGCCGTGTCCAGGCCGGCGCCGGGGCATAGCGAGCAGGATCCGGACAGCTGGTGGCAGGCGACGCTGGACGCGATGGCCACGCTCAAGCGCGAGCATGGCGCGGCCTTGGCGACGGTGTCCGGCATCGGGCTGTCCGGGCAGATGCATGGGGCGGTGCTGCTCGACGCGGCAGGCGCGGTGCTGCGCCCGGCGATCCTGTGGAACGACGTGCGCTCGACCGCGGAATGCGCGGCGTTCGAGCAGGCGTTCCCGGGCTCGCGCGAGGTGACCGGCAACATCGCCATGCCGGGCTTCACCGCGCCCAAGCTGCTGTGGGTGCGCGAGCACGAACCGAACCTGTTCGCCGCCACGCGCACCGTGCTGCTGCCCAAGGCGTGGATCCGGTTTCGCTTGACCGGCGAACTGGTCGAGGAGATGTCGGACGCGTCCGGCACGCTGTGGCTCGATGTCGGGGCGCGCGACTGGTCGGATGCGGCGCTGGCCGCAACCGGGCTCGATCGGTCTGCGATGCCGCGCCTGGTGGAAGGCAGTGCTGCCGCGGGCAGCCTGCGTCCGGAGCTGGCGCAGTCCTGGGGCATGCAGCGGTCGCCGATCGTCGCTGGCGGTGCGGGGGATAACGCGGCCGGGGCGGTCGGGCTG